>NZ_JAFEJA010000001.1:4417500-4731250 GCF_016919245.1 Streptomyces zhihengii | reverse complement strand
CGGCCGGGTCTCCTTCGTGCAGGAGCTCGGCGACCGTCTCGCCTCGGCCGAGGGCTCGGTGATGGCGGTGTCCGCGCTGGCCGGCATCGGCGGCGTCGGCAAGACGACCCTGGCCGTGCACGTCGCGCACCAGGCGCGCACCCATTTCCCGGACGGGCAGCTCTACATCGACCTCCAGGGGACGAGCAGCCGCTCGGCGGAGCCCGAGACGGTGCTGGGCGCCTTCCTGCGCGCCCTCGGCACCGCGGACTCGGCGATCCCCGACACCCTCGACGAACGCGCGGCGCTGTACCGCTCCGCGCTCGACGGCCGCCGCATCCTCGTCCTGCTGGACAACGCGCGGGACGCGGCCCAGATCCGTCCGCTGCTGCCCGGCACGGCCGGCTGCGCGGCGCTCGTCACCAGCCGGGTCCGCATGGTCGACCTGGCGGGCGCGCACCTGGTGGACCTGGACGTGATGTCGCCCGAGGAGGCGCTGCGGCTGTTCACCCGGATCGTGGGGGCCGAGCGGGTCGACTCGGAGCGGGAGGCGGCGCTCGACGTGGTCGCGGCGTGCGGCTTCCTGCCGCTGGCCATCCGGATCGCGGCCTCCCGGCTGGCGGCCCGCCGCACCTGGACGGTCTCGGTCCTGGCGGCCAAGCTCGCCGACGAGCGGCGCCGGCTGGACGAGCTCCAGGCGGGCGACCTCGCGGTGAAGGCCACCTTCGAACTCGGCTACGGGCAGCTCGAACCGGCCCAGGCGCGGGCGTTCCGGCTGCTGGGCCTCGCGGACGGCCCGGACATCTCGCTGGCCGCCTCCGCCGCGCTGCTGGACCTGCCGCCGCACGAGACGGAGGACCTGCTGGAGGCGCTGGTCGACACCTCGCTGCTGGAGTCGGCGGCGCCGGGCCGGTACCGCTTCCACGATCTCGTGCGCCTCTACGCGCGTGCATGCGCGGAGCGCGACGAGCAGCCGCCGTCGGAGCGCGAGGCGGCGCTGTCCCGGCTGCTCGACTTCTACCTGGCCTCGGCCTCCCGGGTCTACGCGATCGAGCGCCCCGGCGACCGGCTGGTGGACCACCTGGAGCCGGCCGGGGACGCGGGCCTGACCTTCTCGGACCGCCACCAGGCGCAGGACTGGCTGTACGCGGAGGCCGATCCGCTGCTGGCCTGCGTGCGCCAGTCCTCCCGGCCGAGCATGCTGCGCCGGGCCGTCGACCTGCTGTGGGCGGCCCTGGACCTCGGCGAGTCCGGCGCCAACCCGAAGCAGTACGAGGCGGTCGCCGCCGCCGTGCTGGACGCGGCGCGCGCCGCGCGCGACACCTGGGCCGAGGGCCGCGCCCTGGTGACCCTGAGCAACGCCCATCTGGTCGCGGGGCGGTTCGACGAGGCGGACGCCGAGGCGGCGCAGGCGCTGCGGCTGTCCGGCCTCAACGACGATCCGCTGACCGGCTGCTGGGCCTCCAACCACCGGGGTGTCATCGCCGTCTACCAGAACCGCCAGGAGGACGGCGAGCGCCATCTGGAGCGGGCGATCGCGGACTTCCGGGCGGGCGAGAACCAGCCCGGCGAGGCCTCGGCCCTGTGCAACCTCTCGCGGATCCACCTGGCGATGGGCCGCACCGCCAGCGCGGTGGCCCTCGCCCGCAAGGGGCTCGACATCTACGACGCCATGGGCCACGCGCTGCGCGGGGCCAACGCCCGGTACGCGCTCGGCATGGCGCTCACCCGCAGCGGCCAGATCGCGGAGGCGACGGCGCGCCTCCAGGAGGCCCTGGAGGTCTTCCACGACAGCAGGCAGCGGCTGTGGGAGGGCATGACGCTCTACCGGATGGCCGAGGCCGACCTCGCGGGCCGCCGCACCGCCCAGGCCGCGTCCAACGCGGAGATGGCGCTGACCGTGCTGCGCGGCATAGGGGGCGAGTGGCGGCGCGGGAACGTCCTGACGGTCCTCGGCAAGGCCCTCGGCGCGCTGGGCCAGACCGGCCGCGCGGAGGTGTGCTGGCGGGAGGCGCTGGGGATCTACGAGGAGTTGGGCTCCCCGGAGTCGGCGGACGTCCGCGCGCTCCTGGCACCGGCGGCCGCCGCGTGACCGGCCGCACCGCCTGACCCGCCGCCGCGTAACCGGCCGCCGCGCGCGCCCCGTCCGCGCGGTGCGGCCGGCCGCCGCGCGGGCGCCCGGCTCCCGCCCGGGCGCCGTTCATCGTTCGTTTATCCCCGGCAGGCACTCTCTACGTGTCGAACCGTCGCGTCGGGGGGCAGACGGCCGGCACGGCGGCGGCACCGACTAGGGTGAGCCGCCCTGAGGGCCCGTCCGGAAGCCATCGGGGGAGCGGCCGGACGGGCCGACAGCACGACGGAACCACCAACGGGAGGGCAGTTCAATGGCTGACGCTCAGAAGAAGGACCCGGTACTGAAGCCGCAGGACACCCACGCCACGGGCGCGGAGGACGCGGTGACGACCCAGGACACCCACGCCACGGGCGGCGACATCCGCACCCTGGACACCCACGCGACCGGCGAGGACATCCGCACGCTCGACACCCACGCGACGGGCGGCGGGATCGGCACGCTGGACACCCACGCCACGTCCGAGCCCCTGAAGCCGAAGAGGCCCTGACCCGAGCCACTCGACGGGGAACGGCCGCGGCGGCGCGGAGGGGGAGCCGCCGCGGCCGCGTCGTTCCCCCGGCCCGCGCCCGCGCCGTTTCTCCGTTCAGCGCCCGGCCGCCCGCGCCGGAGCCGCCCCTCCTTTCGGCCGCGCGGCGGCGGTATCGCGCCCCGGCGGCCGGTAGCCGCCCTTCATTTCATCGACAATTGGTCACCAGTCAGACACATACAAGGGGATCTCGCGCAGTTTCGAACGCAACTGCGTCTCTACGGTGTCTACTTGGCGGGTCCGAGCCCAACAGGGCTCATCTGAACCCGCCTTCTCCCGAGGTCCTCATCCATGATCGAGATACCCGAGCTGGCCGTCGGCGGTCTGGCCGCCGGGACACTGTCGGCGTTCGTCCTCGGCGGCGGCCTGCTGCGCGCCCGGCGTGAACGCGACCGCCACCAGGACGAGATACGGTCGCTGCGCTCCGAACTCGACGCCACCCGGGGCGATCTCGACCGCGCGGCCGCGGCGTTCGCCGCCGAGATCGAGCACCTGGCGCTGAAGCGGCTGCCCGCCGAGGCGACCCGCAGCACCCATCCGCACGTCCGGGTGCCCGGTCCGCTCGGCCCCGCCGGCGCCGGCACGGACGCCGTGCTCGACGCCCTGCGCCAGGCCGTCGCCCAGGAGCGCAAGCGGGTCGACGCCGCCGCGAGAGCCGGGATGCGCGGCACCACCCGGGAGATCCAGGCGGCCCTCTACCGGCTCCAGGACGTGCTGCGCGGACTCCAGCAGCGCTACGACGACCCCGAGCTGGCCCAGACCCTCTACGCGCTCGACCACGAGAACGAGCAGTCCCTGCGCCGCGCGCAGGTGGCGGCCGTCGTCTGCGGCGCCTGGGTCGGGCTGGCGCGCGAGGAGTCGCACCTCGTCGACGCCGTCACCGGCGGCCAGGCCCGTCTGGTGGGCTACCACCGGGTCCAGGTGCTGCACCACCTGGAGCCGGGCACCGGGCTCGTCTCGCACGCCGTCGAGCCCGTCGCGATCATCGTCGCGGAGCTCCTGGACAACGCGCTGCGCCACTCCTCGCCGGACACCTCGGTCGTCGTCGGCCTCGAACGCGCCCACCACGGCGTCACCGTGACCATCGACGACGCGGGCGTGGGCATGGCCCCCGACGAGCGGGAGACCGCGCAGCGGATGGTGGCGGGCAGCGAGCCGATCCTCCTCTCCGAACTCGGCGACCCGCCGCGCATGGGGCTGGCCGCGATCGGGCAGCTCACCCGGCAGTTCGACCTCTCCGTGGACCTCTCCGGCCCCTCCCCCTACGGCGGGGTGCGGGCGGTGCTGCTGATCAAGAACCACCTGCTGTGCTCCATCGACCCGGTGCTCGTGCCGCCGTCCGCCGGCGCCGCCCCCTCGACCAGGCAGCCCGCCGGGCACGAGGCGCGGCCCGACCGGGAGCGGCCGGACGAGGGGCTGCGGCAGCACCCCGCGGTGTCCCAGGGGCCCGCGGCCGCGCCGGCCCCCGCGGCGGCGCCCGGTGTCCCGCCCGCCGACGGCGACCTGCTCCCGCAGCGCCGCCGCCACAGCCCGCTCCAGGGTGCGCAGGCGGTCCGCCGCGCGCCGGCGCCGCGTATCCCCGCCCGCTCGCCCGAGGAGTCCGCCGCGGCCCTCGGGGCCCTGCAGTCCGCCACCAACGCGGCCCGCCAGGCCGCCGCCACCGAAGGGAACGACCCCCGATGAACAGCCGCGAGACCGGTGACTCGGCCTGGGTGCTCGATCCGATCCTGGAGATCCCGCACGTGCGGGCCGCCGTACTGCTCACCAGGGACGGGCTCGTGAGCGGGTTCACCGCGGCGCTCGCCCAGGACTCCGCCGAGCGGGTGGCCGCCATCACCTCCACCGTCCAGGGCGCCTGCCGCACGGCCGCCGCCGCGTTCGCGGACGCGCCCGTCGCCCAGCTCCGCCAGGTCGTGATCGAGTCCGACCTCGGCTACATCCTGGTCGCCCCCACGGAGCACGGCACGTGCGTCGCCGCCTTCGGCGACCCCGAGGTGCGCCTGGACCTGCTCGGCCACCGCGTCCACTCGCAGGTCGCGCGGCTGGGCGAGAAGGTCATGGCCGCCGCGCCCCGGGCGGCCGACGGCGGCACCCTCGCATGACCGGCCGCCGGAACGGCCGGCCGCTGGTCCCGGCCTACCTCTCCACCGGAGGGGTGGCCCGGCCCAGCCGCAACAGTCTGGAGCGCCTGTCCGTGCTGTCCGGCACGGGCGGGCCCGCTCCCGCGGGTCTGCCCGCGGCCCAGCACGCCCTGCTGAACCTGCTGGACGGCGGTTCGCTGACGCTCATGGAGTGCGCCGCCCTGCTCCGGCTGCCGGTCTCGGCCGTCCGCGTCCTCGCCGCCGCCCTGACCGACCAGGGGCTGGTGGGCGCCCGCCCGCCCGTCCCCGTCGCCGCCCTGCCCGACCGTGACCTGCTGGAGAGAGTGGCCGATGGCCTCCGCGCCCTCAAGCTATGACCGGACGGCCGCCACCCCGGCCGACGCCGCGTCGCTGCACCTGCCCGACACCGCCCGCGAACTGGTGAAGATCCTGGTGACCGGCCCGTTCGGGGTCGGCAAGACCACCCTGATCGACGCGGTGTCCGAGATCCGCCCCCTGCACACCGAGGAGCACCTGACCGAGGCGTCCTCCTCCGTCGACGACCTCGCGGGGGTGCGCGACAAGACGACCACCACCGTGGCCATCGACTTCGGCCGCGTCTCGCTCGGCGACTCCGTGGTGCTGTACCTGTTCGGCACCCCGGGGCAGGAGCGGTTCCGCCCGCTGTGGGACGACATCGCGTACGGGGCGCTCGGCGCGCTCGTGCTCGTCGACACCCGCCGCATCGCCGAGTCGTTCGACGTCCTCGGGCTCGTCGAGGAGTCGGGGGTGCCGTTCGCCGTCGCGCTCAACATGTTCCCCGACTCGCCCCGTTACACCGACGAGCAGGTGCGCCGCTCCCTCGATCTGGCGCCGGACACCCCGCTGGTCGCCGTGGACGCCCGGCACACCAACGCGTCCGTCGACGCGCTCCTCGCCCTCGTCCAGCACGTCATCGACCGCATGGCCACGGAGGAACGGTGAACGCCTACCCCGCCCACTCCGACGCCTTCACCCTCGCCGCCCCGGTCCGGCTGTGGGAGGAGGGCTTCGCCGCCGACCCGTACGCGTACTACGCGACCCTGCGCGCGCAGGGGCCGGTCGGCTGGGCCGAACTCGCGCCCGGCGTCTCGGCGTACATCGTCACCGACCGCCGGGCGGCGCTGGACCTGCTGCACGACACGGAGTCGTTCTCCGTGGACCCGCGGCCCTGGGAGAAGACCGTCGCCGCGGACGCGCCGATCCTCGGCATGATGCGCTGGCGGGCCAACGCGCTGTTCGCGGACGGCGACGCGCACATCCGCTACCGGCGCACCCTGCTGGACGCCTTCGACCTCGTGGAGCCGCACGACCTGCGCGAGCGGGTGCACCGGGCGGTGGACACCCTGGTATCCCGGTTCGGGCCGGACGGCGAGGCCGACCTGGTCACCCAGTTCGCCCGCCCGATGATGGCGATGGTCTTCAACAGCCTCTTCGGCCTGCCGGACAGCGAGTCGGGCCGGCTGGACGCGGCGCTCGGCCAGATGATGGAGGGCGGCGCCCGGGCCGCCGACGGCGAGGTCGAGTACGGCAAGTACGTGATGGAGCTCATCGGCGCCAAGATGGCCGAGCGCGGCGACGACCTGACGAGCCGGCTGCTGGACCATCCGCTGGAGCTGACCCCGGAGGAGGTCACCTGGCAGGTGTTCCTCACCCTCGGCGCCGGTCACGAGCCCTCCGCCAACCTGATCTCCAACGCGCTCTCGCGCATCCTCGGCAACTCCGCGTACTACTCCACCCTCACCTCGGGCGCCCGCCCGGTGATGGACGCGGTGCTGGAGGTGCTGCGCTACGAGACACCGCTCGCCAACTACGGGGCGCACTTCGCCCGCAGGTCGATGAGCTTCCACGGGATGTGGCTCCAGGCCGCCGTCCCGATCGTCATCTCCTTCGGCGCGATGGGGTACTTCGCGGAGAAGGACTTCGCCGAGGCGCACCACCCGCACGACGCCTCGCACATGTCCTGGGGCGCCGGTCCGCACTCCTGCCCGGTGAAGCAGCCCGCCGTGCTGATCGCCACCGAGGCCGTCGAACGCCTCACCCAGTGGCTGCCCGACCTCCACCCGGTGCTCCCCCGCGAACGCCTCTCCTGGCGGCCGGGCCCGTTCCACCGTTCGCTGAACGCTCTGCCCGTCCGTTTCACGCCGCGTACGCCCGACCGCACGCCGGCGCCCTCGTCCGACCAGGCAGGAGACCGCGCATGACCGTGTCCATCCGTGTGCCCATCGACCCGTTCGGGGCCGACATCATCGCCGAGAGCGCCCGGCTGCGCTCCCAGGGCGCGGTCGTCCCGGTCGAGCTGCCGGGCGGCATTCCGGCCTGGGCGCCGACCGGTTACGACACGCTCCGCAAGCTGATCCTGGACCCGCGGATCTCCAAGGACCCGCGGCAGCACTGGTCGCTGTTCGGGGCGATCGGGGACAACCCGGACTGGGCGTGGATCCTCGGCTGGGTCGGTGTGCGGAACATGCTCTCCAGCTACGGCGAGGACCACACCCGGCTGCGCCGGCTCGTCGCCCCGAGCTTCACCGCCCGGCGCACCGAGGCGATGCGGGCCCGGGTGGAGGCCATCACCGCGGAGCTGCTGGAGGGCGTGGACGAGGCCGGCGCCGGCGGCGGCCCGGTGGACGTGAAGGCGCTGCTGGCGTACGCGCTGCCGATGCGGATGATCTGCGAGCTGTTCGGCGTCCCGGACCATCTGACCGACGCGACCGGCCGGCTGATCGCGGCCGTCATGGACACCACCGACCCGAGCCCCGAGCACGGCGCCTTCGTGCAGGAGCAGATCGTCACGGTCCTCGGCGGGCTGATCGCCTACAAGGTCGAGAACCCGGGCGACGACATGACCAGCGAGCTGGTCAGGGTCCGCGACGGGGGCGGGGACCGGCTCAGCGACGAGGAGCTGCTCTACACGCTGCTGCTCGTCATCGGCGCCGGTTTCGAGACGACGGTCAACCTCATCGGCAACGCGATCGTCGCGCTGCTCCAGCACCCCGAGCAGCTCGCCGCGGTGCGCGCGGGCACGCTCTCCTGGGACCAGGTGGTGGACGAGGTGCTGCGGCTCCAGCCGTCGATCGCCTCGCTGCCGCTGCGGTTCGCCATCACGGACGTCACGGTGGACGGCGTCACCATCCCGGCGGGCGACGCGGTGCTCACCACCTACGCGGCCGCGGGCACCGACCCGACGCACTACGGGGAGACGGCGGAGGCGTTCGACGCGGCCCGTGCCGCGGACGACCACATGGCGTTCGGGGTGGGGGTGCACCGCTGCATCGGCGCGCCGCTGGCGCGGGTCGAGGCGATCACGGCCCTCTCCGAGTTCTTCGGCCGCTACCCGGACCTGGCCCTCGCGGCGAAGCCGGACGAGCTGCGGCAGGTGCCGTCGTTCATCGCGTACGGCTGGCAGGAGATACCGGTCCTGCTGCGGGGCTGACCGCCGGCGCGCCGCCCCGGACGTCCGGGGCGGCGCGGCGCGGGCCCGGCCCGGGGCCGGGCTCCGCGTCCGCCGGCGCCGCGTCAGAAGCGGCTGGCGCGGGTGACCTCGCACTTGGTGTACTCGGAGCCGTCGCCGGAACCGATGTACGGGGTGGTGAGTTCGGCGCTCGCGCTCGCGCCGCCGGCGACCGCGATACCGCTCTTCATCGCCGTCGCCGGGGTGGCCGTGCCGCCCGCGCCGCCGGTGAACTTCATGGTGACGCTGTAGTCGTAGTCCATCATGTCGCTGTTGTTCACGGTGATCCGGGCGACGAGGTTCTTGGTCGCCGGGTCGTACTTGCACTCGTCGATGGTCACGTCGCGGGCGGCCTTGTCGGCGCCGGAGCCGCCGGGCAGCGAACCGCCGGAGGAGCCGCCCGAGGTGCCGTCGCTGTCGTTGTGGCTGCCGCCCGAACTGCTGGAGCTGCTGCTGCTGTTGTTGTCGCAGCCGCCTCCGCCCGAACCACGGGCACCGGTCAGGGCCACCAGCGCGATACCGAAGACAGCGATCGCGCGGACATGACGAATCTTCACGTTTCAACCCCCGTTGAAAGTGGTAGGTACTAGGGCTCGATTGACGAGCGCACGTCACCCTAGCAGCGCCCGGTCACCACTCGTCCCGCTTGTTCGGCGCGGGCAGCGTCGGCGGCCCGTCGGGCCCGTAGCCATCGCCGTGGGCGCCCTCGTCACCACGACGCCCCTGGTCGCCGTACGGTTGCGCCTCGTCCGGTCGCGTCTCGCCGTACGGTCGCGCCTCGTCGTCGGGCCGCAGGTGGTAGGGGTTCTGCCGGTACGGCACGGGGCCGGTGGGATCGGGGCCGTAGGGCCCCCAGTCGTCCGCCTCCGCGGGCGGCGCCGGGTGCGGCTCGTACACCCGCTGCCGGGGCCGGCCGCTCATCACGGCGGCTCCGATCAGCATCAGCACCCCGCCGCCGGCGGCCATGGCGACGCCGTCGCCGAGCCCCCGGCCGTCGGTGCTCACCGTGAGACTGCCCGCGGCCTGGCCCTGGCGGACCATCCACAGCACGGTGAAGCCCAGCACGATCAGCCCCGCGAGGGCGACCAGCAGCCGCGAGCGCAGCACCACGCCGATCAGCGCGATCAGCGCGCCGAAGGCCAGCGGGAGCATCACCGACGCCGCGATGCCGGACCCGGCGCCGGTGATGCCGTCGAACAGGTCCTGGACGCGGTAGTCACGTCCGGGACGGCCGTCGTACCAGTCGCGGAAGGGGCTCCATACGGCGGCCGTCGCTCCTGTGAGGGCGAGGACGGAACCGATGACGTTGCGGACCATCGCCCGCCTCCTCGGTCGAGTCAGCCGGTGCCGGGCGGGACCCGCTCCCGGTGCCGAGCGCTCCCGGTCCCGACGCTACGCCCGCCCCGGGTACCCCGCCACGCGGGTGACATGCCCGCCCGGCCCGCCGGTCAGCGGGCCCCCCGGCCGGTCGCGGTGCCCTTGACCGCGTCGAGCGCGTAGACGCAGCGGTCCTTGCTGCACGCGTACACGACACCGTTGCGCACGACCGGTGACCCGGTGATCTCGCCGCCGGTGGCGAGCTTCCAGCGGAGCTGGCCGCCGCTCGCGTCGAGGGTGTAGAGCACATGGTCGGCGGACCCGAAGTGGACCCGGCCGTCGGCGACGACGGGCGCCCCCACGACCTCCCCGCCGGCCGCGAAGCGCCACATGGGCGTGCCGGTGACGGCGTCGAGGGTGTAGAGGGCGCTGCCGCTGCCCACGTGGACGTTGCCGCCCGCGACCAGCACCGGCTCGATCGACTGGCGCGACTCGGTGGCGATGCGCCAGCGGTCCTTGCCGGTGGTGGCGTCGACGGCGTACACGGTGCCGAGGTAGTCGGCGAGGTACACGCCGCCGCCGGTGACCGCCGGGCCCGGCGCGAAGGCGGGCGGCGACAGGAACACCGCGGGCGCCTCGAAGTGCCAGCGCACCCGGCCGGAGGCGATGTCGAAGGCGATGACCCGGGTGCCGGCCGAGACGTACGCATAGCCGTCGGGCGCCGGGGTGACCCGCACGGGCACGCTGCCGCAGGAGGCGGCGTCGCCGATCGGGTACGACCAGCGCTCGATCCCGGTCCTGGCCTCCAGGGCGCGCAGCCGGGCGTCCTTCCACACGTAGACGGTGTCCCCGAAGATCGCGGGGCCGGCCTCCGCCGTCTCGAAGTCGGTCTGCGCCCCGGTCAGCTCCCACATCTTCTCGCCGTTGGACGCCTCCCACGCCTGGACACCGCCGCCGCGGGTGCCGGTGAGCACCGTGCCGCGGTCGGCCTTCAGCGAGTACACCCAGGCGTCGGTGCCCAGCCGCCAGCGCTCGGTCCCGGTCAGGGCGTCCAGCGCGTAGAGCGTCGGCCCGTCGGAGCCGTGGATGCGGCCGTCGGCGACGGCCATGGACCAGGCGACGTCCCGGGTCTTGAACTGGCGCCGGCCGGTGCCGACGTCGAGCGCGTGGACCTCGAAGGAGGTGACGTACAGCAGGTCGCCCGCGACGGCCGGGGTGCCCCAGACGTCGTTGGACATCCGGAACCGCCAGGGCCGCCAGTGCCCGGGAGCGGGCTCCTGCTGCGGCACGGGCCCGGGGGCGGGAGCGGTGCCGGTGCCGGGGTCGGAGACGCTCACCCCGGCGGGCGGGCGGATCCAGCCGGTCGCCGGCCCGGCGTCGGGGACGCGACCGGTGCCGGCCACCCGGGGGCCGGGGCCGACCGCGACGCCGGCCGCGCCGGCGAGGCGGACCGGGCCGCCGTCCGGCACGGACGGCGGGGCGTGCGCGCCCCGGGGTCGCCGGTCGCCCACGAGGGGCGGCTGTCGGGGGCGGCGGCGGCGCGTGGCGCGGCGCGGGCGGGTGGGCCGCCGGGGGCGCGGAGCGTCCGCCGCCGCGGCGGGTCTCGATCATGGCCGTGGCCCGGTCGGGCAGCCAGGCGGACGCGGTGCCGCTGTCGTCGTGGCCGGACGAGAAGAGATGCGGGGCGAGCTGCGCCTGGAGGTCCGCGGGCGAGGGCCGCAGCCCGGCGTCCATCTGCATGCAGTGCTCGATCAGCGGCCGCAGCTCGTCGGGCAGGCCCTCCAGGTCCGGGCCCTCGCGCAGCAGCATGAAGACGGTCTCCACCGGGTTGGCGCCGTGGAACGGGGCGTGGCCGGTGGCCGCGAAGACCAGGGTGGAGCCGAGCGAGAAGATGTCGCTCGCCCCGGTGACGCTTCGGGAGTCGCGCGCCTGCTCGGGGGACATGTAGGCGGGGGTGCCGACGGCGACGTTGGTCATCGTCAGCCGGGTGTTGGAGACGCCGGACGCGATGCCGAAGTCGATCACCCGGGGGCCGTCCTCGACGACCAGCACGTTGGACGGCTTGAGGTCCCGGTGGACCAGGCCCGCCCCGTGGATCGACTGGAGCGCCTCGGCGATGCCGGCCGCCAGCCAGCGCACCGCCTGGGCGGGCATCGGCCCGCACTCGTTGACGATCTCCTCCAGCGACGGCGCGGGGACGTAGGCGGTGGCGAGCCAGGGCACCGCCGCGCGCGGGTCCGCGTCGACGACGGCCGCCGTGTAGAAGCCGCTGACCGCCCGGGCCGCCTCGACCTCGCGCGTGAACCGGACGCGGAACAGCTGGTCCTCGGCGAGCTCCGTGCGCACCGTCTTGATCGCCACCCGGCGGCCGGACGCCGACCGTGCGAGATAGACCAGTCCCATGCCGCCGGCACCGAGCCTGCCCAGCACCTCGAACGGACCGATCCGTCTCGGGTCGTGCTGCGTCAGCTGCTCCATACTTGCGTGCCACCTCCCCGTACGGGCCCTCGTGTCATGGAGCCCGTCTCTTGCCGCCCCGTGCAGGGTCTCACCATCGAGCCCTCTGCGGTGAGCACCCTGATTCTTCCTGTCCGGGGCGGCTGTTGCGAACCCGGGGGCGGATCGGGGTGTCTCACCCCGTATCGGGCGTGGATGTGAGGTCACGCCCCCGGCGCGGGCTCCTCGCCGGAGCCGTTCCGGGGCCCGGTGTCCGGAGCGCGGACGGGCCCCGGGGAGTCGTGCGGCCAGGGCTTCTCGGGCTCCTCGCCGTCCTCGGCCCCCTCGGCTCCCTCACCGGGGGCGCGGGCGTCGTCCCGCGCCGTGCCGGGCCCGGCGGGTTCCGCGAGCACCGCGAACGCGGCGCCCTGGTCGTCGGTGAGTTCCGCGATGCGCCCGTAGGGGATGTCGTACGGGGCGGTGCGCACCCGCCCGCCGAGCTCCGCGGCCCTGCGGGCGGCGTCGTCGCAGTCCTCGACGCAGAAGTAGACGAGGAAGTGGCCGGGCATCTCGGCGGGCAGGGAGTCGTCGATGACGCTGCGCCCGCCGACGGCCGTGCTCTCGCCCGGCTCGGCACCCTCGGGCGACCACATGCGGAAGTCCTCGGACGCGATGCCGGGCAGATCGGTGCCCTGGAAGCCGAAGACCCCCTCGTAGAAGGCGTCGACCCGCTCCTTGTCCCGGGTGTAGACCTCGGTCCAGCAGTAGGAGCCCGGTTCGCCGTGCTTCTCGAAGCCGGCGCGCTCCCCGCCCTGCCAGAGCCCGAAGACCGCGCCCCCGGGGTCGGCGGCGACGGCGTAGGCGCCGGCCGGGCCGACGGAGAGCGGGGCGTTGATCACCTGGCCGCCGCTCTCGGTGATCCGCCGGGCGAGCGCCGGGGCGTCCGGGGTGGCGAGGTAGACGCTCCACACCGTGGGCATGCGGCCGTCGCTCTTGGGGGTGAGGGCGGCGACGAGCCGTCCGCCGCTGTAGGCGTCGGCGGAGCGGCCACGGGTCCGGCCGCCGGGGAGCCGGTCTCCGCCGCGGTCGGTGAACGTCCATCCGAAGAGCTCTCCGTAGAAGCGTTTGCCCGCTTCCACATCAGGGAGCGCCGCGTCCACCCAGCACGGCATTCCCTGTACGAATTCGGCCATGGACGTTCCGCCTTCCCTGTGGTGCCCGTCACACTCAAGCTAGCGGCGGTGCACGCCATGCGCGCGCAGTCGGCTCGCACACATGTCCAAAGGGGGAGCTTTTCGCCGGATTGGTCACCCCGGGCGAGGGCGCGTCGCGCTCCGTTGTCCACGAAAGTTGTCCACAGGCTGTTGATAACACTATCGCCGGGACCGGCGGCCACCCCATTTGCACTCGGCCGAATCGCGCGCAGATCACCCGTCGGTAAGCTGACGGCATGACAGGACAAGTGCGCACCGTTGACGGCCGCGTGGCCGGTCGACGCGGTCAGGCGACGCGGCAGAAACTGCTCGACTGCCTCAGTGAAATGCTCAGCTCGTCGCCTTACCGGGACGTCAAGGTCATCGACGTCGCCCGGAAGGCGGGCACTTCGCCCGCGACGTTCTATCAGTACTTCCCCGACGTCGAAGGGGCCGTCCTCGAGATCGCCGAGGAAATGGCCAAGGACGGCGCCTCGTTGACGAATCTGGTCTCCGGACGCTCCTGGGTGGGCAAGGCCGGATGGCAGAGCTCCGAGGAACTCGTGGACGGATTCCTCGACTTCTGGCGGCGCAACGACGCGATCCTGCGGGTCGTCGACCTCGGCGCCGCGGAGGGCGACAAGCGGTTCAACAAGATCCGCATGAAGATCCTCAACTCGGTCACCCACTCCCTCACCGAGGCCGTGCAGGAACTCCAGGCCAAGGGACGGGTCGACAAGGACGTGAACCCGGCCGCGATGGCCGGCTCCCTGGTGGTCATGCTGGCCGGGGTCGCCTCGCACCAGAAGGGCTTCACCACCTGGGGCGTGAAGCAGGCCGAACTCAAGCCCAATCTGGCCCTGTTGGTCCACCTCGGCATCACCGGCAAGAAGCCGGTGAAGTAGCCCGCGGCGCGGCGGCGTCCGCCGCGCCCCTCCCACGTCCTGTCACGAAGACGGCGGCTCACCCCAGTGGTGGCCGCCGTTGTTCGTCTCCGGTGCTCGTCTCCCCCGAACGTGTCCCGAGGACCGCTCCGGCGGCGGGTGGTGTCACCGCAGGGGCTGTTCAATGGCCCCATGAGCGACCACGACAGCGCACGGCAGCGGGAGTTCGACGCGCTGCTGCGCACCCAGCGGGTGTGGGACCTGCCCGGACTGCCGGGCTTCGACCCGGAGGCGGCGCCCGGCGACCCCCTCGCCCTCTTCCACCGCTGGTTCGCCGACGCGGTGGCGGCGGGCCAGCCCGAGCCGCACACCGCGACCCTCGCCACCGTGGACGAGGAGGGCCGCCCCGACGCGCGCACCCTGATGCTGCACGGCGCGGACGACCGGGGCTGGCACTTCGCCTCCCACGCCACCAGCGCCAAGGGCCGGCAGCTCGCCGCCCGTCCGCACGCCGCCCTGCACTTCTACTGGCCGGCCCTCGCCCGCCAGATCCGGCTGCGGGGCACCGTCACGGCCGGCTCCTCCGCCGAGGGGCAGGCGGACCTCCACGCCCGCTCCACCGGAGCGCTCGCCGCCGCGCTGACCGGCCGGCAGAGCGAGGTGCTCGGATCGGGCGGCGAACTGGCCCGCGCCTCGCGGGCGGCCTGGGACCGGGCCGCGGCCGAGCCCGACGCCCCCGTGCCCGGCTGGACGCTCTACGTACTGCGGCCCGAGGAGGCCGAGTTCTTCCAGGGGGACGAGCGCCGCAGGCATGTGCGGCTGCGGTACCGGCGGGACGGCGGGGGCTGGCTGCGGGAGCTGCTGTGGCCCTGAACCGGGCTCCCGTTGCGGGGGCGTGACCGATTCGCAACCGAACTCGGTCTTGACCGAGACCCATCAATAAAACGGAAGTTTTACGCTCTCGGTCCATGGCCGGAGAAAAGGGCAGGACCAAGGGCATCGACCGCACGGACGACCGGCCCGTCTACATCGTCGGCGGCGGACCGGGCGGGCTCGCCGTGGCCGCCGTGCTGCGCAGGCACGGCGTACGGGCCGTGGTGCTGGAGAAGTCGGGCGCGGTGGGGGACGTGTGGCGGGGCCACTACGACCGGCTGCACCTGCACACCACCCGCAAGCTGTCGGCGCTCCCCGGCCTCGCGATGCCGCGGTCGTTCGGGCGCTGGCCGGCCCGTGACGACGTCGTCCGCTACCTGGAGAAGTACGCCGAGTACCACGAACTGGAGATCGTCACCGGGGTGGAGGTCTCCCGCGTCGAGCGGGCGGCGGACGGGCGGGACTGGCTGCTGCGCGCCAGCGGCGGACGCGAACTGACCGGACGCGCGGTCGTGGTGGCCACCGGGTACAACCACACCCCGCGGATCCCCGCGTGGCCCGGCCTGGACACCTACGAGGGCACCCTGCTGCACGCCCGGGACTACCGGAACCCCGAGCCCTGGGCGGGCAAGGACGTCCTCGTCGTCGGGGCGGGCAACACCGGGGCGGAGATCGCCGTCGACCTCGTCGAGGGCGGCGCCGCGCGGGTCCGCCTCGCCATCAGGACCGTCCCGCACATCGTGCGCCGCTCGACCGCGGGCTGGCCCGCCCAGCGGACCGGCATCCTGGTGCGCCGTCTGCCGGTGCGCCTGGTGGACCGGGCCGGGGCGCTGCTCTCCAAGGTCGCCGTCCCGGACCTGGCCGAACACGGCCTGCCCCGTCCGGACACCGGCCTCTACTCGCGGGTCGCCGAGGGCGCCATCCCCGTCCAGGACGTGGGTCTGATCGACGCGGTCCGCCGCGGCCGGGTCGAGATCGTCGCCGCCGTCACCTCCCTCGACGGCGGCAAGGTGGCGCTCGGCGACGGTTCGCTGATCGCCCCGGAGGCGGTGATCGCCGCCACCGGCTACCGCCGCGGGCTGGAGGAACTGGTGGGCCACCTCGGCGTGCTCGACGCCGACGGCAGCCCCCGGGTGCGCGGCGCCCGCTGCGCGCCGGGCGCGCCCGGGCTCTGGTTCACCGGCTACACCAACCCGATCAGCGGGATGCTGCGGGAGCTCTCCCTCGACGCGGGCCGCATCGCCCGCGCCGTCGCCCGCACCTGCCGGTAGCGGGGAGCGCCAGGTCCGAAAGCCGCCAGCGGGCGGGGGCCGGCCCGGGCGAGGGTGGGCGCATGGAAACCGACTACGAGAGTGTCGCCGTCGCACCGGACGTGCTGGCGCGGCTGCGCCGACGCGACGACGCCGGGCGGGTGCCCCGCCCTTTCACCGACGACGAGGGCGGCGCGCCGCTGCGCTGCTGCCTGCGGCACAGCCGGGCCGGCGAGCGCCTGGTCCTCGTCTCGTACGCGCCGCTGCGCGGCTGGGCGGCCCGGACGGGGGCCGAACCCGGTCCGTACGACGAGGTGGGCCCCGTCTTCGTGCACGCCGAACCGTGCGACGGGCAGGTGTCCGGGCCCGGATACCCGGCCGCGCTGCACGGCGCGCGCCGGGTGCTGCGCGCCTACGACGCCGGCGGCCGGATCCTCGGCGGCACCCTGGTCGAGCTGCCCCGGGAGCGGGCCGGCGAGGTGGACGGGCTGCTGGCGGAGGTCTTCGCCGACCCGGCGGTGGCCCTCGTCCATGTCCGGGCCGTCGAGTTCGGCTGCTTCATGGTGGAGATCCGCCGCCGGACCGCCTGATCCCGCCGCCCGGACCGCCCGATCCCCCGGGCCTCAGGCGGCGGGCGCGCCCGGCACGAGCCGCGGCAGCGGCGCCCGCCGGATGACCAGGGCCATCAGCGCCGCGGCGGCGCACAGGGCTCCGGAGGCGTACCAGACCACGTCGTAGGAGCCGAAGACGTCCCGCGCGACACCGCCGGCGAAGGCGACCACCGCCGCGCCGACCTGGTGGGAGGCGAGGACCCAGCCGAACACGATCGCGCTGTCCTCGCCGTAGTGCTCGCGGCACAGGGCGATGGTCGGCGGGACGGTGGCCACCCAGTCCAGGCCGTAGAAGACGATGAAGAAGACCATCGGCGGCTGGACGGACGGGGCGAGCAGCATCGGCAGGAAGAGCAGCGAGACACCGCGCAGCGCGTAGTACACCGCGAGCAGCCGGCGGGCCTCGAAGCGGTCGGTGAACCAGCCGGAGGCGATGGTGCCCACCACGTCGAAGACGCCGATCACCGCGAGCAGCGAGGCCGCGGCCGTGATCGGCATGCCGTGGTCGTGCGCCGCGGGGACGAAGTGGGTCTTGACCAGGCCGTTGGTGGAGGCGCCGCAGATCGCGAAGGTGCCGGCGAGCAGCCAGAAGGGGCCGGTGCGGGCCGCCGAGAGGAGGACGCCCACCGCCCGGCGGGCCGCTCCCCGCACGGGCGGGGGCTTCGGGGTGAAGCCCTCCGCGCCGTAGGCGGCGACGCCGGCGTCCGCCGGGTGGTCGCGCAGCAGCAGCCAGACGAAGGGGACCACGGCCAGCGCCGACAGCGCGACGGTGACGGCGGCGGGGCGCCATCCGTGGTGCTGGACCAGCCAGGACAGCAGCGGCAGGAACACGAGCTGGCCGGAGGCCCCGGCGGCGGTGAGGATGCCGGTGACCAGGCCGCGGCGCCGGACGAACCACCGGTTGGTGACGGTGGCGGCGAACGCCAGCGCCATCGAGCCGGAGCCGAGGCCGACGAGGACGCCCCAGTAGAGGACGAGCTGCCAGGGCTCGGTCATCCGGACGGTGAGCACGGACCCCGCCGCGATGACGGTGAGGGCGACGGCGACGACCTTGCGGATGCCGAACCGGTCCATCAGCGCGGCGGCGAACGGCGCGGTCAGTCCGTACAGCGCCAGATTGACCGAGACGGCGAAGCCGATCGTGCCCCGTGACCAGTCGAACTCCGTGTGCAGCGGTTCGATCAGCAGGCCGGGCAGGGAGGCGAAGGCCGCGGCGCCGATGATCGTCACGAAGGTGACGGCGGCCACGGACCAGGCGCGGTGGACACGGGGTGCGCGAAGGAGCGGGCGGCGCGGGCCGGCGGGGCGGTCGGTCGTCTGGGTCACGCGGACAGCCTGCTGGTTCGTACGGTCCGCAACGAGTGGCCCGAGGGACAGCATTCGCTAGGATCGGGCCATGACCTCGTCACCGCACCGCGTGGTGGTCCTCGCCCTGACCGGGCTGCTCCCTTTCGAGCTGGGGATCCCGCACCGGATCTTCGGCCGCGCGAAGGCGCCCGGCGGCGCCCGGCTCTACGAGATCGTCACCTGCGGGCTCGCGCCCGGCCCGGTCCGCACGGACGCCGACTTCGACGTGCGGGTGGAACACGGCCCCGAGGCGCTGGCCACGGCGGACACCGTCGTGATCCCCGCCTCCTACGAGCTGGGGCCGGTCTTCGACGAGGGCCGGCTCACCCCCGAACTCGCCGCGGCGCTCGCCCTCGTCCGGCCCGGCACGCGCATGGTGTCCATCTGCACGGGCGGCTACGTGCTCGCCGCCGCCGGGCTGCTCGACGGACGCCGGGCGACCACCCACTGGGCGTCGGCGGACCACTTCCAGCGGCTGTTCCCGGCCGTCGACGTCGACCCCGACGTGCTGTTCATCGACGACGGGGACGTGCTCACCTCGGCGGGCGTCGCGGCCGGCATCGACCTGTGCCTGCACATCGTGCGGCGCGACCACGGCACGGCCGTCGCCAACGAGGTCGCCCGGCGCACGGTGGTGCCGCCGCACCGCGACGGCGGCCAGGCGCAGTACATCCACCGGCCGGTGCCGGAACCGCAGCTCGCGACCACGACGACGGCACGCGCCTGGGCGCTCGGCAGGCTCCACGAACCGCTTCAGCTCCGCGATCTCGCCGAGCAGGAGTCCATGTCGGTACGGACGTTCACCCGGCGCTTCCGCGAGGAGGTGGGGGTCAGCCCCGGGCAGTGGCTCACCCGGCAGCGGGTCGAACGGGCGCGCCATCTGCTGGAGTCCACCGATCTGTCGGTGGACCAGGTCGCGCGGGACGCCGGTTTCGGCACGGCCCAGTCGATGCGCCAGCATCTGCTGTCCGTGCTGGGGGTGCCGCCGACGGTGTACCGGCGCACCTTCCGGGCCGGGGCGGACGGCGGCTGAGCCGGACCGGGGCACCGGGCGGACCGGTGCGGCCGGGGCCGCGGGCCGCCGGCCCGGGCGAGGTCACCGGGCTCGGGTCACCGGGCGGTGGCGCGGAGTTTGCCGTAGGGATCGGTCCCGTACGGTGCGGGCCGGGCCGCACCGCCCTGCGACACCCGGGCGTGCGGGGCGACATGGGGGGCGGCGGTGCCGGGACACCGGTCCACCTCGCACCAGATGGACTTGCCGGAGCCCTCGGCCGTCCAGCCCCAGCGGTCGGCCAGACCGTCGACCAGTTCCAGGCCGCGGCCGTTGGTGTCGTCCCCGTCCGCGTGGCGGGGACGCGGCGGGCAGGCGCTCGCGTCGGCGACCTCGACGCGCACCGTGCCCGCGTCGGACGGCCCCTGGCCGAAGAGCATGCGCAGCACGGCCGGACAGCCGGTGTGCACCACGGCGTTGGTGACGAGCTCGGAGATCAGCAGGATCAACGTCTCGGAGAGCGGCTCGTCGTCCCCGAGCCCCGATCCCAGCAGTCGCGACCGCGCCCATCTCCGGGCCCTCCCCACCTCTGCGGGGTCGGGACCGATCTCCAACTGAACCTGAAGCACCTGCACCGCTCACACCATCCGAACCGGCGGACACATCGCCTTGCGCCTCACTGCCATCACGGAACGTGATTCCCTTGCAGGACAGCATGGTTGACGTACAGTCACCGCAACAAGCGCTTCGGGCATATTCCAGCGTGAAGGAGTACCCATGGTGCATACTGTGCGACGCACTTCCCGGGGACTCGAACACGGGCTCGTCGCCCGCATCCATGCCGGATGATCAGGGCGCATCGGAGGGACCGGGGCGGCCGGAACGACCGCGCCGTGGGGCCTCGTCCTCGCGGCGACTCGCATCCCACGGAGCGTACCGGAGCACCGGGACGACTCCGGGCGGTGACGACCGCTTACGAGGACACAACCCGATATCAACACACGGTGACGCTCCAGAGTGTTCGGGCCAACGCCGTTCGCGCGCGGGACGACGTGGCTCACGCTCGGGACGACGTGGCTCACGCGCGGGCCAACGACGTGCGGCGCCCCGTGAGATGACACGGGGCGCCTCGGGACGGTCGTCGGCACCGCTCCGGCGGGACGCCGGGCCGCGGGCCCGCTCCGCTAGCGGGGCTGTTCCGGGGTGACGCAGTAGGCCGCGAAGGCCGTGTGGACCTCCTGCTCGGAGATCCGGCCGTCGCTGTCGGCGTCCAGCGCGGCGGCGGCGCCGTCCGCGATCTGCCCGTCGATGCCCAGGGCGCGCATCACACGGGCGGCGGCCTGCGGGGTGACCCCCTGGCCGTCCTCGTCCGCGACGGCGTAGACCGCGTGCAGGAACGGCCGGGCGATCTCGCCGAAGCGCTCCGGGTTGTCGCGCAGTCTCTTGGCCGCGCCGGTCACGAACTCCTCGCGGCTGACCCGCTGGTCCCCGTCGACGTCGGCGATCCCCGCCATGCCCTGCCAGAACGCCTCGGCACCGATGTAGACGGCCTGGCCCCTGTCGGAGCGGGCCGTCACGGAGAACTCGGCGAGCACCGCCGCGGCGGCCCTGCTGAAGTCCTCGCGGTCGATGGAGCCGTTGTGGTCCTGGTCGAAAGCCGCGAAGCGGGAAGCGATCTTCCGCTCGTATTCTGCGCTGTCCATGCGGGGAGGGTAAGGCCCCGGGGCCTGACGCGTGTACACGGCGGGGGAATTGCGTGCCCGCGACCTGCGGGAGACGGGCGGACGACCGGCGGGTGCACGGGGGCGCACCGGACCGCCGCGACCTGCGCCGACGCGCGCCGGGGCGCATCGCCGGGGCGCGGAGGCGCCTCCCCCGGCGGCGGGTGCCGGGGGCGCGGCGGGGCCGGAGCCGGCGTCGGCGCCCCGGGCGGCTAGGCGGAGAGCGGGCGGGCCTCCTCGTCGGCGGCGGCCGTGGCGTCCGCGTACACCTCGAAGAGGCGGCGCACGCCGAGCGCGGCCAGCACGCGGTTGACGTGGGAGCCGTCCTCGGCGCCGTGCGCGGGCAGCACGAGCCGCAGCCTGCCCTGGCACGACCGCATCAGCCGCCGGGCGGCCACGAGCACGCCCACCCCGCTGGAGTCGCAGAAGTGGACGCCGGACAGATCGAGGACCACGTCCCGGTGGCCTGCCGCGACCGCGTCGTGGACGTGCTGGCGTACCACGGGCGAGGACACGAGGTCGAGCTCGCCGCACACGTGCAGCACGGTCCACGGGCCCTCGCGGGCCTCGACCACCTTGAGCATCATCTGGGGACACCCCTCCTCGAACCGGCCTGTCCCGGAGACCGGAAGCCGTCGGTCCAGTGCCCCCTGCCCGACCGTCCATCCCTGAAACGCGACGGATGTCACGCGGAGTTCCACACTCCGGTTCCTGGGCCCGGCAGGCCCTACCACGCCGGGCCGCCCCATGGACGTACTTGCCGCAAAGGGGAGTGCGTACGCCAATCGGCGCACTACATTCGAATAGGACACAGGACGGCGGTACCCCGGCGCCGTGCGCCGCGCACGGCGCGCGACAGGGGGCGCCGCGCGCGACGCAGCAGGGCAGGACGCTCGGACCGCAGGGGCTGGGGGCCGTATGGCGAAGGACGCACCACCGCGCTGGGACCGCAGGATGCAGCAGCGGCTCGCGCGGGGCGAGGCCGCGGCGCTCGGGGAGCTGTACGACCGGTTCGCCGCGCTGGTCCACAGCCAGGCGCACCGGGTCCTGGAGGACGACGACGCCGCCGACCAGGTCACCCGCGAGGTCTTCGGCTACATCTGGGAGCACCCGGACGCCTACGACCCCAAGCAGGGCTCGATGCGCTCCTGGGTGGCGCGGCTCACCAACGGCCAGGCCGTCGAGCGCCTCCGCAGGAACGAGGCCGCCGCGCTCGCCGAGGGCGGCGGGGGCACCGCCGAGGAGCTGGAGCAGAAGGTGCGCAGGGCGGCCGTCGCCGCCCGC
Source organism: Streptomyces zhihengii (assembly GCF_016919245.1). Lineage (NCBI taxonomy): Bacteria > Bacillati > Actinomycetota > Actinomycetes > Kitasatosporales > Streptomycetaceae > Streptomyces > Streptomyces zhihengii. Next base: position 4,709,133 of record NZ_JAFEJA010000001.1, on the reverse strand, counting down.
GCCGACTACATCGTGACGTCCATGCCGGCGCCGCTGCGGGCCGCGCTGGAGCTGGCCTACTTCCAGCGCCGCGACTACCGGCAGACGGCCGCCGACCTCGGCGTCACGGAGGACGAGGCGCGGCGCCGGCTGCGCCTCGGTCTGCAACTGCTGTCCACGGCGCACACCCGGCCACTGGAGGGCTCCTCACCCCCTGGATACGGACGATCCCTGTGAACACGCCGAACGGCCCCCTGGACGGTGGCGACGACGACCGCGAGCACGACGAGGTGCGGGGCGTGCCCCGCATACCGGCGCCCCGCTGGGCCCCGGACGACCTCTCCCCGGACGCCTACCGCCCCGCCCTCCCCCACCGCGGCGACGCCCCTGACGGGGCGGGTCACCGGTCCCACCAAGCCGACTCCACCGAGGCGGAGCCCGGCGCCCGCCGCGACGCGGACAGCGAGGCGGAGCCCGGCACCCAGGGCGACGCGGACGCACCGGGCGGCAGGGCGGCCCCCGGCGCAGGACCCGCGGCCGACGCCGGTCCGGACGGGAACCCCGCGGCCGCCGAGCCGGATGCCGGGGCCGGAGGCGGCGCGGATGGGCGGCGGACGCACGGGGTGCTGAAGTCGCTGCTCGGGGCGTGGGCGCTGTCCGCGTGTTCCGGGGAGGAGACCGAGGCCGTCGAGGAGCACCTCGGCGAGTGCGCGCCCTGCGCCGAGGAGGCGCTGCGGCTGCGGGAGGCCGTAGGGCTGCTGCACACCGACCGGGATCTCGACCTCGACCCGCTGCTCCGCTTCCAGGTGCTGGAGAACTGCCTCGGCCGCCGGCCCGCCCGTATCCCCGTGCCCGCCTGGGCCGACGCCTACGACGCGGAGACCGCGCGGCTGGACGCGCTGCTGCGCGACATCGGCGAGTCGGAGTGGCACGCGCCGGTGCGGCTGCGGTGGTTCGAGGGCGAGCGCCAGGTGAACCGGCGGACCACCGTCGCCGGGGTGATCGCCCATCTGATGAGCGTGGACGGGCTGGTCTCGGCCGCGCTGGGGCTCGACGACCCGCTCGGGCCCGCGGCGCCGGGCCTGCCGGCGGAGCGCACCGAGTCCTTCTGGGGCGCGGCCGACCGCCCGCCGACGCGCAGGATCCGCGAGCCCTGGCGGGACCAGAGCCACACCCTGATCCGCACCGTCTCGTTCGCCGGACGGGGCGCGTCCGATCTCACCGTCTCGTACGGCTCGTTCGCCCTGCCGATGCGGGACGCGCTGCTGGACCGCGCCTTCGAGTGCTGGATCCACGCGGACGACATCGCCGACGCCGTCGACTACCCGTACGAGCCGCCGAGCGGCGCCCATCTGCACCGGATGATCGACCTCGCGGCGCGTCTGCTGCCGGCCGCGCTCGCCGACCGCCGCAGGGCCGGGCTGGCGGGTCCCGCCCGGCATCTGGTGACGCCGGGCTCGCCGGGCCGGTCCCTGCACCTGGAGGTGGAGGGCTCGGGCGGCGGGAACTGGTACATCGCCCTGGACTCCCCTGCGGCGGTCGGCTCCGCCGACCACGCGGTGGCCCAGGTGGCCCTCGACGGCGTCGAGTTCTGCCGGCTGGTCGCCGGTCACGTGGCCCCGCAGGACGCGGCGGCCGGCCAGGACGGGGACCGCGACGCGATCGCGGACGTGCTCTTCGCGGCGGCCGCGCTCAGCAGACTCTGAGCCGGGACGGCGCGCGCCGCGGGCCGGACGGCCGTCGGCGGGGACGGCCACGGGCGGGGAAGGCCGCGCACGACCGTCGCCCGCGCGGGCGGGCGTGGCTATCGTGGAACGCTATGAGCGAGTCGTATCGCACATCCGACTCCACCGACGTGGAGGAGAGTTGGCGGGTACGGCTGCTCCGCACCCAGGACCGGGCGGGCCGCCCGCTGGGGGCCGGGGTGCTGCTGCCCGGCGGGCTGGTGCTCACCTGCGCGCACACGGTCGTGCCGCCCCAGGGGGCGTCGGGCGGACGCGCGCCGCTCGGCACCGTGTACGTGGACGTGCCCGGTGCCGCCTTCGGGCGCGGGACGCGGGAGCCGCTGCGCGCACGGCTGCTGGACGAGTACCTCGTGCCGCCCGCCGCGCAGAGCGGCGGCGACCTGGCGCTGCTCAAGCTGGACCACGAGCCGGACGCCTCCCCGGCGGTGCTGCACCGGCAGATCCCGGTGCGCGGCGAGCGGGTGCACTTCACCGGGTACCCGGAGGACCTGCCGGGCGGGGAGCATCTGGAGGCCCGGCTGATGGGCCGCGGCGGGCCGGCGCCGACGCCGGAGTGGGTCCAGCTCGACCCGCACGGCGCCGCCTACCCCGTACGCCACGGCTACAGCGGCAGCGGTGTGGTGCACAGCCGTTCGCGCCGGGTCATCGGCATCGTGGCGCACCGGCCCGGCACTCCGCAGGCGCCGGTGCGCAGGGACCGCGCCTATCTGGTCCCGACCGAGACCCTGCTGCGCCATCTCCCGCTGGAACGGCTGGGACTGACGGTCCGGGGCCCCCGGGCGGTCTCCCGGGACGTCGCGCTCGACCCCGGCCGGACGGCCTCGGGCCGGGTGCCCGGTCTCCAGCGGCGGCTGACGCGCTGGCTCGACGGGGCGCCGGACACGGATCCGGTGGAGCCGGTCTTCGCGGGCGAGGGCGACCGCGGACTGCTGCACACCGTCCGCTCGGTGCTCACCCTGGCGGACCGGGAGCAGAGCCCGGCGGACCCGCCCCCGTCGGGTGTCCCGGCCGCGTCGCAGGGGGAACCCCGGGCGGGCAGCATCGACTTCGCGGTGGACGCGACGAACCGCACGGCGGCGGAGCTGGCCCGCCAGGCGGCGGAACGCATCGGCCTGCCGGCCGCCGACGAGGACGCGGCCGAGGACGAGGCCAGGGACGGGGACGGGAACGGGGACGGGCAGGGGCATGGGGACGCTGCGGGGGCCGGCGGCGGGGCGGACCCGTGTGCTCGCCTCCTCGGGCGCCTCGCCGCCGAACGCACCCCGCTGACGGCCGCGTTCCTCGCCGTCGACCGTTCGGCGTCGCCGGACGGGGAGATCGTGGATCTGCTGCGCGCGCTGCTGACGGGCGGGGGGACCAGGCTTCTGCTGGTCTTCAGCGACCCGCACGCGCCGCTGTTCGCCCGGGTCCGGGAGGAGTTGATGGAGCCGGGCTGGGAGGCCCGCACGACGCGGCGGATCACCGCCCGGATCTCCCGCCTCGCCGGGACCGAGCTGCGGCTGCACCGGCTGCCCGGTGATGCCGCCGCCCGCTCCTCCCGTCCGCACGCCCGCGCTGCCACCCTGCGCCGCGAACTCCGCCGCGCCGGGGAGACGTCCACGCCCGGCGGCACCGGAGCGGCGCCGGGGCTGTTCCGGCTGGCGGTCGAGGTGGAGGCCGCGCTGCTGGAGGCGGAGAACGCCGAGGGCGCCTTCGCCGGCCCCATGGGAGCGCGGGAGTTCGTGGTCGAGCCGCCCGGCGGCGAACTGACGGATCTGCCCGTGGTCGCCGTGCGCGATCCCGCCGCGCTCGTCGGTCCGGGGGCCGCCGCCGGGGCCGCCCCGCTGGCGGCCGGTGATCTGCTGCACCAGCAGTACGAGGTGGTGGGGCCGCTGGGGCACGGCAGCCACGGGCAGGTCTTCCTCGCCCGCGACCTGCTGCTGGAGATGCGGCCCGTCGCGCTCAAGGGCCTGCTCGACCCCGGTGACCGGGCCGCCGTGCGCCAGGCCCGGCAGGAGCGGCTGCGGCTGGTCAGTCTGAACCACCCGGCGATCATCCGGGTCGTCAACTACGCGCGTCACGGCGGCGGCGCCCCCGGCGGGACGGGCGGCGGGCAGCCCGCCGACTACATCGTCATGGAGTTCGCCGACGGGGCGCGGCTGGCCTGGGTCGCGGCGCGGATCGCCCGGCAGGACGCGCCGTTCGCCGGGCCGCGGGTCCGGGAGTTCATCGTCGTCTACGGGCTGCTCGTGCTGGACGCGTTCAGCTACCTCCACGAGCACGAGAAGCTCGTGTACGGGGATCTGTCGCTCACCAACGTGCTGCACTGCGGCAACGGCATCAAGCTGATCGACGTCGCGGGGGTGCGCGAGCCCGGCGCCCCCGGGCCCGTCACCCACCGTCCGCCCGAGACGGGCGCGGGGGGCGAGATGACGACGGCGGGCGATCTCTACACGGTCGGCGCGGTCCTCGGCGCGCTGCTCGCCGAGGACCCGGAACCCCCGGCCGACCTCGGCACCGAGTCGCTCCAGCGGGCGCTGCGCCGGGCGACCGCCGCCGATCCGCGGCTGCGCTACGCCTCGGCGCGCGAGATGCGGGTGCAGTTGCAGGGGGTGCTGCGGGAGCTGCGGTCGCTGCGGCTCGGGGAGGAGACGTTCGAGCCGTCGTCGCTGTTCGCCCCCGCCGCCTCGGCGCTCTCCGGCCGGCTGGGGGCGGCGCCGCCGCTGGAACGCTGGGCGGCGGACGCGGGGACCGGGGGGCGGGCGCCCGACGCGCGGGTGCCGGAACCGGCCCGGGCGGCGGTCGCGCTGCCCGTGCCGAAGCCGGACAAGCAGGACCCCAACTGGAAGGAGCTCCAGCGCACCTCGTACAGCGACGCCGCCGGTCTCCTCCAGCTCAGCGAGGACTGGGAGCCGTCGCCCGAGCTGCATCTGCTGCGCTGCCGGCTGCGGCTGGAGCTGTCGGGGTGGCGGGGGCGCGACGGCGAGGACGAACTGCGCAGGGCGGCGCGGTCGCTGGCCGACGCGCGGCGGCTGCTGGGCAGCCGGGCCTCGTACGACTGGCGGCTCGACTGGCACCAGGGCCTCGTGGAGCTGGCCCGCGGGCGGCCGGCGCGTGCGCTGATCTGCTTCGACGACGTGTACGCGGCGATCCCCGGCGAGTACGCGCCCAAACTCGCGCTGGGCTACTGCCACGAGCGCCTCGCGGACGACCCGGGCGACGGGCCGGACGGCACCCCGCGGAGGGAGGCGCACGAGAACCAGGCCATGCGCTACTACGACGCCGTCTGGCGGCGCAACCACGCCCTGGGGACGGCGGCGTTCGGCCTCGCCCGCATCCAGCTCGCGCGGCACCGGCCGGACCAGGCGCTCGCCTCGCTCGCCGGCGTGCCGCCGGACTCCCGCCACCGCACGGCCGCGCGGACGGCGATGGTGCGGATCCACGCGGGGGCGCCGCCCACGGTGGAGTCGGCCCGCCGGGCGCTGTCGGCGGCGCACCGGCTGGTGAGCCACGAAGGGCTGACCGACGGGCGGGCGCAGGAGCGGCTGGCGACGGAGCTCCAGGAACTGCTGCTCGACCTGGTCCGCGCCGCCCGGGAGAAGGGCGCGGACGATCCGCTGCCGCCGGTGCGGGACGGACTGCTCGCGCCGTTCCCGGTGCCGGCGACCGAGCGGGAGCTGCGCCGGCAGCTCTCGGACAGCTACCGGCGGCTGGCCAAGCAGGTGCCGCATCCGGAGGACGGGCCGGGGGCCGCGCTGGCGGAGGCGCTGCTGGACAGCGCGTTCCGCACCCGGCCGCTGGGCTTCCGCCACCGCGGCGCGGGCCTGCTCCCCCGCCGCCGCACCCCCCGCCCGCCGGACGCGGCACCGTGACGCCCGGGCGGACGACCGGCGCGGTCGCCGCCGCGCGGACGGGGCCCGGGACCGCGTGAGGGGACGGCCGGGCGGGCATGAGGGGCGTGGGCGGCGGAGGGGACGGGCATGGGCGGCGGGGAGGCCGGCGGGCGCGGGGGCGGGCTCGGCGCGTGGCCGGGCGCGGCACGGCGGGGGCTGCGGCGGGCGGACGTGCGGCTGCGGGCGTCGCTCGGCGGGCTGCCGGGCCGGATGTGGGCGTGGGCGACCGGCACCGGGCCCGGCGGGCGGCGGCCGACGGCCGCCTTCCTGCGGCGCAGGATGCTGGTGCTGCCGGCGCTGGCCCTGATCGCGGTGGCCCTGGTGGCGGCGGCGTTCCACGAGGTGCACGCGTCGACGGAGCGGCTGCGCGACCGGTCCGTCCCGGCGCTGGTGGGGCTGGCGCAGGCGCGGACCTCGCTCGGACTGGCCCAGCGCGAGGCCGAGTTGCGGCTGCTGCACACCACCCCGCACGGGGCGGTCGAGCTCGGGGACACGTACCGCACCCATCTGACCGACGCCACCCAGCACCTCACCCGGGTCGCCCAGAGCCGGGCGCTGGACCGGGGCCAGGAACAGGAACTGCGGGTGGTGGCGGGGCTGGTGGTCGCCTACGGCGACAAGATCGCCTGGGCGGACCGCAACCGCGGCAGCACGCTGCTGCGGGAGGCCGGGGTGGACTACGCGGAGGGCATGCTGCGCAGCCCGGTCCCGCAGGACGAGGAGCGGGCGCGGCCGGTCGGGCTGCTCGACCGGATCGAGCACGTCGAGGCGCGGCTCCGGGACCGGGACGAGGAGACGACGGCCTGGAGCGGGCCGGTGCTGGCGGCGGCGGCCGTCGCCGTGCTCGTCACGGCGCTCTTCGCGTTCGTCGTGGTGGGCACCTGTGTCTTCCTCCGGGACCGGCTGCGGCTGGTGAGCCTCCAACTGCTGGCCGCCTCGGTGCCGGTGCTGCTGACCCCGGTGCTGCTCGGCGCCGCCGGCGCGCAGGAGCACGGGGCGCAGCAGCGGGTGCGGGCCGAGCTGGCGGCGCTGGCGTACGTGACCGGGGGCGCGGACGCGCCCCGCAGGATCGGGGACGCGGCCGCCGCGGCCTCGCGTGCCCTGGCCGGCTCGCACGCGGACGGCTGGTCGCTGACGGCGGACGTCGCCCTGCCCGTCACCGTGGCCGGCGCCCTGGGGTGCGGCCTCACGCTCTTCCTCTACGGCAGGCCCTATCCGGGCCGTCTCCCCCGGCGCAAGGAGCCGCAGCCATGAGTCGACGCATCCGGCTGGCGCTCGCGGGCGTCCTGCTCGCCGTCTGGGCCGTGGCCACCGGCGGCTGCGCCTCCCCGGAGGACGACCGGACGCTGGTCGTGCTCGGGCCGTGGACGGACGGCGAGGAGAGGCCCTTCCGCGAGGCGCTGGACAGCATCGAGAAGGAGACGGGCCGCAGTTACGTGTACACGGGGACGCGTTCGCTGCGGGAGACCCTGGTGGCCCAGCTCCAGGCGGGGGCGCCGCCGGACGTCGCCGTGCTGAGCAGCCCCGGGGAACTGGCCGAGTACGCCAGGGACGGCCGTGCCCACCCGCTGCCGGAGGCGGTGGCGGGTGCGGCGATTCCGCCGTGGGCCCCGCAGGTGACCGTGACGGGCACCGGCGACGGGGCGCGGACCCGGACGTACTGGGTGCCGGTGCGGATCGATCTGAAGTCGGTGGTGTGGAGCAGACCGCGCGTGGCGGACCAGGAGCCGGTGTGGTGCCTGGGGATGGGCTCCGGGGCGACCTCGGGGTGGCCGGGCACCGACTGGATCGAGGATCTGATGCTCCAGCGCGGGGGCACGGCGGCGTACGAGGCCTGGGCCACCGGCCGGACGCCGTGGCGGGCCACGAAGGGCGTCTGGGAGGAGTGGGGCCGCCTGCTCACGGCGCACGGCGGGGCACCTGATCCGAGGTCGCTGACCGATTCCTTCGAGGCCCTCGGCGGCGGGGCGTACGGGCTGCTCAACCGGGGCGACTGCACCCACGAGCACCAGGGGTCGTTCATCCGCCGGCACTACGGCGACGACGTGCGGCCGCTGCCGACGGCGCGCTATCTCGGCGGGGCGGAGCGTGCCGGTCAGGAGAGGGCGTTCGAGGTGTCGGGGGACATGGCGGCCGTCTTCCGTCCGAGCGCGGCGGCTTGGGATCTGCTGAGCAGGCTCACCTCGCGGGACGCCCGCGAGAGCTGGGCCGGGCACGCGGCGCCGGGCGAGCGGCCGTTCTTCCCGGGCGGCGAGGTCGCCGCGGGGCCGCCATCGGCGGCGACGCGGGAGGTGCAGACGCTCCTCGACACGGCGGGCCGGATATGCCTGGACGCGTCCGACGCGATGCCGCCGACGCTGCGGGACGCGTTCTACCGGGCGGTGCTGGAGTTCGTCGGCGCCCCGCGGGACGCGGCGCTGCTCGACCGTCTGCTGGAACGGCTGGACGCCGAGCGCCGGCTCCAGCTCGACGCGGGCGCCTTCGTGCTCGACGACCTCTGCGACAGCCCGGTCTCGGGCGGGCAGGCGGGCTGACGCGGCCCCGGGAGGGGCCGCGCGCGGGTCAGGCGAAGACGACCGTGCGGCGGCCGTTGAGCAGGATGCGGTGCTCGGCGTGCCAGGTCACCGCGCGGGCCAGCGCCTGGGACTCCACGTCCCGGCCGGTGGCGACGAGCTGCTCCGGGGTGACCTGGTGGCCGACGCGCTGGACCTCCTGCTCGATGATCGGGCCCTCGTCGAGGTCGGCCGTCACGTAGTGCGCGGTCGCGCCGATCAGCTTCACCCCGCGGGCGTGCGCCTGGTGGTAGGGCTTGGCGCCCTTGAAGCTCGGCAGGAAGGAGTGGTGGATGTTGATGATCCGGCCGCTGAGCTGCTTGCACAGGTCGTCGGAGAGCACCTGCATGTAGCGGGCGAGGACGACCAGTTCGACGCCCTCCGCGCGGACGAGCTCCAGCAGCCGTGCCTCGGCCTCGGCCTTGGTGTCCTTCGTCACGGGGATGTGGTGGAAGGGGATGCCGTAGGAGGCGACGAGCTCGGAGAAGTCGGTGTGGTTGGAGACGACCGCGGCGATCTCCACCGGCAGGACGCCGGTGTGCGCGCGGAAGAGCAGGTCGTTCAGGCAGTGGCCGAACTTGCTGACCATCAGGACGATCCGCATCCGCTCCTCGGCGAGGTGGATCTCCCACTCCATGCCGAAGGAGTCGCCGACGGCGGCGAAGCTGGCGCGGAGCTTCTCCACGGTCACCGGGGCCTCGGCGGAGAAGTGCACCCGCATGAAGAACAGACCCGTGTCCCGGTCCCCGAACTGCTGACTGTCCTCGATGTTGCAGCCGGTGATGAAGAGGTAGCTCGACACGGCGTGCACGATGCCCTTTTTGTCGGGGCAGGAGAGCGTCAGGACGTACTGCTCAGTCATCCCCGTAGCCTGCCACAACCCCGGCGCCGGGCCGAACACGGTCCACCCAGCGGACCGCGGGCGGCCCCGCGGCGGTCACGCGCTGTTCGTCATGATCCGCAGGACGTCCAGGGAGCGCGGCGGGGCGTCGGGGTCCTCGCCGTCGGCGGACGCGAGGCGCACATGCGCCTCGCGGGCGGCCCGCACGGCCTCGGGCCAGCCGTGGTGCTCCAGGTAGGCGGAGACGGGGGCGTCGGGGCCGACCTGGTGCATGATGCGCAGCACCCGCAGCACGGCGACGTCCACCAGGGCGGCCTCGCCGGAGTCCCGGAAGATCGTCCCGACGTACTTCTCCGCCGACCAGTTGTCCAGCCAGGTGTCCTCGACCAGGCGGTACACGGCGTCCGTGATGTCGCCGTACCCCTCCCGGCCGGCCAGCCAGCACTCCTGGTGGAAGACCGGATCGGAAAGCATGTGCAGCGCCGAGCGCACGTTGCTGCGCCAGCGCCACCAGGGCATGTCATTGAGCGGCATGCCGCCCATGGTGGAGGAGCGACGGCCGCGACGGGAAGGGTTGACCGAACCTTGCTGCACGTCTTCGATCGTACGTTCCCTTTTCGATCACCCGGATCCGCCCCTGCAATTCACCTCCCGGTCACCGTGCGTTGAAGAACGCTCACTGTGCCGTTCCCCAGGAGGAGGAACTGTGCAGAACCATGACCGGTTGGCGTCGTTCCTCCTCCTCCCGCCCCTCGATCGCTGTGCTCCGCGTCCGCGCCGTGTGGACGGCGGCCGTGGCGGCGGGAGCGTCCCTCGTCGCCGGCTGCGGCGTCCTCCCTGGAGACCCGGGGGGCTCCAGGGAGCCCGTCACGGTGATGACCTTCGCACCCGTGGACACCCCGGCCACCAACATGCCCGGCATGCCGTCGATGGCGAAGGCCTACGCGCGCTGGGCCGCCTCCCGCGGCGGTCTGGACGGCCACGAGCTGCGCGTGCTGACCTGCAACAGCGACAACACCCCGCAGGGCTCGGCCGCCTGCGCCCGGCGCGCCGTGCAGGAGAACGCCGTCGCGGTGGTCGGCTCCTACAGCCAGCACGGCTCCTTCATGGCGCCGCTGGAGGCCGCCGGCATCCCCTTCATCGGCGGATTCGGCATCTCCGAGGAGGAGTTCACCAGCTATCTGTCCTATCCCGTCAACGGCGGGCAGCCCGCGCTGCTCGCCGGCAACGGCCAGCAGCTCGCCGGCTCCTGCGACGGCGTCGCCCTCGTCCGGCCCGACACCCTGGCCGGCGACGACCTGTCCCAGCTCCTCAACTCCGGCCTGCGCAAGGGCCGGAGCGAGGCGAAGACCGCCGACATCCTCGCGGCCGACGACGCCACCGACTACACCGAGCAGGCGGGCTCCGCCCGGAGCCGTGCCTCGGAGCACCCGGCCGGCTCGACGGCGCCGGGCGAGCGCCCGGGGTGCGTCACCGCCGCCCTGGGCGACCGCACCGAGACCTTCTTCGACTCCTTCCGGCGGCTGCCCGACGACGGGGAGGAGATCCGCATCTCGTCCGTGATGGGCAGCGTCGGACAGCCGCTCGTCGACCGCACCGGCGGCCGCCGGGGCCCCTTCGAGGGCGCCTACGTCACCGGCTGGTACCCGGACGCGGGCGACAGCCGCTGGGACCCGATGCGCAAGGTGATCACCGAGCACGCCTTCGGCGACAACACCCTCGACCCCGCCGACGCGGGCGTGCAGACGACCTGGATCGCGTACACCGTCCTGGAGAAGGCGGTCCGCGCGCTCGGCCGGGACGCGGTCACCCCGGCCCGCCTCGCCCACGTCCTCGACCAGGGGCTCCAGGTGTCGACCGACGGGCTGACCCCCGACCTGCGCTGGGGCTACGAGGACATGCTCGGCGCGCCCAACTATCCGCGCATCGTCAACAGCAGCGTGACCTTCCAGGTCGTGCGGGACGGCCGGCTGGTGGCCCAGCACAAGGACTTCGTCGACGTGTCGCAGACGCTGGCCGCCGCGTCGTGAGGCGTCCGCCCCGGGCGGCCGGATCAGAGCTGCTCGCTGCGCCGCTCGGTGAGGCCGTGGTCGCGGGCGATGGCGTTCCACATCCCCGCGGCCTGGTTCTTGGCCCTGGTCGCGTCGCCGCTGGCCTTGTTGCCCTGGGCGGTGTGCGAGGTGGAGCGGGCCTTGCCGTCCTTGCAGACCTTCTTGCTCTTGGCCTGCTGCGCCCAGGCCGCGTAGTGGTCGTCGGCGGACGCCGACGCCTGCCACGCCTTCTTCAGGGCCGAGTTCAGCTCGGCGTGCTTCGGCAGCTTGTCCAGTTCGAGTTCGCCGAGCCTGGTCACCAGGCTGCGGCGCTGGGCGGCGGCGTCCTTGAGGTCCTTGACGGCCGCGTCCAGGTTCTTGCAGGTCTTGATGTTCTCGACCGAACGGATCACCGCGGCACGGCTGTCGTTGCTGTCGGCCAGCAGCTTGTCCAGCGCCTCGGCCTGCGGCTTCGCCGGGTTCTCCGGCTCCTCGGAGGCACTCGGGGTCGGCGCGGCGGAGGTGCCGGCCACGTTCTTGTCGGGGGTCTCGGACTTCTTGTCGTCCCCGCCGCCGAAGACCACGGCGCTGACGCCGAGTCCGAGCACGGCGCAGCCGACGACGAGCGCGGCGACCACGGGCACCAGGGAGCGCCGCCGGGCGGGCGGTTCGTCGTCGTAGGAGGAGTGCGGCCGGCCCGGCTCCTGGAAGCCCCCGTGGGGCGCGTCGGCGCCGGGGCGGCCGGGGCCCTGTCCCGCGAAGCGCGGCATCTGCTGCGTCGAGTCGGCGACGCCGCCGTGCGAGGGGGGCGCGTCCGAGCGGAAGAGGCTGTCGAACTCGGCGGGCGGCTGCCGGTCGCCGGGGGCGCCGGGCCGGATGCCGAAGGGAGCCGCGGCGGGCTCGGGCGGCACGGGCGCGATGTACTGCGTGGCGTCCGCGTCGCCGCCGGGCACGCCGCCCGCGGGGGCGCCGCCCTGGCCGAGCGGTCCGGTCCCGAGGAACGTGGTCGACTCGGCGGGCGCCTCCGGCGGCAGGGCGCCGGGGCCGGGACCGCCCGGGACGGGGGCGATGTACTGCGTCGCGTCCGCCGACCCACCGGGGACCTGACCACCCGGGACGGGAGCGATGTACTGCGTCGCGTCCGCCGACCCACCGGGGACCTGACCACCCGGGACGGGAGCGATGTACTGCGTCGCGTCCGCCGACCCACCGGGGACCTGACCACCCGGGACGGGAGCGATGTACTGCGTCGCGTCCGCCGACCCACCGGGAGCCTGACCGCCGGGGACGGGAGCGATGTACTGCGTCGCGTCCGCCGACCCACCGGGAACCTGACCACCCGGGACGGGGTAGCCGCCCTGGGGCGGCAGCATCCGGGTCCGGTCCTCGTAGGCGCCGCCGGGCGCGGTCTGCTGCGGGGGCAGGGCCGCGCCGGGGTGGCCGTGGCCCTGGGGGGCGGGCCCGCCCGGGTAGCCGTGACCGGGCTGCTGCCGGCCGTCGTAGCCGGACTCCGCCGGGAGGCCCTGCGGGGCGCCGTAACCGGCGCCCGCCTGGGGTTGCTGCGGGGCGCCGTAACCGCTGACCGCCGGGGGCTGCTCCCCGTACCCGCCGGCCTGCGCGGGCGCCGGGTAGCCGTAGCCGCCGGTGCCCGCGGGGGCACCCGTGCCGTGGTCGCCGTAGGCGCCGTACCCGCCGGGGCCCGCCGGGGCCGGGTAGCCGTAACCGGGTGCCGCGGGGGCGTCCGGCGCCCCGGGAGCCGGGTAGCCGTAGGCGGCGGGCGGCTGCTGCTGCCCGCCGTGGCCGGGTGCCGCCGGGGGCTGCTGCCCGCCCGGCTGCTGGGGGCCCCAGGGCGCGCCCCACGGCTGTCCGCCCGCCGGGGTCGCCTGCGCACCCTGGGTTCCGGGTATGAGGGGCTCACTGCCGTCGGCGGGCAGCACGACGCCTTCGTGCGCGGGCCGCGCGGCCGGGGGCCGTTGCTCGTCACCCTGTCCGCTGTGCGTCACCGGGACTCCTACATGTGGACCTACGGAATCGTCGGTTCACGCTACCGGGTGCCCGAAGTCCTCCGCACACACGTGCCACAGCAGTGACAAGATGCGGACACAGAACGCAGTTGAGGGGGACGGCGTCCGCGCGGCCCCGCCGCCGGCCCGCCCCTCACGCCGCCCGCAGGTCGAGCCGGGCGGAGAAGTCGCGGACCGGGGGCTCCTCCGCGTACGGCTCCAGCCGCTGCCGGAGGTCGTCGAGATACTCCGCGCCCCGGCTGGAGCGCAGGGTGTCCAGCAGCTCCACGGCGCGCGTCGCCGTGTGGCAGGCGTGTTCCACCTCACGCTGCTGGACCTGTGCCGACGCGAGCAGCACCAGACCGATCGCGCGGCGCCGCGCCCGGGACGCCGGATGCCCCGCCAGCGCCTCCCCGGCCTGCCGGGCGGCCTCCTCGGCCTCGCCCAGATCGCGGTGACAGTGCGCCAGTTCGTCGGCGAGGTAGGCGTGGTCGAAGTGGGCGATCCACGCCGGGTCGTCACCGGACTCCGGCTCGGCCCGGTCCAGCGCGGCGACCGCGCGCGACACGGCGTCATGACAGGTGCGGGCGTCGCCGAGCAGGGCGTGGCCCCGGGCCTCCGCCGCGTGGAACATGGCCTCCGCGCGGGGCGTCACCCGGCCGCGGGCGCCCTCCTGGGCCGCGCGGGCGAGCTGGGCGATCTCGCGCGGGTTGCCGAGTTCGGCGGCGAGGTGGCTCATGGAGGCGGCGAGCACATAGCCCCCGTACGCCCGGTCGCCCGCGGCCTGCGCGAGCCGCAGTGCCTGGATGTAGTAGCGCTGGGCGAGCCCCGGCTGCCCGGTGTCGACCGCCATGTAGCCGGCCAGTTCGGTCAGCCGGGCGACGGCGGCGAAGAGTTCGCGGCCCACCGCCTCCCGGTAGGACCCCGACAGCAGGCCGGAGACCACGCTGTTGAGGTAGTGGACGAGCACCGGCCGCACATGTCCGCTGCCGAAGCGGTGGTCGAGCTCGGTGAGCGCGGCGGTCATCGCGCGGACCGCCTCGACGTCCGAGGCGCCCACCCGCGCCCCCGCCGTCCGCGCGACCTGCGCGTCGGCGCCGGTGATCAGCCAGTCGCGGCTCGGCTCCACGAGCGCGGACGCGGCGACGGCGGAGCCGGACAGGAAGTCCCGGCGGCCCACGTCCGACCGCCAGAGCTCGCAGACCTGCTCGATCGCCCCGGGGACGGTCGGCGAGAACTGGAGCCCGACCCCGGTGGCCAGGTTCTTCCCGTTCGCCATGCCGATCTCGTCGATCGTGACGGTGCGCCCGAGCTTGCGGCCCAGCGCCTCGGCGATGATGCCGGGCGCCCGGCCGCGCGGCTGCTGGCCGCGCAGCCAGCGGGCGACGGACGTCTTGTCGTACCGCAGGTCGAGGCCGCGCTCCGCGCCGACCATGTTGACCCGGCGTGCGAGCCCGGCGTTGGAGCACCCGGCTTCCTGGATGAGCGCCTGCAGCCGTTCGTTCGGCTGTCGGGCGACGAGAGGCCTGGCTGCCATGGACTACCCCCTGATGCCGCGGTGATCGTTCTGTCGGTCACTGGTCCGGCGATCACTGGTCACTGATCACCGATCACTGTTCACTGCCCGGCTGATATACGGGAAATGCAGAGTTGGTCGGGTTGGTTCCTTTTGGGCCGGGTGACCTGACGGCCCTCCGGTGCCCGCCCCCCGCCTTGGCTACCCGCCCCCGACGGCACGGCCCCACGCGCGCCCCCGGCCGTGCACCCGTGCGCCCCATATGCAGGATCGATGCGCCGAACACGGGCACGGGGCGGGCCGTAACCCGAGGTTGCGGCGGTAGTTGAGTGTGTCGTGGATGAGACCATGGGAGTCACGGAAGCCGCTCAGATCCCCGGGCAGCGCGGCGAACAACTGCTGGACGCGGCCGTGCGGTACGCCGACGAGCGGCACTGGGACGTCTTTCCCGGCACCTGGCTGGAGCCCGTGGACGGCACGGAGCGCTGCTCCTGCGGCGACACCGGCTGCGCCTCGCCCGGCGCGCACCCCGGCCCGGGCGACTGGGCGAACCAGGCGACCGGCAGCGGTTCGGCGGCCCGCCGGCTGTGGTCGAAGCAGCCCAGGTCGTCGATCCTGCTGCCGACCGGGCGCACCTTCGACGCGCTGGAGGTCTCGGAGTCGGCGGGCTTCCTGGCGCTGGCGCGACTGGAGCGCATGGAACTGCCGCTGGGCCCGGTGACGTTCACCCCCGACCGCCGGATGCTCTTCTTCGTCCTTCCCGGCGCCTCCCTCAAGGCCCCCGAACTCATCCGCGACCTCGGGTGGATGCCGTCGGCCATCGATCTGGTCACCCGGGGCGAGGGCCACTGGGTGGCCGCCCCGCCGACCCGGATCGGCGGCCGGGGCGCCGTCCAGTGGGCGCGCAGGCCCACCCCCGCCAACCGCTGGCTGCCCGACGCCGAGGAGCTGATCAGCCCGCTGGCGTACGCCTGCGGCCGGGAGGCCGCCGCGGCCCGCGTCCGGGCGCGGTGACGCCCCCGCGTTCGGGGCCGCTCCCGTGACGGCGGCTGCCGACGGCACCCGGTGCGGTGACGCGCGGCCGGGCGATTCGGCGCCGTGCTCCGCCGGATCCCGGCAACGCTGACCAGCGGTGACTGCCCGGTCGGCACCTGCCCGCCGGGCCCGGGCCTTTCGTAGGCTGTTCCCGACCACGACGGGGAACACGGGAGGCACGACCATGCCGGAGCAGAGCGTCGACGCGGCGGGCGGTGCGGCCGTGCCGCCGCCCGCCGTCCAGGTGGAAGGGCTGTGGAAGCGCTTCGGCGAGCAGATCGCGGTCGCCGGGATCGATCTGGCGCTTCCCGCGGGGAAGTTCATCGGCCTCGTCGGCCCCAACGGGGCGGGCAAGACGACCACGCTCTCCATGGTCACCGGCCTGCTGCGGCCCGACCAGGGGCGGGTGCTGGTGGCCGGGCACGACGTCTGGGGCGACCCGGTCCGGGTCAAGTCCCGTATCGGCGTGCTGCCGGAGGGCCTGCGGCTGTTCGAGCGGCTGTCCGGCCGGGAACTGCTCGCCTACAACGGCCGCTTGCGCGGTCTGCCCGGTGACGAGGTGGACAAGCGCGCCACCCAGCTCCTGGACGTCCTCGACCTCGCGGGCTCCCAGCACAAGCTGGTCGTCGACTACTCGACCGGCATGCGCAAGAAGATCGGCCTGGCCGCCGCGCTGCTGCACAACCCCGAAGTGCTCTTCCTGGACGAGCCGTTCGAGGGCGTCGACCCGGTCTCCGCGCAGACCATCCGCGGGGTGCTGGAGCGCTACACCGGCTCGGGCGCGACCGTGGTGTTCTCCAGCCATGTGATGGAGCTCGTCGAGTCGCTGTGCGACTGGGTCGCGGTGATGGCCGCGGGCCGCATCCGGGCCCAGGGCACCCTCGCGGAGGTGCGGGGCACGGCGCCGACGCTGCAGAGCGCCTTCCTCGAACTGGTCGGGGCGCAGGGACGGGATTCCGGCGAGTCGCTGGACTGGCTCGGCGGCGGTGCGCGGTGAGCACCGCGGCGCTGACCGGCATCTTCGTCCGGCTGAAGCTGTCGCTGCTGCGCAACGGGCTGCGCCAGTCGTCCGGCCGCACCGCGGTCTTCGTCGTCTCGGTCGTGTTCGCCGTGCTGCTGGCGGCCGCCCAGCTCGTCGGCCTGCTCCTGCTGCGCGGCGACGAGCACGCGGCGACGGTCGTGGTGCTGCTGACCGGGGTCGTGGCGCTCGGCTGGGCGGTGCTGCCGCTGTTCTTCCCCAGCGGTGACGAGACCCTCGACCCGACGCGGCTGGTGATGCTGCCGCTGCGGCCGGCACCGCTGGTGGGGGCGCTGCTCGGCGCTTCGGTGGTGGGCATCGGTCCGCTGTTCACGCTCTGCCTCGTCGTCGGCGCCGCCCTGGCCCCGGCGCGCGGCGCGGCGGCGACCGCCCTCGCCGTGGCCGCCGTCCCGCTCACGCTGCTGGTGTGCGTGGCGCTGGCGCGGGCGGTGGCCGCCGCCAACATCCGGCTGCTCACCTCCCGCAAGGGGCGGGACCTGGCGGTGCTCAGCGGTCTGCTCATCGCGGTGGGCATCCAGTTCGTCAACTTCGGTGTGCAGAGCCTCAGCAGGTCCGGCGGGCTGTCGGCGCTGGACCCGGCCGCCGACGTGATGCGCTGGATCCCGCCGGCCTCGGCGATCGGCGCGGTGGACTCGGCCTCGGCCGGCTCCTGGGCGACGGCGGCGGCCCAGTTCGCCCTGTCGGCGGCCGCGCTGGGTGCGCTGCTGTGGTGGTGGCAGCGCAGCCTGACGAAGCTCATGACGGCACCCGACGGCTCGACGCTCGCGGCGGCGTCGGAGCCGAGCCGGGAGGGGTCCGCGTCCGGCGGGCTGCACCGGCTGCTGCCGGAGGGCCGCACGGGCACGGTCATGATGCGCTTCCTGCGCTACGTGTGGCGCGACCCCAAGACCAAGGGCGCCTGGGTGACGTCGCTGGCGATCGGTCTGATCGTGCCGGTGTTCAACGCCCTCCAGGGCACCGGCTCGGTGTATCTGGCCTGCTTCGCCGCGGCCATGCTCGGCATGCTGATGTACAACCAGTTCGGCCAGGACACCTCGGCGTTCTGGATGGTGGCGCTGACGATCTCCTCGACCCGGGACGCCTACGCGGAACTGCTCGCGCGCACCCTGGCGCTGCTGGTGATCACCCTGCCGTACATGACGCTGGTGTGCGCCGTGACCACGGGCATGCTGGACCGCTGGGCGGACCTGCCCGAGGTGCTGGGCCTGTCGTTCGCCCTGCTCGGCGCGATGCTCTCGACCGGTGCGGTGGCCTCGGCGCTCTTCCCGTACTCGATCCCGCAGGACAGCGCGTACAAGAACGTGGCGCCGGGGCAGGGCGGTCTGGCCTGGATGTCGATCATCGGCGGCGTGCTGGCCTCCGCGCTGCTGTGCGCGCCGGTGATCGTCCTGACGGTGTGGCTGCACGCCTCCGGCTCGGGCGGGCTGTGGCTGATCCTCCCGGTGGGCACCGCGTACGGGGCGCTGATCACCTGGGCGGGGCTGCGGATCGCCGCGCCGCGGACGGCCGGCCGTCTCCCGGAGATCCTCACGGCGGTGAGCAAGGGCTGAACCGCCCCCGCCCGCCCCGGCGTGCGTGCGCGGCCCGGGACCGGTCCGGGGCCGCGCACGCGCGGCGGCGGGTCCGTCCGCCCCCCGGAGGCGGGGGGGGCGGACGGCGCTGCGGCTCGGGAGGTGCCGCGGCTCAGGCGGTGCCGCGGCTCAGGCGGTGCCGCGGCTCAGGCGGTGAGCACGCCCTCCAGGAAGGGCTCGATCGCTGAGCGCCAGCCGTCGGGGTGGTCGTAGTGGACGAGGTGGCCCGCGTCGGCGACCTCGCCGTACTCGCCGCGCGGCAGGACGCGGACCATCTCCTGGGCCTCGGCGCGGCCGAGCTGTCCGTCGAGGCCGCGCACGACGAGGGTCGGGCAGTGGACCTGGGCCAGTTCGTCCCAGTGCGATTCGAGGACCCAGGTCTCGCGGGACGTGAGCATCGGCCCGTAGGAGAAGACCGGGTGCCAGCCGTCGGCCTGCTCGGCCATCACCTCGGCGAAGAACTCGCCGCGGGCCGGGTTGGGGCGCTCCACCCAGGGGTCGTCCTCGCCGAACCACTTGCGCACGTCCGCGAGGGTCGCGAACGGCACCGGCCAGGAGCTGAACCAGTCCGCCCACTCGCGCTGCGAGGCGGCCCCCAGCGCGGAGGCCCGCATGTCGCAGATGACCAGGGCGTGCACCAGGTCCGGCCGCCTGGCGGCGAGCTGCCAGGCCGTCAGCGCTCCCATGGAGTGGCCGATCAGGGTCACCGGGCCCAGCCCGAGCTGCTCGACGGCGGCCGCCGCGTCGGCCACGTAGGCGTCCCGCGTGTAGGGGCCCTCGGGCTTGTCGCTGCGGCCGTGCCCGCGCTGGTCGAGGGCGACGGCGCGGTGCCGTTCGGCCAGCCAGCGGGCCGTGGGCGCCCAGTGGGACGCGCGCCCCATCAGGCCGTGGAGCAGTAAGACGCCGGGCGCCGTCTCGTGCTCGCCGCGCCCCTTGGGCGGGTCCGCGAACTCCCAGGCCGCCAGGCGTACGCCGTCGGCTCCGGTCACATCGATGCGCCGCACCATCTGGCCTGGCACCCCCTTGTCTCCCCCGGATCGGTGGCTCGTGTCGAGTCACGCCAGACTATCGAACTCGCATTCGAAAAAGCCGATCTGCCACGCAACACCCCTCGTTCGAGTGACCACCGCCCGGGATTGGACGGGGTCGGCGGGGGGAGATTTCCTGCGGGAGGCGGACCGCTCGGGGACAGGGGTCCGACAGGGGGCCGACCCTGGGAGCTCGGGGCTCCGGGTCGGCACCGGGGAGGACAGGTCCCGGCGCCCTCGGGCGCCGGGACTCCTCCACGCGAGGGCCCCGCGCGCAGGCGGCGCCGGCACACGGCGGTACGACGGGCGACGCGTCACCGTGGCTCCCCTCCCGGTCCCGAGTCATATGCCTCGGCTTCAGGGTGGCACGGGACGGCTCCCGGCCGCTGCCATTCCGGCCGGAAACGCGCCCCGGCGCGAAAGGCGGCGCGGATCGATGCCCGACGCGCCCCGGAAGCGGCCCCGCCGCCTCCACCCGGGCCCAGGAGACGGCCCCCGACCACCCGCCGCTCCCTGCCCGCGACGCAGCCCGGCCGCCCGTTCCCCCGAGCCCACCAGACGGCCCCCACCGCCCTCCGCCCCGGGCTGCGAGGCAGCCCCCGCTGCCGCTTGCCGCCCCGGCCGAGGAGACGGCCCCCGCCGCCTCCACCCGGGCCCAGCAGACGGCCCCCGCGGCCCGTCGCTCCCTGCCCGCGACGCTCTCCGGCCGCCCGTTCCCCCGGGCCCAGCAGACGGCCCCGCCGCCGCGACTCTGCCCGCGAGGCGGCCCCGCCGCCTACCGCCCCGCCCCCGCCCGGCTCCGCAACGCGGCGCGGGCGGTCCCGCGGGGACTGGGCCCCGGGAACCGCCCGCGTGCCGGCCCATGCCGGCGACCGCACGCTCGGTCGAGCTCGGTCAGCGCTTCGCCACGAACACGTGCGAGGCGATCTCCGCCTCCAGCTCCGCCGCCTCGCCGCTGCTGCCCACCAGCACACCGCCCGGCGACTGCGTCACGCTCACCACGGATCCGGGCTGCACGCCCGCGCGGCGCAGGGTGTACATGAGCTGGGCGTCCGTCTGGATGGGCTCGCCGATCCGCCGCACCACGACCGTCTTGCCCTCGGCGCCCGGGTCGAGCTCGGCCAGCGACACCATGCTGTCGTCGAGGAACGGGTCGGCCTCCGCCTTCTCGCCCAGCTCCTCCAGGCCCGGGATCGGGTTGCCGTACGGGGACTCGGTGGGGTGGCGCAGCAGCTCCAGCACGCGCCGCTCCACCGCCTCGCTCATCACGTGCTCCCAGCGGCATGCCTCCGCGTGGACGTGCTCCCACTCGAGACCGATCACGTCGACCAGCAGGCACTCGGCGAGCCGGTGCTTGCGCATCACCCGCGTCGCGAGCTGCCGCCCCTCCGCCGTCAGCTCCAGGTGACGGTCGCCCGCGATGGTCACCAGACCGTCGCGCTCCATCCGGGCGACGGTCTGGCTGACCGTGGGACCGCTCTGGTCCAGCCGCTCCGCGATTCGGGCCCGCATGGGCACCACACCTTCCTCTTCGAGCTCGAGGATGGTGCGGAGATACATCTCCGTCGTGTCGATCAGTCCGGACATACGTGCCCCTCGATGCTGTGGCGTGGAAAACAGTCGTACGTGGCCCCGCCTCAATTCTTGCGCATCGCGCCGACAACCGTGCCCGGCACGGCATCGCCCGCATCGGCCGGAGCCTGTATTGACAGACCAATGGTCCAGACCTCAACGTGATCCGCGGCACGGATGTTCCCCCCGTCCCGTCATTTCAGCGAACTACCCTCGTAACCACCTCCGAAAGGGCTGGACGATGAGCGAGAGCAAGCTGGCCGGTCTGTTCTTCGACGCCGCGATCGGTCTGCTGCAACGCGTCAGGGACGAGGAGTCCGCGAACATCGCGGCGGCGGGCACCGCCATGGCCGACGCCGTCGCCGACGGCGGCCGGCTGTTCGCCTTCGGCGCCGGCCACTCCTCCCTCGCCGCGCAGGACGTCGTCTACCGGGCGGGCGGACTCGCCCTGATGAACCTGCTGGCCGTGCCGGGCGTCGTCGGTGTCGACGTCATGCCCGCCACCCTGGGCTCCGCGCTGGAGCGGGTCGACGGACTGGCCGGCGCCGTCCTCGACTCCAGTCCCGCCGCCGCAGGCGACGTTCTCGTGATCATCTCCCTGTCGGGCCGCAACGCCCTGCCCGTGGAGATGGCCATGAACGCCCGCGCGCTCGGCCTCACCGTGATCGGGGTGACCTCGGTCGCCTACGCGCACGAGACCAGGTCCCGGCACACCTCGGGCACCTTCCTCAAGGACCACTGCGACATCGTCCTCGACTCCAAGATCGCGGTCGGCGACGCCGAGCTCACCCACGACGGCATCGAGGCGCCCTTCGCCCCCGCGTCCACCGTCGTCACCAGCGCCCTGATGCAGGCGACCATGGCCGCCGCCGCCGAGCGCCTCGCCGAGCGCGGCATCGAGCCCCCGCTGCTGCGCTCGGGCAACGTCGACGGCGGCCACGAGTGGAACGGCCGGGTGATGACCGAGTACCGCGACCGGATCTTCTTCCGGCACTGAGCACCGGCCCCCGGTGGGGGCGTCCTCACGGGCCGGGATCCGGCCGCGCCTGTCCGAGCGACGCCGCCACCAGCACCGCCATGCTCTCCGCGTACACCGCGTCCGGGCGCTCGAACGCCGGGCGGCTCGCCCCGCGCAGGAACGTCAGCACGCCCAGCGTCCTGCCCCGGCCGCGCAGCACGGTGCACAGCGCGTGCGCCGCGTCCGCGGGCCACTGGCGGCGGCCCGCCCAGTCGCCGGGCGCCCCTTCGGCCGCGGCGCTCGCCCGCACCGAACCGATGCGCTCGGCGGCCTGGAGCGCCGGGTGGCCCGGCTCGTACCGGACGGGGAAGCCGCCGCCGGCGACGCCCGCCACCGGGCCCGGCGCGCCGGACGGCGAGGCCGCCGCCCGCACCAGACGGCCCCCGCCCTCCGCCAGGTCGATCAGCGCGTGGTCCGCGAATCCGGCCAGCGCGAAGTCCATGCAGACCGTCGCCGCCTCCATCGGGTCCTCGCACTCGGCCGCGGCCCGTCCGGCCCGGTGGAGCTGCCCGGCCCGGAAGCGCAGCCGGTCGGCCTCCTGCTCGGCGAGCCGGGCGTCGGTGACGTCGTGGAACACCCACGCGGCGCCCAGCGGCACCGGCTCCTGGGCCAGCGGGGACGCCAGCCGCAGGAATCCGCTGCGCCAGCAGCGCCGCTGCTCGCCGCCGGGGCCCGCGACCGTCACCCACAGGTCGACCAGGCCCCGGGGCGCGCCCTCGGCCAGCACGTGGTGGAGGGCGCCTTCGAGCTCCTCGACGCCCTGCCCGGCCAGCTCGCCCAGCGGACGCCCGAGCACCTGCGCCCGGGGGACGCCGAGCATGCGGGTGGCCTCGGCGTTGACGACGGCCGCCCGCAGGTCCACGTCGACGAGGACGACGGCCCAGGCCGCGTCGTCGAACAGCGCCTCGCTCAGCGCGATGGAGCGCTCCAGGTCGATCTGGGCGTGCACCTCGCTGAAGGCGCAGTACACCCCGGCGGGCTCGCCGTCGGCGCCCAGCACCCGGGCGGACTGGGTCCGCACCAGGACCCGGCCGCCGTCCTTGCGCAGCAGCGCGAACTCGTGCACCTGCCGCCCCGGTGCGTCCATGGCCGCGAGCAGCCGCTCCCGCACGTCGCCCGCGTCCGCCCGGCGCACGGCCCAGCCCTCGAAGCCGTGCCGCCCCACGGCCTCGGCGGCGGTCCACCCGAGGATGCGCTCCGCCTCGCGGTTCCAGTGGGTGACCGTGCCGTCCGCGTCGAGCGCGCACAGGGCGGCGTCCATGCCGTCCAGCAGCGCGGCGAGCAGCTCCGCGCCGCCCGGTCCGGGCCCGGACGGCACTCCGCCGGCCCCGATGTCGTCGGTGATCCCACTCCTGGCAGCAGTCATCCCGGCACCCCCTGGCAGGACGCGTCCATGTGCACAGATCCCCTTGAATTCATTGAACGTCAACGTGACCCGGAACACACACGGTTCCCGGAAAGCGGGTGGGAAAGCGGCGCGTTAAATCGCTTGAACCGGCGCCGGAGGCTTCCTAGGGTGTGGGTACACGCGAAAGGAGGTGATCCGAAAAAATGGTTTCTTTTCGGACTCGTGAGGTGACTGCGGGCTAACGGCCTGCCGTCGCACTCTGTGCACCTCGGCAGGCCGCCTGCCGAAACCCAAGCAGTCACCCGACCCGTGGGCCGCCGGTAAGTCCGGCCGGCTCCCTCCGTCCGGACGGAGGGACCAAAGGCCCACGGGTCGTCTGCGTCTGCGGGCGGTCCCGGCGCGGCTCGTCGCGCGGATCGTTCCGGGCGCCCGGCGGACCGGCGGGCCCCGCCCCGCGTCAGGGCGCCAGACGCTCCACGCGCCAGCCGGTGTCCGTGCGGACGTAGCGCAGCCGGTCGTGCAGCCGGTTCTCGTGCCCCTGCCAGAACTCCACCGTCTCCGGCACGACCCGGATGCCGCCCCAGTGCGGCGGTGCGGACAGCGGGCCGTCCTCGGGGTGGCGGGCGGCGAGCTCGTCGTAGCGCCGCACCAGCTCCTGGCGGGAGCCGATGACGGACGACTGCTCACTGGCCCAGGCCCCGAGCCGAGAACCGTGCGGCCGGGTGCGGAAGTAGGCGGCCGTCTCCTCGCGGCCGACCCGGGAGGCGCTGCCGGTGACCACGATCTGGCGGGCCAGCGGGTGCCAGGGGAAGAGCAGCGAGACGTACGGGTTGGCGTCGATCTCGCGCCCCTTGCGGGAGCCGTAGTTGGTGAAGAAGACGAAGCCGCGGTCGTCGTACCGCTTGAGCAGCACCGTGCGCGAGGACGGCCGGCCGTCGGGTGTGGCCGTGGAGACGACCATGGCGTTCGGTTCGAGCAGCCTGGCCGCGGCGGCCTCGGCGAACCAGCGGGCGAACTGCTCCATGGGCCCGGCCGCGAGCGCCTCCTCGTCGAGCTCGGTCGACCGGTACTGCTCGCGCATGACCGCGGGGTCGGGGACGACCAGCTCCGTCTCGGCGGGGTCGGGCAGCCTCAGGCCGGACACGGTCACCGCGGGGCGGGCGTCCTCCGCGGAGGAGGCGCCCGTGCCCGAGCCGGGCGCGGGGTCGGTGGCGCGGGCGTCGGCCTCGTCGGCGGCGTGGTCGGTCACGGGGACATCCTGCCGCAGCGGACCGTCCCGCGGGCGGCGGGGCTGCGCCAGTCTTCCCGGCACCCGGTGCCGCCAACCCTGCTCCGGCGGAACGGGGCAGTGTGCCGGACGTCACGCTTCCCCGCATCTGGGGAACCCGCCAAAATCCGGGGTGGGGCCTCTGTGGCCTCCCTACAGCGACGGATATCGTTCCTGGTCCGGGACGGGCCGGGGTGACGACCGCCCGTACGGGGAATCACCGGGGTGACCGATCTGCGCCGCCGTACCCATCGTGAGGAGCCGCCTGATGTCCGACTTCGTACCTGGACTCGAAGGAGTCGTCGCGTTCGAGACGGAGATCGCCGAACCGGACAAGGAGGGCGGCTCCCTCCGCTACCGGGGCGTCGACATCGAGGACCTCGTGGGTCACGTCTCGTTCGGCAACGTCTGGGGCCTGCTGGTCGACGGGGCGTTCAACCCCGGTCTGCCGCCCGCCGAACCGTTCCCGATCCCGGTCCACTCCGGCGACATCCGGGTGGACGTGCAGTCGGCGCTGGCGATGCTCGCCCCGGTGTGGGGGCTCAAACCGCTCCTCGACATCGACGAGGCGCAGGCCCGTGACGACCTGGCGCGGGCGGCCGTGATGGCCCTGTCCTACGTCGCGCAGTCCGCGCGCGGGCAGGGACTGCCGATGGTGCCGCAGAGCGAGATCGACAAGGCCGCCTCCGTGGTGGAGCGCTTCATGATCCGCTGGCGCGGCGAGCCGGACCCGCGGCACGTCAAGGCCGTCGACGCCTACTGGACGTCGGCCGCCGAGCACGGCATGAACGCCTCCACCTTCACCGCCCGGGTGATCGCATCGACCGGCGCCGACGTCGCCGCCGCGCTCTCCGGCGCGGTGGGCGCGATGTCGGGGCCGCTGCACGGCGGCGCCCCCTCGCGGGTGCTCGGCATGATCGAGGAGATCGAGCGGACGGGCGACGCCGCCGCCTACGTCCGCACGGCGCTCGACAAGGGCGAGCGCCTGATGGGCTTCGGGCACCGGGTGTACCGGGCCGAGGACCCGCGCGCCCGGGTGCTGCGCCGCACCGCGAAGGAGCTGGCCGCGCCCCGCTTCGAGGTCGCCGAGGCGCTGGAGAAGGCCGCGCTGGAGGAGCTGCACAACCGCCGCCCCGACCGGGTGCTCGCCACCAACGTGGAGTTCTGGGCGGCCATCGTGCTGGACTTCGCCGAGGTGCCGGCCCACATGTTCACCTCGATGTTCACCTGCGCCCGCACCGCGGGCTGGTCGGCGCACATCCTGGAGCAGAAGCGCACCGGCCGGCTGGTCCGCCCGTCGGCCCGCTACACCGGCCCCGGCACCCGCGATCCGCGGGACATCGCGGGCTACGACGACATCGCGGCCACCGGGGCCTGAGCCCGCGGGAGCACCAGGTCCGCGTGGTGGCGCGCGGCCACCAGGGGGTGGGCGCGCAGCTTGCCCTTCAGCTCGTTGCGGCCGTACTCGGCGAAGAGCGGATTCGCCGGGTCGGCCGTGGCGCCGGGGGCGAGCCGGGCGTGCGGGAAGACGAGCGGGGCGATCCGGGCGTCGAGGCGCGGGTTGTGGAAGTAGGGCACCGAGAAGCGCTCGCGGGCGCCGGGCGGGCTGACGACCCGGTGGTGGGTCGCCTTGAGGTAGCCGTCGGTGGCGACCTCCAGCAGTTCGCCGAGGTTGACGACGAAGGCGCCGGGCATCGGCGGGACGTCGTGGAAGCGGCCGTCCTCGCGCTCGACCTGGAGGCCGCCCACGGTGTCCTGGAGCAGCAGGGTGAGGAAGCCGTAGTCCTTGTGGGCGCCGACGCCCTGGGCGCTGCCGTCGCCGGCGCTGCCCGGGTAGCGGACGAGCTTGAGGTGCGGGTGGGCGCCGTCGCGGAAGGCCGCGTCGTAGAAGGCGGGGTCCGCGCCGATGGCCGCGAGGAGTTCGCGCAGCAGGCGGTCGGCGACGGCGGAGAGCCGGTCGATCCAGCCGAGGGCGGCGGTGCGCAGCTCCGGGAGGGCGGCGGGCCACTGGTTGGGGCCCTGGAGCCACCAGTAGGGCTCCTCGCCGGGCGCGGGCACGCGGGCGGGGCGTTCGAGGCCGATGTCGAGCTGGTCGCGCCAGTCGCGGCTGCCTCCGGTGCGTTCGTCGCCGGTGCGGGTGTAGCCGCGGAAGTGGGGCGAGCGCACGTTGTCGAGGGCGAGGCGGTCGGCCTCGGGCAGGGCGAAGAAGGCCCGCATGGCGCGGTCGAGGGCGGCGGTCTCGGCGCCGGTGACGCCGTGGCCGACGAGCTGGAAGAAGCCGACCTCGTGGGCGGCGGCGTGCAGCCGGTCGTGGAGGGCGGCGCGCTCGTCCGGGCCGCGGTCGGCCGCGGAGAGGTCGATGACGGGCAGCCGGCGGTGGCCGGGGTGCGACGCGGGGTACGACGAAGTGGTGTGCGACATGGTGACATCCGCTGGGTGAGCAGGGGCCCGGGGCCGCCGGTGGGTGGGGCGGGGCCGGGTGTCGCCGGGACGGCGGTGGTGGGGCGCGGCACGGCCTGCGGTGGGGCGGCGGGGCCGCACGGATCACCGGTCAGGCGGGGCGGCGACAGCTCGTGCTCGTGACGCGGACGTAGTCCACGTGGCGGCGGCGAACGAGCGGAATCATGCGTCCAGGGTACTGCGGACCCACCCTTTTCAAGGTGACCCAGCTCACACACGCCCGGATCGCAGGTGGGGTGGGGTCAGCCCAGGCCGTGCTCGACGAGGGCGGCCCACTGGGCGACCACCCGGTGGCGGCGGGCCGTGTCGTCGGTGAGGACGTTGGCGAGGCCCAGGCCGCGGGCCATGTCCAGCAGGCCCTGGACGGTCTCGCGCACGCCGGGGACGGACTCGTCGGCCTTGAGCAGCCGGACCGCGATCCGGTGGGTCTCCCGGCCGACGCGGGCCTCCAGTTCGGTGACCCGGGGCCGCAGCGGCTCCTCGTTGGAGGCGGCCACCCAGAGCTGGAGCGCCGCCCGGAAGAGCGGGCCGGTGTAGAGGTCGACGAGGGCGGCGACCACCTCGGGGCGGCTCTGCGGGGGCAGCTCCCGCAGGGCCTGGGAGCGTTCCTCGGCGACGTACTCGACGGCGGCGGTGAACAGGTCCTCCCGGGTCGGGAAGTGGTGCTGGGCGGCCCCCCGCGAGACGCCGGCCCGCTCGGCGACCACCGAGACCGTGGAGCCGGCCCAGCCGACCTCTGCCAGGCAGGCCACCGCCGCCTCCAGGAGCCGCTGCCGGGTGGCCCGGCTGCGGTCCTGCTTCGGGCCGTGCGCCGCGCCGGGCGGAGTCAGAACACCCATGCGGGATCCCGTCGTTCGAGGAAGGCCGTCATCCCCTCGCGCGCCTCGGCCGAGGCGAACAGCGTCGCCGAACGCTGCACCAGGTCCTCGGCGTCCCGGTCGAAGGTCTCCAGCACCCTAGCCGTGACCAGCTCCTTCGACGCGGCCAGGCCCTGCGGGGAGCCCTTGCGCAGGGCGTCGAGCACGGGCTCCAGCGCCGCGTCCACGTCGTCGGCGGTGAGCGTGAGCAGCCCGCAGCGGGCGGCCTCGGCGGCGTCGAAGCGCTCCCCGGTGAGGTAGAGGCGCTCGGCGGCCCGGGGCTGCATCCGGGGCAGCAGCGGCAGGGAGATGACGGCCGGGGCGACCCCGATGCGCACCTCGGTGAAGGCGAAGTCGGACCCGGTGGTGGCCGCCGCGATGTCGCACGCCCCGACGAGGCCGAGGCCGCCGGCCCGCACGTGTCCCGCGACGCGGGCGACGACGGGCTTGGGCAGGGCGACGATCTGCCGGAGCAGTGCGACGAACGCGTAGGGGCTGGGCGGCGCCTTGAGGTCCGCGCCGGCGCTGAACGTCGTCCCGGTGTGGGTGAGGACCACCGCCCGCACGCCGGGGTCGCCGGCGCACCCGGCGAGGGCGTCGGCGAGCTCGCCGACGAGCGCCCCCGAGAGGGCGTTCCGGTTGGCCGGGTTGTCGAGCGTGAGGGTGGTGACGCCCCGCTCGTGGGCCGTGACGACGGTCATGCGCTCCTCCGTGGTGGTCAGGGGGCCTTGGCTTCGGGGGCTGCCGGACCGGCGGCCGCGCTCTCCCGGTCCCGCAGCTCCCGGCGGAGGATCTTCCCCGACGCGGCGCGGGGGATGCCCCCGGTGAACTCGATCCGGCGGACCTTCTTGTACGGGGACACCCGCTCGGCGACGAAGGCCGTCACCTCGTCCGCCGTCAGCGCGTCGTGGCCCGGCTGCCGGACGACGTACGCCTTGGGGATCTCGTTGCCGTCGTCGTCGAGCACCCCGATGACGGCGGCGTCGGCGACGGACGGGTGGGTGAGCAGCAGGGCCTCCAGTTCGGCGGGCGCCACCTGGAACCCCTTGTACTTGATGAGTTCCTTGACCCGGTCGACGACGAAGAGCCAGCCCTCCTCGTCGACGCGGCCGACGTCGCCGGTGTGCACCCAGCCGTCCTCGTCGATCATGGCCGCGGTGGCGTCGGGCCGGCCGAGGTAGCCCTTCATGACCTGCGGTCCGCGGATGGCGATCTCGCCCTCCTCCCCCGGCCCGAGGTCGCCGGACCCGTCGAGGGCGAGGATGCGCATCTCGGTGCCCGGCAGCAGCAGGCCGACCGCGCCGGGCGGCGGGTTCTCCACCGTCAGCGGCACCACATGGGTGCCGGGCGACAGTTCGGTCATGCCGTACGCCTGGCGGACCGGCGGCAGGCCGAGGCGCCGGGAGCACGCCTCGCCGAGGCTCGCGTCCAGCGGTGCGGCGGCGGAGACGATGTACTCCAGCGAGGAGAGGTCGTAGCCGTCGACGGCGGGGTGCTTGGCGAGCGCGAGGACGATCGGCGGGGCGACGTACAGGCCGTTGATGCGGTGTTCCTGGATGGCGCCGAGGAAGGTGTCCAGTTCGAAGCGGGGCAGCACGACGACGGTGGCGCCGGTGCGCAGCGGGGCGTTCATCAGGGCGGTCAGCCCGTAGATGTGGAAGAACGGCAGCACGGCGAGGATCTTGTCGCCGGGCCCCAGCGGCACGAAGGGCTCCAGTTGCCCCAGGTTGGAGGCGATGGAGCGGTGGGTGAGCATCACCCCCTTGGGCACCCCCGTCGTCCCGGAGGAGTACGGGAGGGCCGCGACGTCCTCGGAGGGGTCGATGGCCACGTCCGGTTCGGGGGCGGTCGAGGTGAACATGTCGGTGATGCTGACGTGGCCCTCGGCCCGGTCGCAGACGAAGATCTCCTCGATGCCGGAGGCGATCTCGGCGGCCCGGCGGGCGACCTCCAGCAGCGGCGAGACGGTGACGATCCAGCGGGCGGAGGAGTCGCGGAGCTGCTTGGCGAACTCCTCCGCCGTGGCCAGCGGGTGGACGGTCGTGACGGACGCCCCGGCGCGGGTCGCCCCGTAGAACACGACGGGGTAGGCGACCGTGTTGGGGCTGTGCAGGGCGAGCACGTCACCCTTGCGCAGGCCCGCCGCGGCGAGCGCGGCGGCGATCCTGCGGTGGAAGAGGTCGAGCTGCCGGTAGGTGACGGTGGTGCCGTTCACGCCGTCGACCAGGGCGACGGTGTCGCCGTACTCCCCGGCGCGGCCGAGTACGGCCTCGTGGATGGGTTCGACGACGGCCGGGACGTCGGCGTAGCTGCTGCGGAACACCATGACTGCCCTCCCTGCTGTTGTGGACGGCCAGAATGACGTCTGTCAGTAGGACTTGGGGAGACCCAGGGACTGGTGGGACACGTAGTTCAGGATCATCTCCCGGCTGACGGGCGCGATCCGGGCGACCCGTGAGGCGGCGATCAGCTTCGCCAGGCCGTACTCGCGGGTGAGGCCGTTGCCGCCGAGGGTGTGCACGGCCTGGTCGACGGCCCGCACGCAGGCCTCGCCGGCGGCGTACTTGGCCATGTTGGCGGCCTCGCCGGCGCCGACGTCGTCGCCCGCGTCGTACAGGGCGGCGGCCTTCTGCATCATCAGCCGGGCCAGCTCCAGTTCTATGTGGGCCTGGGCGAGCGGGTGGGCGATGGCCTGGTGGGCGCCGATGGGCGCCTTCCACACCTGGCGGGTCTTCGCGTAGTCGACGGCCTTGGCGAGGGCGTGGCGGCCCATGCCGATGGCGAAGGCGGCGGTCATGATGCGTTCCGGGTTCAGCCCGGCGAAGAGCTGGAGGAGCCCGGCGTCCTCCTCGCCGACGAGGGCGTCGGCCGGCAGCCGGACGTCGTCCAGGGTGAGCTCGAACTGCCGCTCCTCCGCCTGGAGTTCCATGTCGATGGCGCGGCGGCCGAAGCCGGGGGCCTCGCGCGGGACGATGAACAGGCAGGGCTTGAGGCTGCCGGTCCTGGCGTCCTCGGTGCGGGCGACGATCAGGGTGGCGTCGGCGATGTCGACGCCGGAGACGAAGACCTTGCGGCCGGTGAGCAGCCAGTCGTCGCCGTCCCGGCGGGCGGTCGTGGTGATCCGGTGGGAGTTGGAGCCGGCGTCGGGCTCGGTGATCCCGAAGGCCATGGTCAGGCTGCCGTCGGCGAGCCCGGGCAGCCAGGCGCGGCGCTGCTCGTCGGTGCCGAAGCGGTCGATGACGGTGGCGCAGATGGCCGGGGAGACGATCATCATCAGCAGGGGGCAGCCGGCGGCGCCGGACTCCTCCAGGACGATGGACAGTTCGGCGATGCCGCCGCCCCCGCCCCCGTACTCCTCGGGCAGGTTGACGCCGAGGTAGCCGAGCTTGCCCGCCTCGGCCCAGAGGGTGGCGCGGTCGTAGCCGGGGCCGTGGCGCCGGGCGAGGGCGGCGACGGCGGTGCGCAGGTCCGTGTGGTCCTGGCTCTCCAAGGTGCTCATGATGCGGCGGCCTCCTGTGCTTCGGTGACGTCCTGTGTCCCGGTGACGTCCTGTGTCTCCGTGACGTCCTGTACGACGGCGAGCAGGGTGCCGACCTCGACCTGGCGGCCGGGGACGGCGTGCAGGGCGGTGAGCGTGCCGGAGGCCGGAGCGGTGATCCGGTGCTCCATCTTCATGGCCTCCAGCCAGATGAGGGGCTGGCCCTCGGTGACGGCGGCCCCTTCGACGACCCCGTCGCCGAGGCGGACGACCGTCCCGGGCATGGGGGCGAGCAGCGAGCCGGGCACGGCCCGGTCGGTGGGGTCGGTGAAGCGGGGCCGCTCGGTCAGGGTGTGGGCGCCGAGCGGGCCGTCGACATGGGTCCGGCCGTCGCCGTGGGCGCGGACGGTGAACGCGCGCGCCACGCCCTCGGTCTCCAGGACGACCCGGTGCGGCTCGGCCCGGACGACCCGGGTGCCGGGCTCCCCTTCGAGCTCGTAACCGCCGTCGCGGGTGGGCCGGTAGCGGATCTCGTGCTCCCCGTAGGCCGCGGTCTGCGCCTGGGACGGCAGATTGCGCCAGGCGCCGCCGAACCGTCCGGCGCGGGCGGCGGCCGCGGCGAGGGCGGCGGCGACGGCGGCGTGCCGCTCGCCGGGGCCCGGCGCGGTCAGCTCCTCCAGGTGGCGGTCGTAGAAGCCGGTGTCCAGGCGGTCGGCGGCGAAGCCGGCGTGGTCCAGCGAGGCGGCCAGCAGCGCCCGGTTGGTGGCGGGCCCGTGGACGTGTGCCCGCCGCAGGGCGTGGGCGAGCCGCCGCACGGCCTGCTCGCGGGTGGGCGCCCAGGCGACGACCTTGGCGATCATCGGGTCGTAGTGGACGCCGATGGTGTCCCCCGCGGCGTAGCCGGCGTCCACCCGGGTGCCGGTGTCGCTCCCGGGAGCCGCGCCGGTCCCCGGGACGTCGAGGGCGTGCAGGGTGCCGGTCTGCGGGGCCCAGCCCGCGGCCGGGTCCTCCGCGTAGAGGCGGGCCTCCACGGCGTGGCCCCGGGGCCGGGGCGGCTCGGCGGGCAGCGGGCGGCCCTCCGCGACGGCGAGCTGCAGGGCCACCAGGTCGACGCCGAACACGGCCTCCGTGACGGGGTGTTCGACCTGGAGGCGGGTGTTCATCTCCAGGAAGTGCTCCCGTCCGTCGTCGCCCACGAGGAACTCGACGGTGCCGGCGCCCCGGTAGTCCACGGCCGCGGCGGCGGCGCGCGCCGACTCCTGGAGCCGGGCGGCCGTCTCCGGCGGGAGTCCGGGCGCGGGGCACTCCTCGATCACCTTCTGGTGGCGGCGCTGGAGCGAGCAGTCCCGGGTGCCGAGCGTCCACACCGTGCCGTGGCCGTCGGCCATGATCTGCACCTCGACATGGCGGCCGCGCTCGATGTACGGCTCGACGAAGACCTCCCCGTCGCCGAAGGCCGAGGCCGCCTCGGCGGACGCGGCCTCCAGCGCTCCGGGCAGTCCGGCGAGGGTGCGGACCACCCGCATGCCGCGGCCGCCGCCGCCCGCCGCGGCCTTCACCAGCAGCGGCAGGTCCCGCTCGGTGACGTCGCCGGCGGCGAGCGGGGCGATGCCCATGAGCTCCTTGGCGCGGGTCTTGGACGCCATGGCCTCGATGGCCCCGGGGGGCGGGCCGATCCAGATCAGACCGGCGTCGGTGACGGCCCGTGCGAAGGCGGCGTTCTCGGAGAGGAAGCCGTAGCCCGGGTGCACGGCGTCGGCGCCCGCCGCGAGGGCGGCCTTCACCACGAGGTCGCCGCGCAGATACGTCTCGGCGGGGGTGGCGCCGGGCAGCCGGACGGCCGCGTCCGCCTCCCGTACGTGCAGGGCGTCCGCGTCCGGGTCGGAGTGGACGGCGACCGTGGCGATGCCCAGCTCCCGGCAGGTGCGGAAGACACGGCACGCGATCTCGCCGCGGTTGGCGACAAGGACGGTGGAGATCATGTCGGGCCTCACATTCGGAAGACGCCGAAGCCGCCGCGGGCGCCCTCGACCGGTGCCGTGTGGATCGCGGACAGACACATCCCGAGGACCGTCCGGGTGTCGCGGGGGTCGATGACCCCGTCGTCGTAGAGCCGCCCGGACAGGAACGCCGGCAGCGACTCGGACTCGATCTGCGCCTCGACCATCGCGCGCAGTCCGGCGTCGGCCTCGTCGTCGTACGGCATCCCCTTGGCGGCGGCCGAGGCGCGCGCCACGATCGACAGCACGCCGGCGAGTTGCTGCGGCCCCATCACGGCCGACTTGGCGCTCGGCCACGCGAACAGGAACCGCGGGTCGTAGGCCCGGCCGCACATGCCGTAGTGGCCGGCGCCGTAGGACGCGCCCATCAGCACCGACAGGTGCGGGACGCGGGAGTTGGACACCGCGTTGATCATCATCGCGCCGTGCTTGATGATGCCGCCCTGCTCGTACTCCTTGCCGACCATGTAGCCGGTGGTGTTGTGCAGGAACAGCAGCGGGATGTCGCGCTGGTTCGCGAGCTGGATGAACTGGGCGGCCTTCTGCGACTCGGCGGAGAAGAGCACGCCCTGCGCGTTGGCGAGGACGCCCACCGGATAGCCGTGCAGCCGGGCCCATCCGGTGACCAGGCTCGCCCCGTACAGCGGCTTGAACTCGTCGAAGTCGGAGCCGTCGACGAGCCGGGCGATCACCTCGCGGGGGTCGAACGGCGTCTTCAGGTCGTCCGGCACGATGCCGAGCAGTTCCTCGGCCGCGTACTTCGGCGGCTCGGCGGGCGCCGGATCGGGGTGCGCCTTGCGGTGGTTGAGCCGGGCGACGATCCGCCGCGCCTGGCGCAGGGCGTCCTGCTCGTCGACGGCGAAGTGGTCGGCGAGGCCGGAGACGCGGGCGTGCATCCCGGCGCCGCCGAGGGACTCGTCGTCGCTCTCCTCGCCGGTCGCCATCTTCACCAGCGGCGGCCCGCCGAGGAACACCTTGGAGCGCTCCTCGATCATCACCGTGTGGTCCGACATGCCGGGCACGTAGGCGCCGCCCGCCGTCGAGTTGCCGAAGACCACCGCGACGGTGGGGATGCCGGCCGCCGACAGCCGGGTGAGGTCCCGGAAGAGCGCGCCGCCCGGGATGAAGATCTCCTTCTGCGACGGCAGGTCGGCCCCGCCGGACTCCACCAGCGAGATCACCGGCAGCCGGTTGGCGAACGCGATCTCGTTGGCCCGCAGCGCCTTCTTCAGCGTCCACGGGTTGGAGGCGCCGCCGCGCACGGTGGGGTCGTTGGCCGTGATCAGGCACTCGACGCCCTCGACGGTGCCGATGCCGGTGACGAGCGAGGCGCCGACCGGGTAGTCGCTCCCCCAGCCGGCCAGCGGCGACAGCTCCAGGAACGGGGTGTCCCGGTCCACCAGCAGTTCGATGCGCTCCCGGGCGAGCAGCTTGCCGCGCCCCCGGTGCCGGGAGACGTACTTCTCGCCGCCGCCGGCCAGCGCCTTGGCGTGCTCGCCCTCCAGCTCGGCGAGCCGGTCCAGCAGGGCGGCGCGGTGGGCGGCGTGTTCGGGGCTCGTCGGGTCGACGGCCGAGCCGAGGACGGTCACAGCAGGGCCTCCGGGATGTCGGTGTGGCGGGCACGCAGCCATTCGCCGAGCGCCTTGGCCTGGGGGTCGAACCGGGCCTGCGCGGCGACGCCCTCGCCGAGGACGCCCCGGACGAGGAAGTTCACCGCCCGCAGGTTCGGCAGCACATGGCGTTCGACGGCGAGCCCGGCGGTCTCCGGCAGCAGCTCGCGCAGCCGCTCCACGGTCAGTTCACGGGCGAGCCAGCGCCAGGCGTCCTCGCCGCGCGCCCAGACGCCGACGTTGGCGTCGCCGCCCTTGTCGCCGCTGCGGGCCCCCAGCACCAGCCCGAGCGGGGCACGCCGGACGGGCCCCGGCGGCAGCGGCTCGGGCAGCGGCGGCTCGGGCAGGTCCGCGAGGGGCAGCGTCACGCCGGGGGCGGGGACCGCCCGCCGGGTGCCGTCCGGCAGCACCGCCGTGTGCGGGACCCCGGCCGCGCCGGTGTACGCGGCCTCGAACACCCCGTAGGGCGCGCCCTTCCCGGGCGGGGCGGTGACATGGAAGCCCGGGTAGCTGCCGAGGGCCAGCTCGATCGCGGCGCCGCTGACGGCCCGTCCGACCTTCTCCGCGTCCTGGTCGCGCACCACGAGCCGCAGGAGGGCGCTGGCGCGCTCCTCGGTGTCCGCGTCCGGGTGCTCGGTCCGGGCCAGCTCCCAGCGGACCTCGGCGGGACGCCGCTCGCCGAGCGCCTCCTCCACCTGCTCGCGCACCAGCCGGGCCTTGGCCTCGATGTCGAGGCCGGTGAGCACGAAGACCACCTCGTTGCGCCAGCCGCCGAGGCGGTTCAGCCCGACCTTGAGCGCGGGCGGCGGCGCCTCGCCGCGCACCCCGGAGATCCGGACCCGGTCGGGGCCGTCCTGTGTCAGGCGGGCGGTGTCGAGCCGGGCGGTGACGTCGGGCCCGGCGTAGCGGGGGCCGGCCGTCTCGTAGAGGAGCTGCGCGGTGACGGTGCCGGTGTCGACGACGCCGCCGGTGCCGGGGTGCTTGGTGACGACGGCGGTCCCGTCGGGGTGGATCTCGGCGAGCGGGAAGCCGGGGCGGCGGACGTCGTGGCCCGTGAAGAAGGCGTAGTTGCCGCCGGTGGCCTGGGTGCCGCATTCGAGGACGTGCCCGGCGACGACGGCTCCGGCGAGACGGTCGTACTCCCCGGGCCCCCAGCCGTGCCACCAGGCCGCGGGGCCGGTGACCAGCGCGGCGTCGGTGACCCGGCCGGTGACGACGACGTCGGCCCCGGCCGCGAGGCAGGCGGTGATCCCGGCGCCGCCGAGATAGGCGTTGGCGGTGAGCGCCCCCGGGTGGCGTGCCGTGAGGTCGTCGCCCTCCACGTGCCCGACCCGGACGGGGACGCCGACGCGCTCGCCGAGCTCCCGCACGGCGTCGGCGAGGGACGCCGGGTTGAGGCCGCCCGCGTTGGCGACGATCCGCACCCCGCGCTCCCGGGCGAGCCCGAGGGTGTCCTCGAGCTGCCGCAGGAACGTCTTGGCGTACCCCAGGCGCGGGTCCTTCAGCCGGTCCCGGCCGAGGATGAGCAGGGTGAGCTCGGCCAGGTAGTCGCCGGTGAGCACGTCGAGGGGGCCGCCGTCGAGCATCTCGCGCACGGCGTCGAACCGGTCGCCGTAGAACCCGGACGCGTTCCCGATCCGCAGCACCCGCCCGCCGCCGGGGGTGTCCGCGTGGGGGGCGTTGTCCGTTCCGGGGGCGTTCGCGTCGGGGGTGACACGGTCGTCGGGGGTGTCCGCCCCGGGGGCGGGGTGGCCGGGACGGGTCACGCGTCCCCCTGGGGGGCGCGGCCCTTGCCGGGGAGGCCGGCGAACGCCTGGGCGATGTCCAGCCAGCGGTCGGCGTCCGCGCCCTCGGCGCGCAGCGCGAGGTCGGCGCGGTGGGCGCGCTGGGTGACGAGCAGCGCGAAGTCGAGCGCCGGGCCCGTCACGCGCTGCGGGGCGTCCTCGGGGCCGTACGCCCACAGCTCCCCGCCGGGGCCGGTCAGTTCGACGCGGAACGGGTCGGCGGGCGGGGTGAGGCCGTGCACGCCGTACGCGAAGTCCCGCGTGCGGAAGCCGATCCGCGCGACCTGCGCCAGGCGGGCGGTGGGGGCGCGCTCGACGCCGAGGGCGTCGGCGACGTCCTGCCCGTGCGCCCAGGTCTCCATCAGGCGGGCCGTCGCCATGGAGGCGGTGCTCATCGGCGGGCCGAACCACGGGAAGCGGGCGCCGGGCGGGGCCTCGCGCAGCGCCCGCTGCAGGCGCTCGCGGCCGAGCCGCCAGCGGCCGAGCAACTCGGCGGGCGGGAGGGCCGCGCCCTCGGCCGCGCCGTCGTCGACGAAGCTCTCGGGCGCGGCGAGGGCCTCCGTCACGGCGGCGGCGAAGCCCTCGGCGTCGGTGACCGCGAGATGCGCGGCGCGGTCGGTCCAGGCGAGGTGGGCGATCTGGTGGGCGACGCTCCAGCCCTCGGCGGGCGTGGGAGCCGCCCACCGCCCGGCCTCCAGCGGCGCCACCAGCCGGTCGAGCGCGTCGCTCTCGTCGCGCAGGTCGTCGAGTACGGCGGACGGGTCGGACACGGGGCGCTCCCTCGTGGGCACGGCGGGTCTGTGCCCCGGAGCATGGCAGCGCGCAAGAAAACAAGCAAGCGTGCTTGCTTTGATTTTTCGGCGGCACCGCCCTCGTACGGCTTCCGGCCCTGATCAAACCGCTCGGGCACGAAGAATTGATTCTTCCTGAACCGCACGAGTGGTTCCCCCGAGCGGGGTTGGGAGTGTCCCCGCACGCGCCCGTACCTTGATCCCGCCCGGTCCCGGATCACTCCGGCCGCGGGCGACCCCCCACCCTCCCGGCCCGGCGGCGGGCAGACGCACCGCACCGCACGGTCACTCCCTGTCCCGGAATCCCACCGTGCGTCATCGTCGATGTATGCCACACGCATGTGCGGCCCCTGCCGACGGTGCCGTGCCCGCCCCAGGGCCACCCACAAGGAGCCCCATGTCACGATCACGTCTGTCCAGGCTGCTCTCGGCCTGCGCCGTCATCTCGGCGCTGACCGTCCCCGCGGTCCTCGCCCTGCCGGCCTCCGCGCACGACGCCCCGCCCGGACCGCACTCCGTCACCGGCGGTGCCGCCTCCGGCCGGGCGAAGGCGCCGGTCGACAAGGAGGAGGCCGCCGTCCTCGGCCAGGAGCACGCCGAGGAACACGCCCGTGCCCGGATGCGCGCCGAGGACACCGGCGACTATCCGCAGCCCATGCGCACGGCCCGGCTGGAGTCCCTCACCACGTCGCAGGCCAGGCACAACGCCCGGTTCGTCGCGTCGGACTTCGGCGTCTTCCGGCAGTACTTCCCGTCCCCCGACTTCGGCGTCCACGTCGCGCAGCTGCCCACCGGCAAGGTCCTGCTGTTCTCGTTCGAGAGGATCGAGACCAACCCGACGAAGGAGACCGCGCCGACCCAGATCACCGGCAGGGAGAACGCGGGCCGGGCCTACCTCTGGGACCCCGCGAAGGGCACCGGGACGGCCGCCTTCACCCAGGTCACTCCCCCCTCCGTCGTGATGCCGGACGGCTGGAACGTCTCCCGGCCCGCGCCGTTCTTCTGCGCCGGCCACGCCTTCCTGCCCAACGGCATGCTCGGCGTCTTCGGCGGCAACCTGGGCGGCAACCACGGCGCGGGCGCGAAGCTGTCGCTCGTCTTCGACCCGTGGACCGAGACCTGGTCGCTCAACAAGGACATGTCCGTCGGCCGCTGGTACCCGAGCGCCGTCACCGGCTCCGACGGCCGCATCCTCATCATGTCGGGCCAGTCGGAACTCGGCTGGGGCACGCCCACCCCCGTCGTCGAACGCTTCCCCGCGCGCTCGCGTCCCGTACCGGTCGACAGACGGGACCTGCCGCAGGACACGCCCGTGGACCTCTTCGGGGCCGAGGCCCCGTTCCGGCACGACTACCCGCACCTGTTCTCCCTGCGCGACGGCATGATCTACGGCCTCGGCCGCGACCACGACCAGCAGTGGACGTTCGACCCGGTCACCGAGACCAGGGCCTCCCTGCCCGACCGGCCCGACGGCTTCATGCGCAACTACGGCTCCGCCGTACCGCTGCCCGCCGGGTTCCGGGGCCCGGACTCCGTCCTCGTCCTCGGCGGCGACCGGGACGACCCGAACACGTACCAGCTCGTCGGCGGCCAGTGGAAGACCCAGCAGCCCAGGGCCTTCGGACGCACGCAGGACGACACCCTGATCCTGCCCGACGGCACCCTGTTCACCGTCAACGGCTCCTACGACATCCGCGACTACGGCAACGGGGTCTACAACCCCAACGCCGACCTGAAGTACCGGCAGACCGAACTGCGCGACGCCGACGGCAACTGGAAGCTCGGCCCCGCCCAGCGCCTGCCGCGCGGCTACCACTCCAACGCCGTGGTGCTCCCGGACGGGCGGATCATGGTCACCGGCGACGAGGCCCAGCAGATCGCCAACGACCCGGACATCAAGGACGACATGGACGGCTCGATCGAGATCTACGAGCCGGCCTACCTGCACAGCGGTGAGCGGCCCGACCTCACGGCCGTACCCGGCCGCACCCTCACCTACGACAGCCGCTTCACGGTGCTCAGCTCCGCACCGCAGGACGTCGCCCGGGCGGTGCTGCTGGCGCCCACGACGGCCACCCACTCGGTGAACTTCAGCCAGCGCCACCTCGACCTGCGGATCAGGAGCAGGGCGGGCGGATCGCTGGAACTCCAGGCGCCGCCCTCGGCGAAGGCGGCACCTCCCGGCTACTACATGCTCTTCCTTCTCGACGCGGAGGGCGTGCCCAGCACGGCCAAGTTCGTGTCCTTCGGCCCGCCCGAGTCCCGGTGACACCGGCCGCGGACCCCGGCGGGCCGGCCGGGGTCCGCGGCGGCGCCGACAGACGAGAGAGACCTCACGAGACGGAGTCACCGTGACCACCGAACTCCCCCTGCGGGACAGCACCGAGATCCAGGGCGACGTGATCGCCGGATTCAAGAAGGACAACGTCCAGCTGCTCTTCCTGAAGTTCGACGACGCCACCCGCGCGCGCACCTGGCTGCGCCGCCTCAAGCCCCGGATCGCCACGACCAGGCAGGTCGCCGCCTTCAACACCGCCTTCAGCGCGGCCCGCCGCAACAGCGGCGGCGACGACCCCAGCGCTCTGACGGCCCTGTGGCGCAGCGTCAGCTTCACCCACGCGGGCATCGAGACCCTGACCGGCAAGGACCCCTTCCCGCGCGCCGCCGAGCAGACGACCCAGCTGGCCTTCAAGCAGGGCCCGGCCCTGCGCGCGGGGATGCTGGGCGACACCGGGGACAACTCCCCCGAGAACTGGCTGTTCGGCGACAGCAACGCCCAGCCGGTGCACGCCGTGCTGACCCTCGCCGCGGACACCGTCGCGGACCTGCGGGCCGCCCTCGCCGAGGAGCGCCAGGAGGCGTCCGTCCACAAGGTGGTGATCGTCTTCGAGCAGGACGGCGGAACGCTGCCCGGCGCACGGGCCGGCAAGGAGCACTTCGGCTTCAAGGACGGCGTCAGCGAGCCGGCGGTCGCGGGCTTCGACGAACCCGACCCTCGGCGCCCGGAGTGGAAGAAGAATCACCCCGGCACCCGGATCGTCCCCGCCGGCGAGTTCGTCGTCGGCGAGGAGCGGGCCACCGACCGCCCGTACAGCATGCCCGAGTGGGCCCGCGGCGGCTCGTTCCACGTGGTCCGCCGCCTCGGGCAGGACGTCCCCGGCTGGTGGGCGCAGATCGGGGCGCGGCTGAAGGAGCTGACGGAGGCGAAGGCCGTACCGCCGGAGGCCACCACGGAGTGGCTGGCGGCGCGGATGGTCGGCCGCTGGCGGTCGGGCACACCGGTGGCCAAGTGCCCGCACGCCGACATGCCGTCGGACCCGGCGTCGGCGAACGACAACGACATCAGCTTCGCCGACGACCTGGAGGGGGCCGTCACCCCCCTCTTCTCCCACCTGCGCAAGACCAACCCGCGCGACGGTCTCCGCTTCCAGGAGGGCGGCCATGTCGTCCCGGAGAAGGGGGACCTCGACGGCCGGCGGATCATGCGGAGGGGCATCCCCTACGGCCTGCCGTTCGACCCGGCGGGCCCGGCGGGCCACGGCCCCGACGCGGCGCGCGGACTGGTCTTCGTCAGCTACCAGAGCGACCTGGTGGCCCAGTTCGAGTTCATGCAGCGGGACTGGGTGGACGCGGAGGACTTCCCCTCACGCAAGCCGTCGGTCGGCCGCGATCCGATGATCGGCCGGGAGAGCGAGGTCTCGTTCAACAACCGGCGGATCCGCTTCGAGCAGTTCGTGCGGACGGAGGGCGCGGTCTACGCCTTCACCCCCTCGATGTCCACGCTGGACCGGCTCGCCGACGGGCGGCTGGAGGACGACGTCCCCAGGATCAAGGTGAAGGTGACGCCCACCGGCAACCACGATGTCTTCGCCGTCTCGACGTTCGAGGCCCGTGACGTCGTCGACGCGGGCAGGGCGAAGCTGGTGCTCCAGGACGACGGGCGGCTCGTGGCCTTCGACGAGATGGACGACCCGCGCTGGGCCTCCAGCAACCCGCCGACCCCCGGCGCGCGGGCGGTCCTCCAGGAGGACGGCGACTTCGTCGTCTACACGCCCGACAACCAGCCGGTCTGGTCCACCGGGACCGGCGGCAACCCGGGGGCGAAGCTGTCGGTGCAGTCGGACGGCAACGTCGTGATCTACACGGCCGCGGACAGGCCGATCTGGGCGACGAACACCATGCACTGACCGGGGTCGGGGCGGGACCGGCCCCCGGGGCCGGTCCCGTTTCCCAGGGCCGGGGCGGGGCCGGGCCCGGTCCCGGGGCGGCGCGGCAGGCCCGTGACGGCGGAGCGCGCCGGGGCGGGCCGCCGCGCCGCCCTACCCGCGGTCGGGCCGCGCGCGCCCCGGCTTCCCGCGGTCCAACTGCACGGACTCCGGCTTCCCGCGGTCCGGCTCCGCGGGCGGGCGGGCCGCCGCCGTCTGCGTACGGACCGCGCCCATGCTGGCGGCGATCACCAGCGCGATCGCCGCCGCGTCGCCGAGGGACAGCGCCTGGTGCAGCACCAGGAACCCGGCCGTCGCCGCGATCGCCGGCTCCAGGCTCATCAGGACGGCGAACGTCGCCGCGGGCAGCCGGCGCAGTGCCAGGAGTTCCAGGGTGTAGGGCAGGACCGACGACATCAGCGCGACGGCCAGGCCGAGGCCGAGCGTGGCCGGCTGCACCAGCTTGGAGCCCGCCTCCCAGATCCCCAGCGGCAGGCTGATCAGCGCGGCCACCGCCATGGCCAGTGCCAGCCCGTCGGCCTGCGGGAACCGCCGCCCGGTGCGGGCGCTGAAGATGATGTACAACGCCCACATCGCACCCGCCGCGAGGGCGAACAGGGCGCCCACCGGGTCGAGCCGGTCGAAGCCGCCGCCGCTGAGCAGGACGACGCCGCCGAGGGCCAGCCCGGCCCAGAGCAGGTTCACCAGCCGGCGGGAGACGATCACGGACATGGCGAGCGGGCCGAGCACCTCCAGGGTGACGGCGGCGCCCAGCGGGATCCGGTCGACGGCCTGGTAGAAGAGGATGTTCATCGAGCCCATCGCGGCGCCGAACGCCACGACCGTGCCCCAGTCGGCGCGCGAGTGGCCGCGCAGCTTCGGGCGGCAGACCACGAGCAGCACCAGCGCGGCGAGCACCAGGCGCAGGGTCACCACGCCGAGGGCCCCCGTGCGGGGCATCAGCATGACGGCGATCGCCGCGCCGAACTGCACGGACAGCGCACCGGCGACCACCAGCGACACGGGCCCCAGGGACCGCTTGCCCGGCGGGCCGCCGGGGGCCGCGCCGGCGGCGGGTCCCGCGGCCTCGGGAAGCACCACGGCCGCGCCCGCCCCGGGCCCGGGCTCCGGACCACCTCTCGCCGCACCCCGCACCGCCGTCACCGGCCGCCTCCTCGCTCCGTCGCCCATCCGCCGTCCGCCGTGCGGCCGCGTCGTCCGGCCGCACCGCCGCGGGCCCGTTCGGGGCCTGCGCACCCCTCCCACGCTACGGACCGGCCCGTCCTGCGTGAAATGCCTTTCTCGCTGCGGTTATGCTCCGGGCGTATGAGCATCGAGCTGCGCCATCTCCGCTGCTTCCTCGCCATCGCCGAGGAATCCAGCGTGACCAGGGCGGCAGCCCGGCTGAACCTCACCCAGCCGAGCGTCTCGCGGTCGCTCGCGGCGCTGGAGCGCCATCTGGGCACCCGGCTGGTGGACCGTTCCACGCATCATCTGGAGCTCACCCCCGAGGGCCGGGCGTTCCGCGACAAGGCCGCCGCCGCGGTCGCCGCCTTCGACGAGGCGCTCGACGCGAGCCGGCTGCTGCGCGCGCCGCTGCGCATCGGGCACGCCTGGTCGGCCCTCGGGCCGTACACGACCCCGCTGCTGCGCCGCTGGGCCCGCGAGCACCCCGGGACGCCGGTGGAACTGCTCCGTATCGACGACCGGACGGCCGGGCTCACCCGGGGGCGGGTCGACGCGGCCGTGCTCCGGGGCCGGGTGGCCGTGCCGGACCTCGTCACCGCGCCGCTGTTCACCGAGGCGCGGGTGGCCGCGGTCACCGCGGACGGTCCGCTCGCCCGCCGGGAGAGCCTCGCCCTCGCGGACCTCGCCGCCGGGCCCGTGGTGCTGAACACCGTCTCGGGCATGACGACGCTCGACCTGTGGCCGCCCGGGATCCGCCCGACGGCCACGTTCACGGTCGGCAACACCGACGACTGGCTCACCGCGATCGCCGCGGGCCGGGGCGTCGGCGTCTCCGCGGCCTCCACCGCCGAGATGCACACCAATCCGGGCGTGGTCTACCGCCCGCTCTCGGACGCCCCGCCCGTCCAGGTACTCCTCGCCTGGCGGGCGGCGGCCCCGCACCCGGCGATCCCCGACTTCGTCGCCCTCGCCCGGGCGGTGGCGTCCGGCGGCCGTACGCCGGGTGCCGCGACCTGACCGGGCGGGGGCCGCGCCGCCGGCCTCCGCGGAACGGGCCCGCCCCGTCACTCCCCCGCACCATAATTGACGCACCATCACACGGAACGGCGCTGGGGGAACGATGTTCGAGAACAGTCAGGCGACCGCGGGCGGGGACGAGGGGTCCCTGGAGACGCTCCCCTTCATCGTGTCGATCGACGACACCGCCCCGGCCGCCGCGAGCACCGGCCCCGCCGGCGACAAGGGCCTGTTCGGCCGCCGGGCGGCCGAGGAGGGCGACGGCTCGCTGCGCGACATCCCGGTGGCCGTCCTGCGGGACAGCCTCCAGCGCGCGGTCGACGGTCTGCAGGGTGTGCTCGGTTCGATCACGGTCCCCGAGGGCGGGATGGCCCTGCGGCAGGCGCAGGTGTCCTTCGAGGTGACGGCCAGTGGCGGGATCGCCTTCGTGGGCACCTCGGCACAGGTCGCGGCCAAGGGCGCGATCACCCTCACCTTCGAGGCCTGACGGGGCCGCTGCCATGAGCCACCCGTCCTACCGGGCTCTGCTGGTCGGCGTGCCGTCCTACCGCGACACGGCCGTCTCGGACCTGCCCTTCGTCGAGAACGACCTGCGGGAACTCGCCCAGGCCCTCGACGGCGTCGGGTACGAGGTCGAGGTCCACGACGTGTCCCAGACCGGGCGCGACGAGATCGAGTCGGCGATCGAGATCTTCTTCCAGGAGGCCGCGCCGGGACAGACACTCCTGCTGTTCCTCAGCGGCCACGGCATCCACCACCGGGACACGGACTACCTGGTGCCCCGGGGGGCGCTGACCCGCGTCCACGACTTCCCGGGCAAG
Source organism: Streptomyces zhihengii (assembly GCF_016919245.1). NCBI lineage: Bacteria > Bacillati > Actinomycetota > Actinomycetes > Kitasatosporales > Streptomycetaceae > Streptomyces > Streptomyces zhihengii. The sequence goes on along the minus strand of NZ_JAFEJA010000001.1, from coordinate 4,664,506 downwards.
TGCGTGCCGATCGACTTCGGCGCCTACGCGGAACGCAGTGCGGCGGGCGACGTCGTGGTGTTCGTCGACGCCTGCCGCGAGGGCATCGACCTGCGCGAGAAGGCACTCGGCAATGTGCTGGGCTGGTCGGAGATCAAGGTCCGCCGGGTCGGCGACCGGCACCACTGCCATGTCTACGCCTGCTCGAAGGGCGAGTACGCACGGTACGCCACGGCGGGGCAGGTCACCTTCAGCCTCTTCTCCCGGGCGCTGAGCACACTGGTGGCGGACGAGAGCGGCCCGAGCACGCTGGGAGAGGTCCAGGAGCGGCTCCAGACGACGCTCGACCAGCTGACCTCCGAGCACGAGTGCCGCCGCCAGCAGGTCCGTGTGCGCACGGAGTCGGACATCGACGACTTCGTCGTCTTCGCCCGCCCCGAGCGCGCCGCACCGCTCGAACCGGGCGAGACCTCCTGGGCGAGGCTCGCGCGGGAGCATCCGGCCTGGCAGCAGGTGGAGCACGCCCCCGGGGCGGAGGTGCTGCGGGACGCCGTCGAGGAGCTGGCGGACCGGCTGCACCGGACGGCGGAGGCCGACCGGCGGCTGCTGTCCGGCGACCCCTGGTCGCCGGCGGGGCTGGCCGAGCGGATGACGGAGCGGGTGACCTGGCTGCTGTCGAAGGTGCTCAACCCGCAGAAGCTGGAACTGTCCCCGGCCGAGGCGGCTCGCCTGGTCACCGCCCCCTTCCTGTACACCGCGCACCGGTACCGGACCGCCGTCGGCGCGCTCTCCGCGGAGCCGACCCGGCTGAGCCGCACACCGGGGGCGCCGGCCCTGAGGGCCGACTACGAGCAGTACTTCTCGGCGTACGCGCGGCTGGTCCGCCGGGCCGGGCGGTCGGACGCCGAGGGCGCCGAGGGCATCGCGTGGTGGCTGTTCCACCACTGGCTGACACGCCATCCGGAGAAGGGCGGGGACCAGGCGCTCGCCGCGCTGCTGGCGCCGGTGGCCCCGGGAGCCACCGGCGCGGACGCCCGGCTGGTCTCGGAGGTCTTCGACCTCGACGACATGACCTCCCTCGTGCGGGCCCTCCAGTCCACTCCCGACTTCACCGCCGACCGCCCGGCCCGCCAGCTGGCGGGCATGTCCGGCTTCGAGCAGCGCGTCCGCCGCCAGCTCGTCTTCGCCCTGCTGGCGGTCGCCCACCGCTCGGCGATGGATCCCCGGACGCTCGGGGACATCGTCGTCGACCATCTCGGCATCAGCTACGCCGTCTCCCTCCCCGAGCTCCAGGAGACCCTGGAGAAGGCGCGGTGGGAGCCGCGGGGCCGTACCCGGGTGCTGCACGCCGTCTGCGGCCACCCGGCGGTGGGCCTGGCCCTGCAGCAGCAGGCCACCGTGCTGGACGGCGTCCTCGCCGCCGTCGACGTCCGGGCGGGCTCCGACCCCCAGCTCGCGCCGCTGGAGGACCTGCCCGCGCACGCCACGGCGGATCAGGTGGTCCCCGCCCTCAACTCCCGGGGCAAGCGCGTCTACGAGTCGACCGACCTGCGGTTCCGGCTCGCGGACGACCGGATCCAGGAACTGCTGATGGGCGAGGAGCTGTACGGCGACCCAGCCCTGGCCATCCGGGAGCTCTACCAGAACGCCCTGGACGCCTGCCGCTACCGCGACGCCCGCACCGCCTACCTCCGCAGGACGGCTCACGGCTTCACCGGGCGGTGGGAGGGCCGGATCGACTTCGTCCAGGGCGAGGAGGGCGGCCGGCCCTACATCCAGTGCACGGACAACGGCATCGGCATGGGCGAGCGCGAGCTCCGCGAGGTCTTCTCGCACGCCGGCATGCGCTTCGCCGATCTGCCGGAGTACATCGACGAGCTGGCCGCCTGGCAGGCCGAGGGGATCGAGCTCCATCCCAACAGCCGTTTCGGCATCGGCGTCCTGAGCTACTTCATGCTCGCCGACGACCTCCAGGTGACCACCTGCCGCCTGGACCGCGAGGGTCACCCGGGGAACCGTCTGCGCGTGGACATCGCGGGGCCCGGCGCGCTCTTCCGCATCCAGGACCTGGGACGCGGTCACGAGGCCGGCACCACCGTCCGGCTCTGGCTGCGCGATCCCGACACCGCGGTCTCGGCGAAGGAGGTCCTGCGCCGGCTGCTGTGGATCTCCGACTACCGCGTCACCGCCGGGGACACCGGCGCCGGCCCGGACGAGGAACCCCTCGTGTGGAGCCCGGGAGCGCTCTCCGACGTCGCCCCGCTCGGCGACCGGCAGGTGACCGCCGGCCGTGCCGTGCGCGACCCGGAGGCCGTCGTGTCGGCGACCGACCGGGCCGAGGTGTGGTGGTGCAGCACGACCGGAGCCGTCCTGAGCGACGGCCTGTGGGCCGGAACTCCCCTGTGGGGCGCGGTGGTCGACCTCAAGGGCCGTCACGCCCCCCAGCTGACCGTCGACCGCAAGCGGTGCATCACCTGGGACCAGCCCCATGTGCGCCGGCTCCTCCACGCGGAGATCCCCGCGCTGATCCGGAGCGACGCGACGATTCTCACCGCGTCCTGGCTCAGCGACGTGGCCGTCCATCACGGGCACGAGCTGGCGGACGCCGTCATGGACGCGGCGGCCCGGGGCTCCTTCACACCGTGGGGCGTGCACGGCCACGAAGGACCGGTGGACGTCATCGGCTGCTTCCCCGAGGACGCGCACGTCTTCACCAGGGACCGTTCGGTTCCCTGGGGACCGGTGCCGAACGACCGGGAGAGCCCCGAGACCGAGTGGCGCACGCGTGCCTGGGCCGCCGCCGGCGCGTATCCGGGTGTCCGCCTCGCCCCCGGTACGACGGTGCCGCTGGCCCACCCCCTGGACGACTCCCTGCTGAGAGGTGTGGTGTTCCCCGAGCGCGAAGGGCACTCGGACGGTGGGGGCAGCCGTCTGGTCCGTGGTCACGGCCTTCCGTTCATCAGGACCGTGCTCCGCGCCGTCAAGGCGCACGGGCTCCCGCCCGACACCGTGTGGCAGCGCCTCGTCGAGCTGGGCCATCCGCCGCCCGAGTGGCTCCGGCTGCCCGAGGGAGCCGGCCCCGGCGACCTGGAACTCTTCGACCAGGAACGGCTTTTCCTGCCCGACCGGCCGCTGCAGCCCACGCATGTGATGCACCTGGCGCGCCTCCTGCGGCAGAGCACCGAACAGGTCGTCCAGCGTCTCGCGGGTTACGGATACACCGTGCCCGACTGGTTCCGCGCTCCACGGCGGATCACCCAGGCCCATACGGCGACCGTCCTCGTGTCGGACCGGGAGGCCGTCGTCTCGGTCGCCCAGGTGGCCAAGGTCGCCGCCGAGCTCGGTCGGAGCAGAGAGGACGTGGCACACGCCTACGAGGAGATCGGCCGGGCGGTCCTGCCGTCGGCCGTTCCGCTGACGGATGTCACGGCGGACGACGTCTTCCTGCTCAGCAGCGACGCCGACAGCAACGCCCCCTGGCTCTCCTCCTCGGACACCGTCCCGGTCGGTCACCTCCTCCTGGCCGCGGCAAGGCTCCGCCGCCCGGTCGAGGCCGTGGCGGCGCGCCTGACCGAACTGGGCCACGACGTGCCGGACCTGTCGACGCTCCCCCGCGAAGGCGCAACGTCGCTGGAGATGGCCCTGCTGAGCCGCCACGGGGACGGCAAGGCGCCCTGGCTGACACCCAGGGGCCGCCTCGGGCCCACCCATGCCGTCGTGGCGGCGGCATGGGCGCACTGCACGCCGTCCGAGGCGATCTCCGTATGGGAGGAATGGGGCCTCGTCGCACCGGGGAGCATCAGCGTCCCCGACACCGCGCACCGGGAGGACGTGCTGCTCGTCAGCAAGGACCTGGACGGCGACGATCCCCGGCTCGACGACCGGAAGCCGCTGGCACTCGGCCATGTCCTGCAGGCCGCCGTGCTCACCGACCGTGAGCCGGCGGAGGTCGCGAGCAGGCTGGCGGCGTTCGGGCACCACCTGCCCGCCGCGACTCCACTGCCCGCACGGATCCTGCCGAACGACGTCGAGGTGCTGCGGACGGAGGACGAGGCCGGGTGGCTGACGGCGGACCGGCCTGTCGGGCTCGCCCACATCCTGGCTGCGGCGGCGGAGACGGGCCGGCTTCCCGCGGACGTGGCCACGCGGCTGGGCGAGCTCGGCTACACGCTGCCGCCCGGAGTCGAGTTCACCGAGGGGTGACCGCCGGGGCGCCCGGTCAGCGCCCCCGCTCCCCGTCGTCCCCGTCGCGCCCGTCCAGCGCCTGTGCCAGGACCTCCGCCAGGTGGCGGGCGCGGTGGCCGCCGAGGTCGTGGAGCTGGGTGCGGCAGGAGAAGCCGTCGGCGAGGAGTTCGGCGCCCCCGGGGGCGTCGCGGACGGCGGGCAGCAGGTGGTCCTCGGCGCAGGCGACGGACACCTCCCAGTGGCCCTTCTCGAAGCCGAAGTTGCCCGCGAGGCCGCAGCAGCCGCCGCTGAGGGTGCCGGTGAGTCCGGCGGCGTCCCGCAGGGCGCGTTCGGCGGCGTCGCCGAGGACGGCGTGCTGGTGGCAGTGGGTCTGGCCCGCCACGGGGCGGTCCAGACGCGGCGGGGTCCAGCCGGGGGCGGCGTGTTCGGCGAGGGTCTGGGCGAAGGTGCGGACCCGGGACGCGAGGCGGGCGGCCCGGGGGTCGTCGCCGAGCAGTTCGGGCAGGTCGGTGCGGAGCGCGGCGGCGCAGCTCGGTTCGAGGACGGTGACGGGGGCGTCCAGGTCGAGGAGCGGTTCGACGGTGTCGAGGGTGCGGCGCATCACGGCACGGGCGCGGTCGAGCTGGCCGGTGGAGACGTAGGTGAGCCCGCAGCACACCCGGCCGGGCGGCAGGACGGCCTCGATCCCGGCGTCCGCCAGCACGCGCAGGGCGGCCGTGCCCACCGCGGGGGCGAGGCGGTCGGTGAAGGTGTCGGGCCACAGGACGGTGTACCGGCCGGGGGCGAGCACCCGGGTCCGGCCGCGGGCCCGTTCCCGGGCGAGTGCGGTGAAGGAGCGCCGTGCGAGGCGCGGGAGTTCGCGCTCGGGGGCGATGCCCGCCAGGCGCTTGGCGAGGGCCGCGAGCGGGCCCACCCGGGCCAGGGCGTCGACGAGGGGGGCGACCGGCCCGGCGAGGCGCAGCCACTGCGGCAGCCGGCCCATGGAGTAGTGGGCGGCGGGCCGCCGCCGGCCGGCGTAGTGGTGGTGGAGGAACTCGGCCTTGTAGGTGGCCATGTCGACGCCCACGGGGCAGTCGCTGCGGCAGCCCTTGCAGGAGAGGCACAGGTCGAGGGCGTCGCGGACCTCCGTGGACCGCCAGCCGTCGGTGACCACCTCGCCGGCGAGCATCTCGTGGAGGAGCCGGGCCCTGCCGCGGGTGGAGTGCCGTTCCTCGCCGGTGGCCCGGTACGAGGGGCACATCACGGTGGGGCCGGACGCCGGGGCCGTGGTGCGGCAGGTGGCGACCCCCACGCAGCGGCGGACGGCGCGCCGGAAGTCGCCGTCGTCCTGCGGGTAGCCGAAGGCGACGTCGACGGGAGCGGCGGGCAGGACCTCGAAGCGCAGGTTCTCGTCGAGCCGGGCCGGGCGGGCGAGGATGCCGGGGTTGAGGCCGCCGTCGGGGTCCCAGAGGTCCTTGAACGTGCCGAAGAGGCGGACCAGTTCGTCCCCGTACATCGCGGGCAGCAGTTCGGCGCGGGCCTGGCCGTCGCCGTGTTCGCCGGAGAGGGAGCCGCCGTGGGCGACCACCAGGGCGGCGGCCTCCTCGGAGAAGGCGCGGAAGGCGGCGACGCCCCGCGGGGAGACCAGGTCGAAGTCGATCCGCACATGGATGCAGCCGTCCCCGAAGTGGCCGTAGGGGGTGCCGCGCAGCCCGTGCCGGGCGAGCAGGGCCCGGAAGTCGCGCAGATAGGCGCCGAGCCGTGCGGGCGGCACGGCGCAGTCCTCCCAGCCGGGCCATGCCTCGGCGCCGTCGAGCATCCGGGTGGCGGTGCCCGCGGCCTCCTCGCGGATGCGCCACAGGGTCCGCTGGGCGGCCGGGTCGCCGACGACGGCCGTGTCCAGGGCGTCGGCGGCGCGGGCCAGGGCGGTGGCGGCGGCGCGGGCCTCGGCGGCGCTCGCGCCGCCGGTCTCGGCGAACAGCCAGGCCCCGCCGCGGGGCAGGCCGGCGCGGGCGGCCGGGTCGCGGACGAGGTCCTCGGCCATGCCCTCCAGGGTCAGCGGGGTGTGGGCGAGCAGGCCGGGGGCGGCGTCGGCGGCGGCGCTCTCGTCGGGGTAGCCGAGCACGGCGAGGGCGCGGTGCGCGGGCGCGGGGACGAGCCGCACGGTGGCCTCGGTCAGCACGCCGAGGGTGCCCTCGCTGCCGCAGTAGGCGCGGGCCACGTCGGCGCCGCGCTCGGGGAGCAGGGCGTCGAGCGCGTAGCCGGAGATGCGGCGGGGCAGACCGGGCGGGTAGGCGGTGCGCAGGGCGGCGAGGTGGGCGTGGGTGAACTCCCGCAGTCCGTCGGGGGCGCCTGCCCAGTCGGGGCCGAGGCGCAGCCGGCGGCCGTCGTAGGTGACGACGTCGAGACTCCGGACGTTGTCGGCGGTGGTGCCCCAGGCGACCGAGTGGGAGCCGCAGGCGTTGTTGCCGATCATGCCGCCGAGGGTGCAGCGGCTGTGGGTGGACGGGTCGGGTCCGAAGGTGAGGCCGTGGACGGCGGCGGCCTCCCGCAGCCGGTCGAGGACGACCCCGGGGCCGACGACGGCGGTGCGGGCCTCCGGGTCCAGCCGGACGACGTCCCGCAGATGGCGGGTGAGGTCGAGGACCACGCCGGTGCCGGTGGCCTGGCCGGCGATCGAGGTGCCGCCGCCCCGGGGGACGACGGGCACCCCGGCCTCGCGGCAGACGGCGAGGGCGGCGGCCACGTCGTCCGCGTCGCGCGGGGCGACGACTCCGGCGGGGACGCGGCGGTAGTTGGAGGCGTCCATCGTCACCAGGGCGCGGGCCGCGGCGGAGAAGTCGACCTCGCCGCGGACGGCGGCGGTGAGCGCGCGGGCCAGTTCGTCCGTATCCCCTGGGTGCCGATCTTCTTCCGGGCCCGCGGCGGGCGTCCGCCCGCTCCGCCGGCTCCGTCCGCGAACCCGCCCGCGGTCCCGCTCGTGCTCCTCGTGCGCCATGTCTCCCAGGATGGCCCGTGCTACCGCCCGGTACACGTGCGTAAAGCGGGTCGGTTGGGAACGTTGCGGGCACAACCATGAGCCGGGAGCGTCAGGGCCCTTGCCCAACTGATCGTCAACTCTCCTATAGTGACCACGGATTGACCGGAAACGTGATCAGAGACCAGCGGCTCCGGCTGCGCCCCTCGCACCCGCGGAAGGCATCGCCCGATGACCGGAACCCCCGAGGAACGATGACCCGCGCCGGGGCGCAGCTCAGCGCGACGAAGATCGTCGTGGTCGGCGGGCACGGCACCGGCCGCACCACGATGGTGCGCTCGGTCAGCGAGATCCGCTCGCTGCACACGGAGGAGACGATCACCGGCGCCCTGCCGGCCGTGTCGTTCCCCGCCAAGACGGCGACGACGGTGGCCCTGGACTTCGGGCGGATCACCCTCGACGAGGAAACGGTTCTCTATCTGTTCGGCACCCCTGGTCAGGAGCGCTTCCGCTTCCTGTGGGACCGGCTGCTGAAGGGCACCATCGGCGCGGTGGTGCTCGTCGACACCCGGGCCGTGGACGACGCCCGGTTCGCCGTCGAGCTGCTGGGGCACCACGGCACCCCGTACATCGTGGCCGTCAACGACTTCGGCGGGCCGTTCCGTTCGGAGGACGAGATCCGCGGCGAGCTCGGGCTGCCGGACCGGGTGCCGCTGGTGGAGTTCGACGCGCGGGACCACTCGTCGAGCAAGTTCGTCCTCATCGCCCTCATGGAGCATCTGCACACCGTCTCGGCCGGCACCTCCTGATCCGGCCAAGATCACCCAGCTCAGAGAGGTGCGCCCGGGCCGGACGGGCGTCTCATGGAACGGACCGCGTCACCGCAGGGCCACCGGAGGCGATACCCTCCGGCTCGTGGCTGATATCCAGATTCCCGCTGACATCAAGCCCGCCGACGGCCGTTTCGGCGCGGGCCCCTCCAAGGTGCGTACCGAGGCGCTGGACGCCCTGGCCGCCACCGGTACCTCCCTTCTCGGCACCTCCCACCGCCAGGCCCCGGTCAAGAACCTGGTCGGCGAGGTGCGCGACGGTGTGCGCGAGCTGTTCTCGCTGCCCGAGGGGTACGAGGTGATCCTGGGCAACGGCGGCTCCACCGCGTTCTGGGACGTCGCGACCCACGGGCTGATCGAGAACAAGTCCCAGCACCTGTCGTTCGGCGAGTTCTCCTCCAAGTTCGCCAAGGCCGCCAAGCTGGCGCCCTGGCTGGCCGAGCCGACCGTGATCTCCTCCGACCCGGGCACCCACCCCGAGGCGCGGGCGGAGGCCGGTGTCGACGTGTACGGCCTCACCCACAACGAGACCTCGACCGGTGTCGCCGCCCCGATCAAGCGGGTCGCGGGCGCCGACGAGGGCGCGCTCGTCCTGGTCGACGCGACCTCGGGCGCCGGCGGCCTGCCCGTCGACATCACCGAGTCGGACGTCTACTACTTCGCCCCGCAGAAGTCCTTCGCCGCGGACGGCGGCCTGTGGATCGCGGTGTTCTCCCCGGCCGCGATCGAGCGCGCCGAGCGGGTCCACGCCTCCGGCCGGCACGTCCCGGAGTTCTTCAGCCTGCCGACGGCGATCGACAACTCCCGCAAGAACCAGACGTACAACACCCCCGCGCTGAGCACCCTCTTCCTGCTCAACGAGCAGCTCAAGTGGATCAACGGCCAGGGCGGTCTGGACTGGGCGGTGCGCCGCACGGCCACCTCCTCGCGCACCCTCTACGGCTGGGCCGAGGCCTCCAAGTACGCGAACCCGTTCGTCGTCGACCCGGCCAAGCGCTCGCAGGTCATCGGCACCATCGACTTCGCGGACGAGATCGACGCCGCCGCGGTCGCCAAGGTGCTGCGCGCCAACGGCGTCGTGGACACCGAGCCCTACCGCAAGCTGGGCCGCAACCAGCTCCGCGTGGCGATGTTCCCGGCGATCGAGCCGTCGGACGTCGAGGCGCTCACCGCGTGCATCGACCACGTCATCGAGAAGCTCTGACCCACCCGGAAGCACCGGCCCGCGGGGCGCCGACCGATCACGGTCGGCGCCCCGCGCGCGTGTGGTCACCCGATGGTGTGAGGCTCCGCTTCCCGGACTCCTGCGAACCGCGCGCCCTACGATGATGCTCTCGACACCAGCACCCAGGAGGCCCGCATGTCTGCCGCAGCAGTCGAGCACCCCTGTGAGCCCGGTGACGGCGAGCCGCCCACCCTGCTCGAAGAGGCCGACCGCCTGATGGAGCAGCTTCCCGGCCACCGCGTCGAGATCATCGGAGGCGTCATCACCGTGGCCCCACCCCCCGACAGTGCCCACGCCGCCGTGCTGACGGATGTGATGATTCCCTTCCTCTCCGCCGGCCTGCACGGCGGAGAGTCGCACGTGCTCCAGGGAGTGGGGCTGTGGCTTCCCGACGGCCCGGAGGATTACGCCATCCCCGATCTCGCCGTCGTCGACGCCGACCTCGACGAGCATCTGATCGAGTTCAACTGCTACGACCCCGCCGCCTTCCGGCTCGTGCTGGAGGTGACGTCGAGCAACTACCGGAACGACCTGCGGAACAAGGTCGTCGCGTACGCCCAGGCCAAGATCCCCGTCTATGTGATCGTCGACCGTCGGCACACCCGGGTCCATGTCCTGACGAGCCCCCTGACGAACGATTACGACAGCCATGAGGTCTACGCCCCGGGACAGCAGATCGTGCTTCCTTCCTCCGTCGGCGCCGAGGTGAAGCTCGACGCCACCCGGCTGCTGGCGGCAGGGCGGCGCCGGGCGTCACGGGAAGAGGCTCAGCAGGAACAGGCCCCCGGCGGGGGCCTCAACGGCTGAGGCGCTGGAAGCGGCGGACCGCCAGGGGGGCGAAGACCGCGGTGATGACGAGGGGCCAGACCACCGCCATCAGCAGGGCGTTCTCCTGGATCCAGCTTCCGTCGCTCGCGACGGGGTTGCCGAACAGCTCGCGGGCGGCGGTGGCCGTCGAGGAGATCGGGTTCCACTCGGCGACCGTGCCCAGCCAGTCCGGCATGGTGGACGGCGGGACGAAGACGCTGGAGATCATGGTGAGCGGGAAGGCCACCGCGTACAGCCCGCCGGCGGCCTCCTGGCTGGGGACGAGCAGGCCGAGCAGGATGCCGACCCAGATCAGGCAGAAGCGCAGGAGCAGCAGCAGCCCGAACGCGCCCAGGGAGGCGGCGAGTCCGGAGTCGGTGCGCCAGCCCATCGCGAAGGCGGTCGCCGCGAGGATGGCGAGCTCGGCGCAGGCGACGATCAGGTCGTTGACGCCCCGGCCGGTGACGACGGCCGAGGGGGCCATCGGCATCGAGCGGAAGCGGTCGACGACTCCCTTGGCGACGTCGGTGACGACCGCTATCGCCGTGTTCATGAAGCCGAAGGCCATGGTCATGGCGAACATCCCGGGCATCAGGAAGTCGCGGACGCTGCCGCCGTCGGGGGACTTCATCGCGCCGCCGAAGACATAGCCGTAGAGCAGCACGGAGATGATCGGGAAGCCGAGCTGCCAGGCGATCAGCACGGGCTGGCGCTGGTAGTAGGTGAGCCCGCGGCGGACGACGTTCCAGCAGTCGGCGACGGCCCAGTAGGCGCGGCCGTGGGTGGCGGGTGCCCCGGGCAGGCCGGCGGTGTCGACGGCGCTCATGCCATGGCCTCCGTCAGCGCGGCGCGGGTCTTCAGGCCGGACTCCTCATCGGTGGCGTGGCCGGTCAGACGCAGGAAGACGTCGTCCAGGCTCGGTCTGCGCAGGCCGATGTCCTCCACGGGGATCCCTTCGTCCTGGAGTGTGCGGGCCACCTCCGTCAGGGCGGCGACCCGGTCGGAGACGGGCGCGTGGACGCGGCGCGTGGCCTCGTCCACCGCGGGTTCGCCGGCGGTGACCCGGGCCACCGTCCTGACGACGGCCGGGACGTCGGCGGCGTCGCGGGCGACCACTTCGAGACGGTCGCCGCCGACCCGGTCCTTCAGCCCGTCGGGGGTGTCGTCGGCGATGGCGCGGCCGCGGTCGATGACGGTGATCCGGGAGGCGAGCTTGTCGGCCTCTTCCAAGTACTGGGTGGTGAGCAGGACGGTGGTGCCCTCGGCGACCAGCCGGCGCACGGCGTCCCACACCTCGCCGCGGGAGCGCGGGTCGAGCCCGGTGGTCGGCTCGTCGAGGAAGAGCACCCGGGGGGCGAGGATCATGGACGAGGCGAGGTCCAGGCGGCGGCGCATGCCGCCGCTGTAGGTGCCGACGCCCTTGCCGCCGGCCTCGACGAGGTCGAACTGCTCCAGCAGTTCGGTCGCCCGCAGCTTGGCGCGCCGCCCGCCGAGGTGGAACAGCCGCCCGAACATCTCCAGGTTCTGCCGGCCGGTCAGCACTTCGTCGACCGCCGCGTACTGACCGGTGAGGCCGATGCGCTCCCGGACGCCGCGGGGATCGCGGCGCACGTCCAGCCCGGCGACCTCCGCACGGCCCGCGTCGAAGCGCAGCAGCGTGGCGAGGACGCGCACGGCGGTGGTCTTGCCGGCGCCGTTCGGTCCCAGCAGGCCGTGCACCGTGCCCTGGCGGACGGTGAGGTCGAAGCCGTCGAGCGCGTGCTTGTCCCCGTACCTCTTCTCGATGCCCTCGGCCACTACGGCGTGTTGCTCCACAGCCCCTCCAGCGTTCACGAACGTCAACTGAGTACACCGTACCCACAAGAGAGTACACCGTACTCAGTTTGAGGATGCCGGATTAAAGTGAGGTCATGACGACGACCGATACGAGCGGCAGCGGCGACGTCTCGCGCAGCCTCGAACTTCTCTGGGGCACCGGTGAGCGCCCCTCCCGCGGCCCGAAGCCCGGGCTCACGCTCGACCGGATCGTGACGGCGGCCGTCCGGGTCGCCGACGCGGAGGGCATGCCCGCGGTGTCGATGCGCCGTCTCTCCACCGAGCTGGGCACCGGGACGATGTCGCTCTACCGGTACGTCCCCGGCAAGGCCGAACTGCTGGACCTGATGCTCGACCGCGTCATCGGCGAGCCCCTGGAGGACGACCCCGGGCAGACCGACCCCGAGGCGTGGCCGGACGCCGTCCGCGAGATGGCCGCCGCCCATCTCGCCCTCTACCGCTCGCACCCCTGGCTGCTGAAGGTCAATCAGTCCCGCACCGTCCTCGGCCCGAGCGCGGTACGGGGCCTCGACGTCTCGCTCTCCGCCCTGCGGGGCATGGGGCTGACCGACCCGGAGACGATCTCCGTGATCATCGCCGTGCAGAGCTTCGTGTCGGGGATCGCCCGCATGGAGCTGGAGTCGGCCGAGGCGGCCCAGCAGACCGGGCAGTCCGAGGAGGACTTCTGGCGCAGCCAGGAGCCGTATCTGTCGAAGGCGATGCTCAGCGGGGACTACCCGTCACTGGCCGAGCTCTCGGAGGACGCCTTCTCCTCGCAGTTCGACCATTTCACCTTCGGGCTGGAGCGCCTCGTCGAGGGCTTCCAGGCGCTTGTCTCCGCCCGCGCCGGAGCGGCCTGACGGGCGGGGCGTCAGGCGCCGCGTCGCCGGCGGAGGGCGAAGACCAGCAGCGCGCCGCCGCCGAGGACCAGCAGGCCGTAAGTCGTCAGGCGCCCCTCGCCCTCCTCCCCCGCGGTCTTGCCGGCGCCCGGGCCCGAGCCGGCGTCCGTACCGCCGCCCGCTCCCCCGCCGCCGTCCTCGCGGGGCGCGACCTCCACCGCGACGACCTCGCTCTGCTCCCCCTCCGTGCCGAACAGGAGCGTCTTCCCGTCGGGCGTGTACGTGACCGATTCGGACTGCCCCTGGATCGGCGCCCGCACCCGGCGGTCGGCTCCGAGGCGGCCGTTCTCCCACACCCACGCGCGGGCGCTGAAGTACGAGCGGAGCGTCAGCTCCCCGCCGTCGGGCGAGAAGGCGCCGTCCGTCACCCACGGCACCTCGCCGATCCGCCGGAAGACGTTGGTGCCCTTGGCCGTCAGCTTCTCGGGGCCCTCGTAGAGGCCGCCGCCGTCCTCGTTCTTGGAGGCGATGTAGACGCGGCCCGTCACCGGATGCACCATCATCGCCTCGGCGTTGCGCGGGCCGTCGGCGTACTCGACGTCGAACTGCGTGGCGTCGACCGTCTGGTCGCGCAGGCGCTCGGGCTCGGGGAAGCGGTAGATCCACACATGGTCCCAGCCGCCGTCGAGGTTGTCACCGATGTCGCCCACGTAGACGTGACCGTCGGCGCCGACGGAAATGGCCTCCATGTCGCGCGGGGTGCCCACGCCGCGCAGGGTGATCGTGGCGACGGTCTCCCCCGTCTCCGAGTCGACGGCGAACACCCTTGGCTTGTCCTGGTCGTTGTGCGTCCAGTAGATCCCCGGGTGCGCCCGGCTGGCGGCGAGACCGCTGGACTCGGTGATCCGCGGGTCCTTGAGAGTGAACCCGGAGCCGTCGTCGGCCGCGGCGGGCGCCGCGGACGCGGAGACGATCAGGACGACGGCGGCGGCGAGGCCGGCGAGGCTGGGGAGCGGGCGCATGCCCCAAGCCTGCCATCCCCGTCAGGGACGCACGGCGGTGACCAGCCAGGCGGTGCCGCGCAGCAGCACACCACCGGGGCGCTCGGCGGGGCGCAGCAGTTCGACGAGCGCCCGCCGCGCCCGTATGCCCGCCCCCTCACCGAGCAGGCTCAAGCGGTGCTGCGCCGGGCCCGTGTCCATCAGGAAGGCCGCCGCGTCCTCCGCGTCGTCGCCCCATCGGCCGGGGGCCTCGGCACGGGTGACCCGAATCCGCGCGAAACCGGCGGCGGCCAGGACCTCCTCGACGCGGGCCGGATCGGCCAGGGAGAACATGCCGGGCCCGCCCGTGGCGCCGAATCCGCCCAGCGGCAGATCGGAGCCGAGGGCGCCGAGCGCCCGGAGCCATTCATTGCCCGCGCCGTCGGCGGCGACGACGAAGGCGGCACGGCCGCCGGGCCGCAGCCCGCTGCGGATGTTGGCGAAGGCGGCCACCGGATCGGCGAAGAACATCACGCCGTAGCGGCTGATCACCGCGTCGAAGCCCCGCCCGGCGAGCGGGTGGACCTGGGCGTCGCCGTGCTCGAAGGTCGTGTTGCCGAGCCGCTCCGCCCTGGCCGAGGCCCGGGCGCGCTCCAGCATCGGGCCGGACAGATCGACGCCCGTGACCCGCCCATCCACCGCTCTGCGGGCGGCGGCGCGGGTGGTCGCTCCGGCGCCGCAGCCGATGTCGAGGACCGCGTCATCGGAGCGGATGTGCGCGGCGTCGAGCAGAGGGGCGGTGAACCCCGCGTTGATCTCGTCCCAGCGGGCCTGCTGCCGCGCCCAGTGGGCGCCCTCGTAGCCGTTCCACGCCTGGGCCTGCTCGGTGTTGGCGATGTGGTTGCCGGTGCGACTGCTGATGTGGTCGACGATGTGCACGAGACGTCCCCCGTCTAGAATGGGCGTATGCCCAAAGAGTATGGGCAAGCGCCCATACCTGTCCACCCCCTGTCCGGAAGGTCCCTGATGTCACCCCGTGGAGTGGCCGTACCCAACGCCCGCGAAATGCTGTTCGCCGCCGCCGAGCGCGTCGTGGCGAAGGGCGGCCCGGGCGCCCTGACCAGCCGGGCGGTCACCGACGAGGCCGGCTGCTCCAAGGGCCTGCTGCACGCCCATTTCGCGGGCGGGCTCGACGAGTTCGTGGCCGAGCTCGTCCTCGACCGCTTCTCCCGCGCATCGGCGCTCGCGGCGGCGCTCCCCTCCCGGGCCGGGCAGGACACCGTGAGCGGCAACCTCACCGAGGTGACGTCGGCGCTGCTCGCCTCGGGCGGCCCCGCGCTGTCGGCCCTGGTGATCACCCGGCCGGGGGCGACCGAGCGCTTCCGCGAGGCGATGACCACCGGCGCTCCCGGCTTCACCGCGATCGAGGACGCGATCGCCGCCTATCTGCGGGCCGAGCAGCCGCTGGGCCGCGTCCCGGCCTCACTGGACGCGAGGTCCACCGCGCTCGCCCTGGTGGCCACCGCCCACCACCTGCTGATGACCGCCGACCCGGCCACCCCGGACCCGGCCGCCCAGATGGAGCGCCTGGTGACGACGCTGACGCGGGAATGAAGGGAATGAAGGGAATGAAGGGATGGAAGGGGTGAAAGGGAGCGACGGGAACGACAGGAAGGGGGTGACGGATGGGCACCCCGGGGGTGCGGGGCGGGCCGAGGCAAAGGTGCGGGCCGGGCTGCGGAAGAGGGTGCGGGCCGGGCGCGGAAGAGGGTGCGGGCCGGGCCACGGAAGAGGGTGCACGGGGCCGGCCGCGGAAGAGGGCGCGGGCCGGGCCGAGGAGAGGAGCGCGGGGCCGGCGGCGCCGTGTTCAGCCTCACATCGACGATCACTGCCGGGTTACCGGCGGGTTCGGGGATGATGACGGCCATGCGCTTCATGTTCGTCGGCGACTCCATGACCATCGGACGGGCCGGCGACTACAGCTGGCGCTACCGGATGTGGCAGCACCTCGCGGCCACGGGTGAGCCGTTCGCGATCGTCGGACCGCGCCACACCCTCTACGACACCGCGGCGGACGCGCCCGTCTCCACGCGCTACGCGGACCCCGCCTTCCCGGCCGACGCCCGGCGCCATCTCGCGGGCTGGGGCGAGGGCTGGCTGCACATGGCGCCCGTCATCGGCGACGCCGTCACCGCCCACCGGCCCGACGTCCTGCTGGTCTCGCTCGGGCTGATCGACCTCGGCTTCTACACGGACAGCGCCCAGACCGCCGCCAACGTGCGCGCGTTCGTCCAGGGCGCGCGGGCGGCGAATCCGGGCATCCGGATGGTGCTGCTCCCCGTCATACCCAATGTCCGGGCCGAGTCGGACGCCCCGTTCGCCGAGGAGTGCGCCCGGTTCAACACGCTGCTCGCCGAGGCGGTGGCGGACCTGGACACTCCCGCGTCGCCCCTGCTGCTCGCCGCGCGCCCGGCCGCGTACGACATCCACACGGACACCTACGACGGCACCCACCCCGGCCCCACCGGCGAGATCAAGCTGGCGGGCGCCTTCGCCGACACCATGCACCGGGCGTGGGCCCTGGGGCGGGCTTACGAAGTCGCCGCCTGACGTCCGCCTGACGCCCGCCCGACGTCCGCCTGACGCCCGCCCGGCGCGCCCGGCATCCACCAAGATGCCCGCCCGGCGTCGTCCGCCCGGCATCCGCCGGGGCGCCCGCCCGACACGCCTGACGCCCCCCGGGGCCGGCGGGGCCGCTCAGCCCTCCAGCAGCTCGGGGTGGTCGGCGAGTTGGGCGAGATGGCCCGCCGGGTCGGCGATCAGCCTGCGGCTCGACAGGTCGAGCATCCCCGCCACGCCGGTGATCTCCGCCGCGGTCGTGCCGTCCTCCTTGACGATGCGCTGCTCCACCCGGAAGGTCTTCCCCTCGCCGTAGACGAACCGGCAGCTCACCCGCACCCGGTCGCCGCCGCGCAGTTCGCGCGCGTACTTCACGTTCACTTCGAGGGCGACCGGCCCCACGCCGCCGGCCAGCAGCTTCTCCTGGGAGAGCCCGGCCGCGCGCAGGAGTTCCCAGCGCGCGTGCTCGGCATACTGGAGGTAGACGGCCTGGTTGAGGTGCCCCTGGGTGTCGAGTTCGTAGCCGCGCACCGTCACGTCCGTGAAGAAGGTCATGACCAGCGCAACGGCGCGGTCGGTCCCCGCATTCCGGGCACGCGCTTTTGAATCCGCGCCGCGCGGGCACCCGTCGCGGGCCGACCGAAAGCACTGCCGAGAAAGGGGTGTCCGATGACCCACGAGCTGCGTGCCAAGGACATCATGACGAGCGGCGCCGCATGTGTGGGCGCCCACCAGTCGCTGCACGACGCCGCCAGGATGATGCGGGACCTCGACGTGGGCGCGCTGCCCATCTGCGGCGACAACAACCGCCTCACCGGGCTGATCACCGACCGGGACATCGTCGTGCGCTGCTGCGCCGACGGGGTGGACCCGGCCTCCGTGCAGGCGGGGACGCTCTCCGGCGAGCTGCACTGGGTGGACGCGGAGGCGAGCGCCTCGGACGTCCTGGAGATCATGGAGAGCAACCACGTCAAGCGCCTGCCGGTGATCGACGTCCAGGGCGGGCACCGCCTGGTCGGCATGATCACGGAGGCGAACGTCGCCAAGAACCTCAGCGACGCGCAGATCGCCGAGTTCGCGACCCGGGTCTACGCGGAGGCGTAGACCGGCAGGACCACCGGCCGCGTCGCGCGCGCCGGGGGCCGCGGGCCGGTGACGGACCCGGACGGCCCCGTGCCGCGCGGCGCGGCCGTCTCACGCCCGCACGAGCCGGTTGGCCAGCGTGGACATCGTGTACGTGCCGATGCCCATGACCACCTCCAGGGCGTTCTGCTCGGTGAACCCGTGCTCCAGGAAGGCGTGGATCCGCTCGTCCTCGACGGCGCCCGCGGTGCGCAGCACGTCCAGCGCGAACGAGCGCACCGCCTCCAGACGGGGATCGGGGAGCGGGCGCTGCTCGTGGAGCGCGTCCACGAGACCCGCGTCGGCACCGAGCCGCCGCAGTTTCGCGGTGTGCATCTCGACGCAGACATGGCAGCCGTTGCGGACGGCGACCGTCATCACGACCGTCTCCCTGGCCAGGGGGTCGAGGGTGGTCTGCTCGAAGGCCGCGCTGAGCTGGAGGAATCCGTTCAGCAGATGCGGGGAGGTGGCGAGCCTGGCGACCGCGGGCGGCAGTCCGCCGAGGCGGCGGGCGGTGGTCTCCATGGCGGGGCGCGAGTCGGCCGGGGCGGTGTCCAGGGTGTGGGTCACGAACACGGCATGCTCCTAGAATGGACAACATGGTTGACGACTCCAAAAAGGTAAACCAGGTTGTCGAACGCCGCAAGGAGGTTTCCGGGGCGGGGCCCGGGAGCGGGACTTCCGGTGGGGCGCCTACCGGGGCGGGTGGTTCCGGGGATCCCTCCGGCGCGAGGGCTTCCGGGAGCGGGGCTCGCGACGCGGGGGCTCACGGTGGGGCGACGCCGGGCTATGAGCTGCCGCTGCTGCTGTTCGCGGGCTTCCGGTCGCTGATCGACGCGCTGCACGCGCGCCTGGCCGAGGAGGGACATCCCGGCGTACGCCCGGCACACGGGTTCGCCATGCAGGCGATCGGCGTGCGCGGGGCGAGCGCCAGTGACATCGGGCGGCGGCTCGGGGTGTCGAAGCAGGCGGCGGGCAAGACCGTCGACCGCCTGGTCGCGCTGGGTTACGCGGAGCGCGCGGACGACCCCGCCGACGCGCGCCGCAAGCTGATCCGGCTCACGCCGCACGGCCTGGACGCGCTCGCCCGGTCCGCCGCGGTCTTCGACGAACTCCGCGCGGAGTGGGCCCGGGTGCTGGGCCCCGGGCGCCTCGACGACATCGAGGCCGCCCTGCGCACCGTGACCCCGCCGGAGAGCTTCCGTCTGGACGCGGCGGGGTGGCTGGGGGGTGGGGCCTGACGGCCCCGGGAGCGCGGACGGGTCTCCGCGCGGGCGTGCGCCCGCGGGGAGACCCGCGTCGCGCACGCGGGCCATGTGTTCCCGGCCGCGCGCCTGCTGAGGGCCGTGGGTGCGGGCTTCCCGGCCGCGGGTGCCGGAACAGCGCGCCGCCGCCCCGCCGCCACCCGACCGCAGATACCCGAACAACACGCCGCCGCCCCGCCGCCACCGGGGCGGTGGTGACGGGGCGGCGGCGGGGTGGGTCACCAGGCGAAGGCCTCCGGGGAGGGGCCAGGGCCCGGGAAGATCTCGTCGAGGGCGGTGAGGACCTCGTCGCCCAGTTCCAGTTCGACGGCCCGCAGGGCGGAGTCGAGCTGCTCCTGGGTGCGCGGGCCGACGATCGGGCCCGTCACGGCAGGGCGGGTGAGCAGCCATGCCAGGGCCGCCTCGCCGGGCTCCAGGCCGTGCTTGTCGAGCAGGTCCTCGTACGCCTGCACCTTGTCGCGGACGGCGGTGTTCGCCAGCGCGTCCGCGCTGCGGCCGCTCGCCCGCCGGGAGCCCTCGTTCTCCTTCTTGAGGACACCGCCGAGGAGCCCGCCGTGCAGCGGCGACCAGGGGATCACGCCGAGCCCGTACTCCTGCGCGGCCGGGAGGACCTCCATCTCCGCGCGGCGCTCGGCGAGGTTGTAGAGGCACTGCTCGCTCACCAGGCCGTACGAACCGACGCGCCGCGCCGCCTCGTTGGCCTGGGCGATCTTCCAGCCGGGGAAGTTGGACGAGCCGGCGTAGAGGATCTTGCCCTGCTTCACCAGGACGTCGATGGCCTGCCAGATCTCCTCGACCGGGGTCCGGCGGTCGATGTGGTGGAACTGGTAGAGGTCGATGTAGTCCGTCTGGAGCCGCTTCAGCGAAGCGTCCACCGCGCGGCGGATGTTGAGGGCGGAGAGGCGGTCGTGGTTGGGCCACGGGTCGCCGTCGGCGGCCATGTTGCCGTACACCTTGGTGGCGAGCACGACCTTGTCCCGGCGGTCGCCGCCCTTGGCGAACCAGGAGCCGATGATCTCCTCGGTGCGGCCCTTGTTCTCGCCCCAGCCGTAGACGTTGGCCGTGTCGAAGAAGTTGACGCCCGCGCCGAGCGCGGAGTCCATGATCTCGTGACTGGTGGCCTCGTCCGTCTGGGGCCCGAAGTTCATCGTGCCGAGGACGAGCCGGCTGACCTTGAGTCCTGTGCGTCCGAGCTGCGTGTACTTCATGAGTCCCTAGCCAACGCCTTCGAGCACGCTCGAAGCAAGGGCGTCGGTGCGTCGTGGGCCCGGCCGCCCGGGGGCGTGCCCCGGGCGGCCGGTGCGGGGCGCGTCAGCCCGCGAGGATGGCGTCCTCGAGGCGCTGCGCCACGTGCTCGTGGCCCCTGGCGTTGGGGTGCACCAGGGCCGGCACCGCAGGGACGAGGCTGGTGTAGACGCCGTCCACCCAGTTCCGGCCGCCGGTGCGGTCGCACACGCTGTGGTCCTCGCCGCCCGCGTACACGTCCACGAAGGTGTCCCCGTGGGCGGCGGTGACCTCGCTGATGATGCGGTTCAGCGGCTCCAGGAGGTCGGTGCGGGCCCAGGTCAGGTCACCGTGGGTGATGCTGGCGAACTCGCGGAGGTCGCCCCAGGTGCAGCGGGTGGAGTCCTCGGGGACGACGTGCGGGTAACCGACGGTGAGCACCCGGGCGAAGGGCGCCCTGGCGTGGATCGCCGTCAGCATGGCGTCGTAGTCGCGGCGCACCTTCGCCAGCGTGGCCGGCAGCGTTGCGCCCAGCTCCTCCTCGCAGGGGGCGCCGTTGTTGCCGACGGCGAGGCCGAGTTCGACGCAGCGCTTCAGGACGGGACCGAAGCCCGCGGAGTTGCCGCCGATGCCGACGGTGATCAGGTCCGTCGCCGGGGAGACGGCGTCGAGCTGCGGGGCGACCTTGGGGAAGGGCGCGTCCGGGTCGGGGCCGAGGAGCGGCTGCGGGCGGCCCAGCGGCTCCTGCTCCTCCAGCGCGATGTGCTGGATCTGGGCGGCTCCGCAGCTCACGTTGCGCAGGTCGACCAGGGAGCCGAGGTCGCGGCGGACGACCTCCGGGTACGAGCCGGTGGTGCGGGCGCAGCCGTCGCGCGGGGTCTCGAACTCGTCGCCGGACGCCTGGATGACGCCCGCGGTGTACGAGTCGCCCAGGGCGACCCACTCCAGGGATGCCTGCGCACGGGCGCCGGGGCTGCCCGGGGCGCCGGAGCCGCCGGGGGCGGCCTGCGTCGGGGCGACGGCGGTGGCGGCCAGGGCGACGGCGGCGCCGAGCACGGCGATGCCCCTGCGGAAACGGAGACGTGACACGGATCTCTCCCTGAGGTGGTCCGGGGCACGGCAGACCGCGACCACCCCCCGGAGGCACCCAGGTCGCGACCCTCGGCACCAAGATCGCAACTCTGCGTAGTCAACTCAATACCCCAGGGGGGTGATGTGCGCGCCCGCGCCGGGGCGGGGAGTGCGGAGGACCGTTGCGGAGAGTGCCGGGGCGGGGGGCCGGGGGCGGGTGGAGTGGGCGCCGGTGGGCACGCGTGCGCCGGGAGCGGCGCGGGTGGGGCGCTCGGAGCGCGGGAGGGTCGCTCGCAGCGCGGGGGGTGCCGGGGGCGTGGGAGAGGGTGCCGGGGGCGCTCGCGGGAGGGTCAGCCGACGGCGGAGGCGATGGCGATGATCGCGAACAGCAGCACCAGCACGGCGGCCATGATCTGGTTACGGGTCTTCGGGTTCACCCGCCGAGGTTAACCCGCGGGGTTCAGCGGCCAGGAATCGGCCACCTCGTAGCGCGGACGCTCGCCGGGCACACCGCGCACGGGCAGGTTGCTGCGCACCAGCGAGAGGCGGTCCGCCTGCCAGACGGTGCCCTCGAACGCGGCGAGCGCCTCGACGCAGGGGCGCAGGTCGGTGTCCTCGCGGGCACGGGCGATCGTGAGATGGGCGACGTAGCGGCGGTGCTCGTCCATGGCGATGCCGGCCCGGCGGGCGGCGGCGTCGGCGCGGTCGGCCAGCCGCCGCATCTCGTCGAGGCCGCCGGCCGCGCCGACCCAGAGCGCCCGCCGCCCGAACCGCCCGCCGCCGCGCAGACGCAGCGGGAACGCGGTCGTCCGGTGGGCGGCGCGGGCGAGGCGCTCACGCAGCTCGGGTACGAGGGAGTCGTCCACCTCGCCCATGAACGCCAGCGTGAAGTGCCACCCGGGCCGCCCCGTCCACCGCAACCGCCCGGCGCCCGGGAGGTCACGCAGCCGCTCGACGGCGAGGGAGAGCTCGTGGACGGCGGGGGGTGGGGGGAGGAGGGCGGTGAAGAGTCTCATGGGGGTCAGTGTGAGGGCCCACCGGGGGTGGGCGCGGGCACGGGTTCCGGGGCTCGGGCGGCCTCGGCCCGGGACCGGCCCGGCCCGGGCGCGGGGGCCGGGCGCGGGCGCGCCGGTTCGCAGCACCGCGCTGCGCACGGTGTCCTCAAACGCCGGACGGGCTGAAGATGCCCGGCATCAGCGCACCCCGGGAGCGGGCACCGCACGGCAACCTCCGCCCCGCCGGCGGGGCGCGGGGCAGGGCCCCGCCGGACCGGGGTGCGCAGGCGGGGCCGGTGCGGCCCGGTGGCCGCAGCACGCCCTCCGGCCGTGTCCTCAAACGCCGGACGGGCTGAAGATGCACGGCCCGGCCCCGCCCGATAGGGGCAACCTCCAGCCCCGCCGGACCGGGGGGCGCAGGCGGGGCCGGTGCGGCCCGGCGGCCCGGCACGGCCTCCGGCCGTGTCCTCAAACGCCGGACGGGCTGAAGATGCACGGCCCGGCCCCGCCCGATAGGGGCAACCTCCAGCCCCGCCGGCGATGGAGCCCAGGCCGGAGCGGGCCAGGCTGACGGGGCCCGGCGCGCCCCCGTGGTCGCAGCACGCCCTGCGGGCGTGTCCTCAAACGCCGGACGGGCTGAAGATGCCCGCCTGGCCCACCCCGGGCAGGGAACGCCGGACGGGCGGAAGATGCACAGCCCAGCCCGCCCGGGAGACCGAAGGCCCACCCGCGGAAGATGCACGGCCCAGCCCCGCCCGGCAGGTCGAAGCCCCACCCGCGGAAGATGCACGGCCCGCCCCCACCCCCGCAGGCCGAGGCCCACCCCCAGAGGGTGCGGGACCCCCGACGCGGCGCGCTGCGCGCGCCTATGCCGCGGGCGCCAGTTCCGCGCGCGGGACGAAGCGGACCTGGGGGTGGCCGTGGTGCCAGCCGACCGAGAGGCGGAGGCCGCCGGCGCGGGCCAGCATCAGGCCGACCGCGGCCGCCGCGAGCATCGCGACCGCGCCGCCCGCGGCGAAGCCGATGCGCGGGCCGTAGGTGTCGGTGACCCAGCCCACCAGGGGCGCGCCGAACGGCGTGCCGCCGGTGAAGACCATCATGAACAGGCTCATCACCCGGCCCCGCATCAGCGGATCCGTCGCGAGCTGGACGCTGGAGTTCGCCGTGACGTTGACGGTCAGGCCGAACATCCCGATCGGCACCATCATCAGCGCGAAGATCCAGAACGTCGGCGCGAAGGCCGTCACGACCTCCAGGAAGCCGAAGAGGATCGCCGCTCCGACCAGCATCCGCAGCCGGGAGCTGCCGCGCCGGGCGGCGAGCAGGGCGCCCGCGAGGGAGCCGGCCGCCATGAGGGTGTTGAGCAGGCCGTAGGTGCCGGCGTCCGCGTGGAAGACGTCGTCGACGAAGGCCGCGAGCCAGATCGGGAAGTTGAAGCCGAACGTGCCGATGAAGCCCACCAGCACGATGGGCCAGATCAGCTCGGGCTTGCCCGCGACGTAGCGCAGCCCCTCGCGGAGCTGGCCCTTGCCGCGCGGGGCGCGGTCGATCCTGTGGAACTCGGCCGGGCGCATCAGCAGCAGTCCCGCGATCGGCGCGAGGAACGACAGGCCGTTGAAGAGGAAGGCGTAGCCGCTGCCCACGGCGGTGATCAGGACACCCGCCACCGCCGGGCCGACGAGGCGCGCGGACTGGAAGTTCGCGGAGTTCAGGGAGACGGCGTTGCGGAGCTGGTCGGGGCCGACCATCTCGGCGACGAACGTCTGGCGTGCCGGGTTGTCGACGACGGTGACGAGGCCGAGCAGGAACGCCGTGAGGTAGACGTGCCAGACCTGGACCTGTCCGCTGAGCGTGAGGACGGCGAGGGCGACTCCGGTCGCGCCCATCGCCGCCTGGGTGGCGAGGAGCAGCCTCCGCTTGGGGAGCCGGTCCGCGAGCACGCCGCCGTACAGGCCGAACAGGAGCATGGGGAGGAACTGGAGCGCGATGGTGATGCCGACGGCGGAGGCCGAGCCGGTGAGGCTCAGGACCAGCCAGTCCTGGGCGATGCGCTGCATCCAGGTGCCGGTGTTGGAGACCACCTGTCCGATCGCGAAGAGCCGGTAGTTCCGGACCCTCAGCGAGCTGAACATGGTCTGCTTCACGGGGGTGGGGTCGGTGGCGGGGGGTGCGGGGGCGGAGTCTGCTCCGGATCCCGTACTCAAAAGTGTTCGCCTCCTCGGCGTAGGCGGTTACTGCAGGTGGGCGAGCTTCTCCAGAACGGGGGCGGCGGCGCGCAGGGTGGCCCACTCGTCGTCGTCGAGTCCTTCGGCGAGGCCGGTCAGCCAGGCGTTCCGCTTGCGGCGGCTCTCCTCCAGCATGGCCTCGGCCTGCTCGGTCTGGCTGACGACCTTCTGCCGGCGGTCGTCGGGATGCGGCTCCAGCCGGACCAGTCCCTTGGCCTCCAGCAGGGCGACGATGCGGGTCATCGACGGTGGCTGGACGTGTTCCTTGCGGGCCAGCTCGCCGGGGGTGGCGGAGCCGCACCGGGCGAGCGTGCCGAGGACGGACATCTCCGTCGGGCTCAGCGACTCGTCGACGCGCTGGTGCTTCAGGCGCCTTCCGAGCCGCATGACGGCGGAGCGGAGGGCGTTCACGGCTGCGACGTCGGCGTCAGTACCGTGGGACAGGTCAGGCATGTTCATTAGCGTAACTCATTACCCTGGCTAAATACCAGTCGGCATGCCGACCGCTCGGAGCCGGCCCGGTGGCTCCGTTACGGGCCGAATCGTTTCGTCACCCATATGAGTGAGATGCAGCCGGAAAGTGCCCCATGGCCCGCGCGGACGCCGCGACTCTGGCTCGCATGGGATCGACAGTGCTCAGCCTGCGGATAGACAGTGAGCTGCTCGACCGGCTCAAGCAGCACGCCGCCAGAAGGCAGATGAGCGTCCAGGACTATGTGGTCCGGACGCTCATTCGCGACGACTTCGACGAACGCTTCAAGGCGGCGGTCGACGAGACGGAGAAGTTCTACGGGACGGGGCCGGATCCGGCCCCGTCCGGCCAGGATCAGGTCAGGCCCAGCGCCGGCATCGCGTAGTAGAAGAGGAAGACCGCCGACACCGCGTACATCGCGGCGGGCACCTCGCGCCCGCGGCCGGCGGCCAGGCGCAGCACGGCGAAGGAGATGAAGCCGATGCCGATGCCGTTGGTGATCGAGTAGGTGAACGGCATCATCACCATCGCGAGGAACGCCGGGATGGCGATCGTCCAGTCGCTCCAGTCGATGTCCTTGACCGAACCGGCCAGGATCAGGAAGCCGACCGCGAGCAGCGCCGGGGTGGCCGCCTGGGAGGGCACCATCGTGGCGAGCGGCGTGAGGAACAGCGCCACCGAGAAGAGCGCGCCGGTGACGACGGAGGCGAGGCCCGTCCGCGCGCCTTCGCCGACGCCGGCCGTGGACTCCACGAAGCAGGTGTTGGCGGAGGCGGAGCTGGCGCCGCCCGCGGCGACGGCGATGCCGTCGACGATCAGCACCTTGTTGATGCCGGGGAAGTTGCCGTCCTTGTCCATCAGCTTGGCCTCGTCGCCGACGCCCATGATGGTGCCCATCGCGTCGAAGAAGCAGGACAGCAGCACGGTGAAGACGAAGAGGCAGCCGGTGAGCAGGCCGACCTTCTCGAAGCCGCCGAACAGACTGACCTGGCCGACCAGGCCGAAGTCGGGGGACGCGACCGGGTTGCCGGGCCACTCGGGCGTCGTGAGGCCCCAGCTCTTCACGTCGGCGACGGCGTGGACGACCATCGCGAAGACGGTCATCACGACGATCGAGATCAGGATCGCGCCGGGCACCTTGCGGATCATCAGCGCGAGGGTGAGCAGCGTGCCGAGGACGAAGACGAGGATCGGCCAGCCGGTGAGGTGGCCGCCGGTGCCGAGGCCGAGCGGGACGGTGGTCTGCGCGGCGTCGGGGAGACGGGACACGAAGCCGGAGTCCACCAGGCCGATGAGCATGATGAACAGGCCGATACCGATGGCGATGCCCTTGCGCAGGCCGAGCGGCACGGCGTTCATCACCCGTTCGCGCAGGCCCGTGGCGACCAGCAGCATCACGACCACACCCGCGAGCACGACCATGCCCATGGCGTCGGCCCAGGACATCTTGGGCGCGAGCTGGAGGGCGACCACGGTGTTGACGCCGAGTCCGGCGGCGAGCGCGATCGGGACGTTGCCGATGACGCCCATGAGCAGGGTGGAGAACGCCGCGGTGAGCACGGTCGCGGTGACGAGCTGGCCGCCGTCGAGCTGGTGCCCGTACATGTCCTTGGCGCTGCCGAGGATGATCGGGTTCAGCACGAGGATGTAGGCCATCGCGAAGAAGGTGGCGAATCCGCCACGCACCTCGCGGGCAACGGTCGAGCCGCGCTCCGAGATCTTGAAGAAGCGGTCCAGGCCGCCGACGGGCTGCTGCGGGGAAGCCGGCGGCAGGTCGGGCTGATCGACCTTGGCGGTGGCCGAGGAGGACATGCGGAACCTCAGTGGTGCGAGGGGACGGGGGGTGACACAGAAATACGGCCGCTGTTTGTACGTTCCCACGACGGAAACCAGCCAGCCGTAAACAGTTTCAGTATGAACATATGAACGAAAGATCGCCATCTCCGCGCGTAGACCCATGGGGCGCAAGGGGCCGCTGTGACGGACGAGGTATCGAACCGCCGCTCCGGGAGCCGGCCGCCGGGCATCGCGGTCCGGCCGCCGGGCGTCGCGGGCCTACCGGAACAGGCCGGCCGCCGGGCCGTGGAGGGGGCGCCGGGGCCCCGCTCTAGACTGGTGCCCATGGCGAAGTGGACCCCCCGGCACGAGGCACCCGAACCCCTTGAGGGTCCGATCGTCGCCACCATCACCGGCGGCACGATCCTGTGGTTCGTCATGTTCCTCGTCCAGGTCCCGTTCTACGGCTGGTTCGACGACCGCGACCTGACCTGGTGGGTGTGGACCTGCCTGGCCGGCGCGGGGCTCGGCCTGATCGGCATCTGGTACGTGCGCAGCCGGGACGCGGCGATCAAGCGCGCGAAGGCGGCCGAAGCCTCCGGCGCCGCCCCGGAACCCGGCGCCGCCCCGGAGCCCGGCACCCCCGCCTGACCCGGGCCCGGCGCCGAAGCCGGCCCCGCACCGCGCCCCGCGCGCCCGGCCCCGCCCCCTCGCACCCCGCCCGACCGTCCGACCGCGCTCCCGGCCGCCCGGCCCCCAGGAGCCTCCCGGGTGGCACCACGGGACGATCTCCGTACGACCACGGTCGGATCTTCCGCCGCTCGGGGGGTGGACGCGCCGTCGCCCCCGTACCGTCGGAACCATGACGCATGGGGCGGACATCGACACCGACGGGCCCGAGCCGGGCGGCCGCACACCCGTGATCGACGCGGGGGCCGAACTCGACCCCGTGCATCCCAGGAACCCGCCGCCCAGCCGGCGTGGCCAGGGGGCGGCGACGGGGCTCACCTCGGCCGAGGTCGCCGAGCGGGTCTCCCGGGGCGAGGTCAACGACGTACCGGTGCGCAGTTCGCGCTCGGCCGTCGACATCGTCCGCGCCAACGTCTTCACCCGCTTCAACGCCATCATCGGCGTGCTGTGGGTGATCATGCTCTTCGTCGCGCCGATCCAGGACAGCCTCTTCGGCTTCGTGATCGTGGCCAACACCGGCATCGGCATCATCCAGGAGCTGCGCGCCAAGAAGACGCTGGACTCGCTCGCCGTGATCGGCGAGGCGAAACCCCGGGTGCGCAGGGACGGCACCGCCGCCCCCGTCTCCACCTCCGAGATCGTCCTCGGGGATCTCGTCGAACTCGGCCCCGGCGACAAGGTCGTGGTCGACGGCGAGATCGCGGAGGCGGACGGCCTGGAGATCGACGAGTCGCTGCTGACGGGCGAGGCCGACCCGGTGCTCAAGCAGCCCGGGGACCAGGTCATGTCGGGCTCGTTCGTCGTCGCGGGCGGGGGCGCGTTCACCGCGACCAAGGTGGGGCGCGAGGCGTACGCGGCCCAGCTCGCGGAGGAGGCGTCCCGCTTCACGCTGGTCCACTCCGAGCTGCGTTCCGGGATCTCCACCATCCTCAAGTACGTGACCTGGATGATGATCCCGACCGCGACCGGTCTGATCATCAGCCAGTTGATCGTGAAGGACAACGACCTCAAGGACTCCATCGCGCGGACCGTCGGCGGCATCGTGCCGATGATCCCCGAGGGTCTGGTGCTGCTGACCTCCGTCGCGTTCGCCATCGGGGTGATCCGGCTGGGCCGCAAGCAGTGCCTGGTGCAGGAACTGCCGGCCATCGAGGGCCTGGCCCGGGTCGACGTGGTCTGCCTCGACAAGACGGGCACGCTCACCGAGGGCGGCATGGACGTCACGGAGCTGCGGGCGCTGAACGGCGCCGACGAGGGGCGGCTGCGGCAGGTGCTCGGCGCGCTCGGCGCCTCCGACCCCCGGCCGAACGCCTCCCTCCAGGCCGTCGTCGACGCCTATCCGGACGGGACGGCCTGGCGGTGCACCGCCGCGCTCCCCTTCTCCTCGGCCCGCAAGTACAGCGGCGCGACCTTCGACGAGGGGGGCGGCGCCGCGTCGACCTGGCTGCTGGGCGCGCCCGATGTGCTGCTCCCGGCCGACGACCCCGCGCTGACCGAGGTCGACGCCCTCAACCGCGAGGGCCTGCGGGTGCTGCTGCTGGCCCGGGCGGCGGCGGAGCTCGACGCCGAATCCCCCGCCGCCGGGGCGGAGCCCACCGCCCTCGTCGTGCTGGAGCAGCGGCTGCGGCCGGACGCCTCGGACACCCTGCGCTACTTCGCCGAGCAGGACGTCGCGGCGAAGGTCATCTCCGGTGACAACGCGGTCGCCGTCGGCGCGGTGGCGGCCAAGCTCGGCCTGCCCGGCGCCTCGGACACCGTCGACGCCCGCAAGCTGCCGGCCGAGCGGGACGAGATGGGCGAGGCGATCGACGCGAACGCGGTCTTCGGCCGGGTCTCCCCCCAGCAGAAGCGCGACATGGTCGGCGCGCTCCAGTCCCGCGGCCACACGGTGGCGATGACGGGCGACGGCGTCAACGACGTCCTCGCGCTGAAGGACGCGGACATCGGGGTGTCCATGGGGTCGGGGTCGGAGGCGACCCGTGCCGTGGCGCAGATCGTGCTGCTCAACAACAGCTTCGCCACGCTGCCCTCGGTGGTGGCGGAGGGCCGCCGGGTGATCGGCAACATCACCCGGGTCGCGACGCTGTTCCTGACGAAGACGGTCTACTCCGTCCTGCTGGCGGTGCTGGTGGTCTGCTCGCAGGTGGAGTACCCGTTCCTCCCCCGGCATCTGACGCTGCTCTCCACGCTGACCATCGGGGTGCCCGCCTTCTTCCTCGCGCTCGCGCCCAACAAGGAGCGCGCGAAGCCGCACTTCGTGCGCCGGGTGATGCGGTACGCGATCCCGGCGGGCGTGATCGCGGCGGCGGCGACGTTCTGCACGTACCTGCTGGCGCGGTCGCACTACAGCGGCACGGGGGCGCTGGGCGCCGAGACGAGTGCGGCGACGCTCTGCCTGTTCCTGGTCTCGCTGTGGGTGCTGGCGATCATCGCCCGCCCCTACACCTGGTGGCGGCTCGCCCTGGTCGGGGCGATGGGCGGCGGCTTCCTGCTGGTGCTGGTGGTCCCCTGGCTCCAGGAGTTCTTCGCGCTGAAGCTGGTGGGCACGGTGATGCCGTGGACGGCGGTCGCGATCGCGGCCACGGCGGCGGCCGTCCTGGAGGTCGCCTGGCGCTGGGTGGGACGCCGCTTCCCGGCGTGAGGCGGCGGCACTCCTCCCGGAACGGGACCGCCCGCACGCCAACTCCCCATCCAGCAGATGAAATTCGATCGACTTTTCGATCACTGTGGCTAGTGTGAAAGCGTGTTCCTGACAAGCGTGGCCTTGGGTGTGATCGTCATCTGTACCGGTGCCGTCTGGGCACGGCGGAGTCTGGTGGTGGTGTCCGTCCAGGGCACCAGCATGGAACCGGCGGTCGTCGACGGCGACCGCGTGCTGGTCAGACGAAGACGCCTGCGCCGCGTGAAGGTCGGCGACATCGTGGTGCTGGAGCCGCCGTCGCGCGGGCCCTACCGGAGCGCCGCCGAGGCGGGCCCCGACGGACGGGTCTGGAACGTCAAGCGGGTCGCCGCCCTGCCCGGCGACCCGCTGCCGCCCGGTGTGCCCGGCGCGGAGGGCGCGGAGGGCGCGGACCTCGGCGACCCGGGCACGGGCGCGGAGCCCGGCGCGGGCCGGGTGGGGCCGGGCAGCTTCGCGGTGCTCGGCGACAACCTCGCCGACAGCATCGACTCCCGGCACCGGGGGCTGTTCCCCGCGGAGCGGCTGATGGGCGTGGTCGTCCGACGGCTCTCCGCCCGATGAGGTTCCGGGTCCTCGGCCCCCTCGACATCCGCACCTGCGAGCATCCCGTCCGCATCGCCCGGGGCAATCAGCAGACGGTCGCCGCGCTCCTGCTGGCCGCCGAGGGCCGGTTCGTCGCCGTGCCGGCCCTGACGCGGGAGATCTGGGGGGAGCGGGTGCCGACGTCGGCCGTGCCCAATCTGCGGACGTACGTCATGCGGTTGCGGCGCAGCGACCCCGGTCTCGCGGAGCGGCTGACCACCTCGGCGTCCGGCTACGCCCTGCGCGTGGAACCGGGCGAGGACGAACTGGACCTGTCCGCGTTCCGCACGGCGGCGGAGGCCGGACGCCGGGCCCTGGGCGCCTCGGACGCCGGGGCCGCCGCCGGCGCCTTCGACCGCGCCCTCGCCCACTTCCGCGGCACACCGCTGGAGGACGTGCCCCTCGGACCGGCGCTCGGCGACCTCGCCGACTCCCTCGGCGAGGAGTACGCGCAGACGGTCGAGGACCGCGCCGAGGCGGGCCTCGCGCTCGGCGACCACCGCGGGGTGGTGGCCCGGCTGCGCCCCTTCGCCGAACTCCATCCGCTGCGCGAGCGCGCCCACCGGCATCTGATGCTGGCGCACTACCGCGCCGGTGACGTCGACGCCGCGTTGCGGGTGTACCGCCAGGTCAGACGGGCGCTGCGGACCGAGCTCGGCATCGAGCCGGGGCGCGACCTGTCCCTGCTCCAGCAGGCGGTCCTGGCGCGCGACCCCCACCTGGAGACGCCCCTCGGATCCGCCCCCCGCACGGACCGGGCCGCCCCCTCGGCGCCGGCCGCACCGCGCCCCGGCCCGGAGGACGGCTCGCCCCCCGGCCGGCCGGACGCGCGCGGCCCCCTGCCCCGCCAACTGCCGCCCGCTCCCACGCTGTACGTGGGACGCGGAGCCGAACTCACCCGGATCAAGGCCGCGCTGGCCCCCGGCGCCGTGCCCGTGGTGGTCGCGGTCCACGGGCCGGGCGGCTTCGGGAAGTCCGCCCTGGCGCTGCGTGCCGCCCACGCGGTCGCCGACCACTACCCCGACGGGCAGTTGTACGCCGACCTCCAGGGCGCGAGCCACCGGACCAGGGCGCTCGCCCCGGCCGAGGTGCTGGGCCGGTTCCTCCGTGCGCTGGGGGTGGACCGGAGCCGTATCCCGGCCGGATCCGCGGAGGCCGCCGCGCTCTACCAGTCGCTGCTCGCCGGGCGCCGGGTGCTGGTCGTGCTGGACAACGCGGCGAGTACCGGTCAGGTGCGCCCGCTGCTGCCCGCGGGCCGCGACTGCGGCGCACTGGTCACCGGGCGGGCGGTGCTCTCCGCGCTGGACGCCGAGCAGATCGCGCTGCGCGGCCTGTGTCCCGCCGCATCGGTGGCGATGCTGACGCTCCAGGTGGGCGAGGAGCGCGCCGCCGCGGAACCGGAGGCCCTGGCAGCCATCGCGCGGGAGGCCGGCGGCCACGCGCTGGCCCTGCGGATCGCGGGAGCACGGCTCGCGGCCCGGCCGGATCTGCCGGTCTCCTGTCTGGCGGAGCGTCTGGCGCGGCGTCGGCTCGCGGAGTGGACGGCGGGCGACCTCGATCTGCGCGCGTGCTTCGCGGCCGGCTACGACAAGCTCACCGACCCTGCCGCCGCACGGGCGTTCCGGATCCTCGGGCGGGTGCACCCGGGCGGCATGCACCTCAAGTCGGCCGCCGTCTGGCTGGGTTCGGACATGGCCTCGGCGGAGGCGGCCCTCGACGAGCTGGTGGCGGCGCGGCTGCTGGAGTCGCTGGGGCACGGCCACTTCCGGATGCACCGGCTGCTGCGGCTGTACGCGGCCGAGCTGCCGGAGCCCGGCTGGTCGCGTACCCGCGCCTCGGGTCCCTGCCGCCCCTGACGGCCCGCCACACGGCCGCGACGCCCGTCCACGCGGCGTGTATCGGCCCGTGTACGGGCCGTTCGTAGGGTCGTGGCGATCCTGACCGACCGAACGAGGGGAACCACCATGACCAACCTCATGGACAAGGTGCTCGACCGCCTGGTGCCGCGCGCCACCGCCAGCGCCGACACGTCGTACTACAAGAACTGCGACGTCTGCACGTACGTCGAGGAGTACGGCCATGTCGGCCACTGGCAGAAGCTCTGCCACGTCGTGGGCGGCAAGACCGGCTGCACGGGGTGCCTCTACTTCAGCGTCGGCTGCAAGTGATCCCGTGGGCATCCCCGGATGCCCACACCGCCGCGACGCACCCCGGCGCCGTACACCGGCCCGTGTACGCGCCGTTCGCACCCGCGTCGCGCTCCTGACCGAACACGTGGTCCCGACCGATCACGTGCACCTGACCGAACGAACGAGGGGAACCACCATGACCAACCTCATGGACAAGGTGCTCGACCGCCTGGTGCCGCGCGCCACCGCCAGCGCCGACACGTCGTACTACAAGAACTGCGGCGCCTGCGGATACGTCGAGATGCTCGACGCGGTCGGCCACACGCAGAAGCTCTGCCACGTCGTGGGCGGCAAGACCGGCTGCACCGGCTGTATCTACTTCGAGATCGGCTGCGCCTGACCCAGGGGCGTCCCCGGACGCCTCGCTGTGCCGCGCGTCCTCCCCGCCCCCGTGGCGGGGAGGACGCGCACCGGCGCCGGGATCCCGCACCGGCGTGACCCGGTCCGCCGCACACCCGCGACACCCGTCCGTGCGCCGTACACCGGCCCGTGTACGGGCCGTTCACACCGGTGTCGCGCTCCTGACCGAACAGCGCTCCTGACCGAACGAACGAGGGGAACCACCATGACCAACCTCATGGACAAGGTGCTCGACCGCCTGGTGCCGCGCGCCACGGCCGCCGCCGACACGTCCTTCTACCAGTACTGCACCGGCTGCGCGCACGTCGACGCGTGGGACGCGATCGGCCGCTGGCAGAAGCTCTGCCACGTCGTGGGCGGCAGGACGAGCTGCTCCACCTGCAAGTACTTCGAAATCGGCTGCTGACGGGCCGTTCCGCGTGACGTACCTGATGCTCGGATGCCGCGCGCTGCTTCTGGTCGTCTTCCTCGCCGCCCTGGTGGGCAAGACGCGCAGTCGCGCGGCGTTCGCCGAGTTCCGCGCGTCGATCGTCGCCCTGCGCCTGCTGTCACGGCGGCTGTCGCGGGCGGCCGCCACCGCGGTGGTGGCGGTGGAGGCCGTCACGGCGGTCCTGCTGGTGGTGCCCGCGACGGCGGTCGCGGGCCTCGCCCTGGCGGTGGCGCTGCTGCTGGCGTTCTCCGCCGGCATCGTCCTGGCACTGCGGCGGGGTGACGGCACGGCGACCTGCCGCTGCTTCGGCGCCTCGGCCGCGCCGCTCGGCCTGATCCATGTGGTGCGGAACCTGGCGCTCGCCGCGATCGGCGGCGCCGGACTCGCCGCGGGCGCCTGGGCCTCCGGATGGCCGCCGCACGCGGCGGGGACCGTCGTCGCGCTCGCGGTGGCCCTGCTCGGCGCGCTGCTGGTGCTCCGCCTCGACGATCTGGCCTTCCTCTTCTCCGACCCGAAGCGAGACTTGTCATGATCTACCTCATCTGTGCCGTCGTGGTGGTCGGCGTGCTCTGCGTGTTCGACCTCTTCCTCACCTTCGCCGTGCTGCGCAGGCTGCGGGAGAACACCGCCGAACTGGACCGGCTGGCCGCCCCCCGGCCGGAGTTCGAGCCCTGGGATCCGGAGGACGTGGTGGGCCAGACGCTCCCCGAGCTGGCCGGCGGTCCCGCCGAGCGGGTGGTGGCGTTCTTCGACGCGAACTGCGACGTGTGCCACGAGCACGCCCCGGACTTCGCCGAGGAGGCCCGCGCGTTCGACGGCGCCGCGGCCGTGGTCTCCGGGAAGGGGCCGCAGGCCGAGGAACTGCTCGCGGCGGTGGGCGGCGAGGTGCCCGTCACCCGTGTCGACGAGGCGATGACCCTGGTGAACAGCATCGGCCTCAAGGCGTTCCCGACCTACGCGCTCGTCGACGCCGACGGCACGATCACCGGGGCCGCCACGTCCGCCCGCGCGCTGGCCTCCCGGGTCCCCGCCGCGTGAGCGCCCGCCCGGCCCCGAAGGCCGCTGCCGCGCCGGGCGGCGGCCCCGCCCCGGGCGGCGCGGGCGGCGGCCTCGGCGGCCGGCTGGAGGTCGTGCGGCTGCTCGGCGTCGCCCTGGGCCTGTGCTGGCGCGCCGGGCGCGCCCGCTGCCTCGTCTATCTGGCCATCACCCTGCTCGCCGGTCTGCTGCCGACGGCCACCGCCTGGTTCACGAAGTTCGTCATCGACGCCCTCACCGCGGGGGACGTCTCCGGTGCCGTGCGCTGGGCGGTCGCGCTGGCGGCGGTGGGGCTCGGCACCGGCTTCCTGCCGCATCTGTCCCGCTTCCTCCGCGACGAGCTGAACCGGCGGCTCGACCGCACCATGAAGGACGAGCTCTACACCCGCCTCAACCGGCTCCAGGGCCTGGCGCGCTTCGAGGACCCGTCCTTCCGCAACGACCTCTCCATGGCCGCCCAGGCGTCCGGCGCGTCGCTCGGCTCCACCACGGCCGGGCTCTTCGACATCGCCCGCAGTGTGATCACGATCGTCAGTCTGATGGCGACGCTGGCCGTGCTGAGTCCCACGATGGCGGTGCTGGTGGCGGCCGCCGCGGTGCCCGCGCTGCTGGTGCACCTCAGCCTGACGCGCCGGCACGTGAAGATGCTCGCCTCGGTCTCCCCCGCCGCGCGCCGGGAGATCTTCTACTCCACCCTGATCTCCGACCTCACCGCCGTGCAGGAGACCCGGATGTTCGGCCTGGGGGGCTTCCTCAAGGACCGCATGCTGGGCGAGCTGGAGGTCACCCACCGGGGCGAACGCCGGCTCGCGGGGCGCGAGTTCCGCACCCAGGGCCTGCTCGGGCTGCTGTCGGCGACGGTGGCCGGCGGCGGCCTGGTCTGGGCGGTCTCGGCAGCCGCCGCCGGTGATCTGAGCATCGGCTCGGTCACCGCCTTCGCCGCGGCCGTGGCCGGGGCGCAGGGGGCGCTCGTCGGCCTCGCCTCCGGCATCGCCGCCGCGTACCGGGCCATGCTGCTCTTCCGGTACCACCGGGCGATCGTCTCCGAACCGGACGACCTCCCCCCGGCCTCCGGCACGCTCGCCCCGCTGCGCCGGGGCATCGAGCTGCGCGACGTGTGGTTCCGCTACGGCGACGACCACCCCTGGGTGCTGAGCGGGCTCGACCTCACCCTGGAGCACGGCTCGTCGGTGGCGCTGGTGGGGCTGAACGGGGCGGGCAAGAGCACCCTGATCAAGCTGCTCTGCCGCTTCTACGACCCGACCCGGGGCACGATCCTGTGGGACGGCGTCGACATCCGCAGCGTCCCGCCCGAGGAACTGCGCCGCAGGGTGGGCGTGCTGTTCCAGGACTACATGCGCTACGACCTCACCGCGTCCGAGAACATCGGCATCGGCGACCTCCCCGCGCTCGACGACCGGCCGAGGGTGCGCGCCGCCGCCCGGCTGGCCGACGTGGACGAGAAGCTGACGGGGCTGCCGCAGGGGTACGACACCCTGCTCAGCCGGATCTACTTCGAGGGCGACGAGAACGACCCGACGACCGGCGTGGTGCTCTCCGGCGGCCAGTGGCAGCGCGTCGCGCTCGCCCGCACCCTGCTGCGGCGGGACTCCGACCTGCTGATCCTCGACGAGCCCGGCTCGGGCCTCGACGCGGACGCCGAGCACGCCATCCACCGCCGGCTGCGGGAGCACCGCACGGGCCGCACGAGCCTGCTCGTCTCCCACCGGCTCGGTGTCGTCCGGGACTCGGACGTCATCGTGGTGCTGGAGGACGGCCGGGTCGTCGAGCGCGGCAGCCACGAGGAACTGACGGCGGCGGGCGGCCAGTACGCCCGGCTGTTCGCCATCCAGGCCGAGGGCTACCGCCCGGCCGGCACCCCGGCCGCGGCGACGGCGCCCTGACGGACGCGGTGCCGAGGGCAGCCGACGACGCCCCCTGCCGCCGCCCGCCGTGTCAGGCGGGCGGCGGCAGGGGGCGCACGCCCGTGCCCTAGCTGATCGTCTTGACGCGGTGGAAGATGCGGGTGCTGCCGGTGTAGACGTCAACGCCGTCCCCCTGCATGACCTTGTGAAGGTGGTAGGCACCCCCGTCGCGGTACTTGTCGCTGTCGCCGCGGTGGAGTTCCACGAATCCGAAGTCGCCGGCGCTCTTGTACCGCACGGTCGAGCCGGTCGAGCCGACCCAGACGAGCCGGTCGTCGGCCCTGCTCCAGGTGGCGTCGCCGACCATGCCGTCGGCGAGGAGCCCCCGGCTCTGCTGCCACTTGACGGTGGCGGCCTTGGTCCTGGGCCCGAAGTCCCCGTCCACCTCCGAGAAGTTCAGGTGGTGCTCGGCGACCAGGATGCTCTGCCACAACATGACGATGTCGGTGTTCGACGACTCCCCGCAGCCCTGGCACAGCGAGTTCCCGAGCTCGTCGAAGTGGTCGCCGAAGTCGTCGGTGAGAACACCGTCGCCGTCCACGAACGTGGTGCCGAAGGAATCCGAGTTCCCCGGGTAGTCCGCCTGCGCCGTGCTCATGGGAAGTACGGTCGCGATCGCGGCGCTCAGCGCGACGATGACCGGCTTCCATCCTCTGCTGCCCATGTGTCCCCCTCGGTTCGGATCGTGCCCGGCGTCCCCCGGCAGGACCAGGATCACCGAGGTGAGGGCGGTCCGACGATGCTGTTGCGGCTCACCGCAATAGCCGAGCCCAGCGGGTGGGGAGGGCGATCCGCGTCGCCGCGGGGCCCGGCCCGGGCGGCGGCGCCGTGACGGGCGCCGCCGCTCGGGCCACGCCCGTCACGGCCGGGCGTAGGGCCGGGTCATGATCTCCATGTTGTGGCCCGAGGGATCGTCGAAGTAGGCGCCCCGGCCGCCGAAGAGGTGGTTGACCGCGCCGGGTTCGGTGTGGGGCGGGTCGGCGTAGTAGGTCACCCCGAGGGCCTCCAGCCGGGCGATCATGCCGTCGAACTCCTCGTCGGGGACGAGGAAGGCGTAGTGCTGCGACTGGACGGGCTCGTCGGTGAGCTCGTAGTAGTCCAGCGTCACGCCGTTGCCCAGGTCGACGGGGAGGAACGGGCCGAACGGCGCGCCCACCTCGACCCCCAGGACGGCGGCGAGGAAGTCGGCGGACAGCCGCCGGTCCCTGGCATAGACGGCGGTGTGGTTCAACTGCACGGTGGTGACGGGCGAATACTGCTGCTGCATGGCGGGGTGACTCTCTCTCCGGGCCGGATCCTCGATGAAGGGGAAGACGCGGAGAGACGGGCGGGCCCCTGGCCCGCCGCGAGGTCACGCGGCAGCCGGGCGGCTCTCTTGTGTGCGGCACGTGGCCGACCCGGCAGTCATGATCCCGACCCTACCGGTCCCCGCCCGCCGCCGCCGACACCTCGGCCCACACCGTCTTGCCGAC
Organism: Streptomyces zhihengii; assembly: GCF_016919245.1. Lineage (NCBI taxonomy): Bacteria > Bacillati > Actinomycetota > Actinomycetes > Kitasatosporales > Streptomycetaceae > Streptomyces > Streptomyces zhihengii. The sequence continues at coordinate 4,626,758 of NZ_JAFEJA010000001.1, read as the reverse complement.
CGGGTCGCGCGGCTCGGCGCCCCAGCGGTCGGCGAGCGCTTCCACCAGCAGCAGCCCGCGCCCGGACTCGTCGTCGTCGGCGGGCTGCGGCCGCACCGCAGGCGGCAGCAGCGCGCACGCGTCCGCGACCTCGACGCGCACCAGTGCCCGCGCCCGGTCCAGGCGCAGGGCCAGCCGGAAGTCGCGGCCCGGCACCCGGCCGTGGCGGACCGCGTTGCCCGCCAGCTCGGCCACCAGGAGGGCGACGGTCTCGGAGAGGTCCGTTCCGGGGTGGTGGCCCCACGCGGCGAGATGCCGCACCGCGACCCGGCGGGCGAGGCGCGCCCCGCGCCGGGTGGCCCCGAACATCGCCGCGAACTCCTCGCGTCCGTGGCCCTGTTCCGTCCGCGCGACCTGCTCGCTCCTGTCGCCCTGTTCCGTCGGCGCGAGCTCCTCGCGTGCGTCGCCCTGCTCCGTCGGCGCGAACTCCTCTCGTCCGTCGCCCTGTTCCGTCCGTGCGGGGTCCGTGCCCCGTGTCGTCGTGGTCTCCCGCACCGCGTCGCCCGTCCTGTTCGTCCCTGTCGCCACGAGCACCACCCGTGGGTGTACGGATGGTGACCTTCCGTGGTCAAGCGTGCTGGCGCGGCCCTAGGGTCGGAAGGGTGTACGGCCTTACATCACCAGCCGTAAGGAACGGGAGTGAGCCCATGGCCAAGGACATCGATCCGGACGCGTCGATGGCCGCCCTCTTCGGCTCCCGGGTGCGCAGGCTGCGCACGGCGGCCGGTCTCACCCAGGCCCAACTCGGGCCGCGCACCCATGTGGTGAGCACCCGGATCACCCAGGTGGAACGGGCCTCGGGCGCCCGGCCGACGCGGGAGCTGGCGCGGGCGCTCGACGCGGCACTGGGCGCCGACGGCCTGCTGGTCGACCTGTGGCCGCACGTCCACCGCGAGGCGTTCCCCGACTGGTCGCGGACGTTCATGGCCTACGCGGCGCGGGCCGTCTCCATCCGTGAGTACGCGGCCCATGTGGTGCCGGGCCTGCTCCAGACCGAGGAGTACGCCCGGACGGTCCTGAGCGTCGGCCTGTCCCACCGGGACGCCGAGCACCTGGAGGAGCGCCTCGCCGCCCGGATGGAGCGGCAGAAGCGCCTGGCCTCGGACGACCGCCCGGAACTGCTGGTGATCCTGGACGAGACGGTGCTGCGCAAGCGGATCGGCGGGGCCGAGGTCATGCGCCGCCAGCTCGCCGCGCTGCTGACGGCCGCCGGGGAAACGCCACATCACCGTGCAGGTGCTTCCCTTCACGGAGGGCGAGCACGACATGCTGGGCGGCTCACTCACCGTGCTCACGCTGCCCGACGGCTCCGAAGTCGCCTACACGGAGGGCGCGGACCACGGGCGCCTCTTCGAAGATCCGTCCGACGTACGGCGGTTCGCGGTGTCCTACGATCGGCTCCGGACGGCGGCCCTGCCCCCGCGCAGGTCGCTCGAACTGATCCGATCCGCGATGGAGGAGGACCACCGTGACCCGAGACGCCCTTCCCCTGCACAACGCCGTCTGGCGAAAGAGCAGTCACAGCAATCAGGAGGGTGGGAACTGCGTCGAGGTGGCGGACGGGGTCCCCGGCGTGATCCCGGTGCGTGACAGCAAGGCGCCGCACCTGCCGCACCTGGTGTTCGCACCGGCCGGCTGGGCCGCCTTCGTGGACGGCCTGAAGGCCGACGACCGCCTCTGAGCCCGCCGGGCCCCGGCCCGTGAGCCGCGTGCCGGGCCCACCGGGGCGTGGTCCACGGGGGGCCGGTGGGCCACGAACTCCCTGAAAGAACCCGGGGGAAAGAACCCCTGCCCTCCCTCCCCTCCCGCCCGTCACCCGGACGGGTGATGAGCTTGCGGGGGCGGGAAGGCGGCGGCTACGTTCGCCGCAACAACCGAAGACATATGCGGCCCCCGGCCGGGACGGCAATCCCGATCGAGGGCCTCACCGATCTGGAAGAAGACCCTTCCCGATGGCTGCCACGCAGTTTAACGCGCCCCCGTGCGCGCCCGCCGGAGCTCCGCCCTCCGGAGCCTCGATGTCCGGAACTCCGTCCGCCGGGGCTTCGACGCCCGGAGCTCCGTCCGCCAGGGCTTCGACGCCCGGAGCTCCGTCCGCCGGGGCTTCGACGCCCGGAACTCCGAGGTCCGGCGTGATCCATGTCCGCACCCGGCTCACCGCCGACTTCACGGTGATCGCCAACTCCCTGCTCCAGCGCCCCGGAAGCGCGGTCACGGTGGGTGTCGCGGGCTACATCCTGTCGCTGCCCGACGGCGCCGCCGTGAGCATCGACGCCCTCTGCGAGCACTTCACCGAGGGCGAGACGCTGATCTCCCGCGCCCTGCGGGAGCTGGAGACGGACGGCTACCTCGCGCGCCGCGTGGAGCGCGGCCCGTGGGGCCGGGTCGGGACGCGGACGTTCTTCCACGACGTCCCGCCCGCCGGCCACCCGGCCCGCCCGGGCACCCGCCGCGCCGCGTCACCTCGCCGCGCCCCGCGCCCCGGCACCGGGGCACCCCCGGGCGATGTGTGCGCGGCCTCCGTGGCGGCTCCCGCCCGGCAGACGCGTGAGGCGCGGGGCGCGACGGGGGACGGCCCCGACGCGGGGGACGTGACGCCGGACCACCCGCCTGTGGGTGACGCGACGCAGGGCGCCCCGGCCCCCTCGGGCGACGGCGCGGACACCCGGCGCACGACACGCGACCGCCCGCCCGCTCAGGGCACCCCGGCGGCCCCCGCTCCTCCGCAGGAGGCCAACCACCCCGGCAGCGGCCCGGAGTCGGACGCGCCGTCCGCCCGCGACACGCAAGCGCCACCGGCCCCGGAAACGGCCGCGCCACCCGCCCGCGACACGCAAGCCCCGCCGGCCCCGCAAGCGGCCGCGCCGCCCGCCCGGGAGCACACCGCACCCCCCGCCCACGAGACGGACGCGCCACCCGATCCGGACCCCCGCGCCGAGGTGATCCTCGCCTCGCTGCGGCTCGTCGACCGGCGGCTGATCCTCTCCCGCCGCGAAACCGCCGACCTCGTCCCCGCCGTGTGCCGATGGCTGGCCGGGGGCGTGGAGCCCGAGGACCTCACCGCCCACCTCACGGACCGCCTCCCCGCCCGCCTGCTGGCCCGCCCCGCCCGCATCCTCGCCCACCGGCTGCGCGAACTCCCTCCGCCACTGCCCGAGTTGCCCGCCCCTCCCCCGGTCCTGCCGATGGTGACCTGCGACGGATGCGGGCTCGCCTTCCGCTCCGCAGGGACGGAGCAGTGCCGCGACTGCCGTCAGGGCGCCCTGGCGGCGGCAAGCTGACAGTCCGGCGGCGCCGAGGGCGGGTCACCGGGGCGCGGGTGGTCCCCGTCACCGCCTCCGGCCTACGCGTCGAACCAGCGGTCGCGTTCCAGTTCCGCCGTGCGGGAGGCGTCCTCCAGCAGGGCGGCGACCTCGAAGCGGCGGGGCCACTGGCCGGCGGCCCAGGCCAGGCCCGCCGCGACGCCCTCGAAGGTGGAGGCGTGGATGGTGCCGTCCGGGGTGCGGCGCCAGTCCAGTTCGGTGTCGCCGACGAGGAGTTCGTCGTGCTCGACGTAGGTCTCGGGAGCCGCCGGGCCGAGCAGGACGCGCACCGAGGCGGGCACCTCGTGCTCCTCGCCCTCGGTCGTGACCTCGGCCGTGACCGCCTCGCCGAGCCGGCGCACCTGGAACAGCTCCGCCAGGTCGGCGGCGCGCGAGGGCGCCACCGGCAGCAGCGGCAGCCCCGCGGTGAGCGGCAGCAGGTCGGGGGTGTCGGCGACGACCGCGTCGGCGGCGTCCACGACCACCACCTCGCCGTCGACGACGGCCCGCAGCTCGTCGGGGAGCGTCACCTGCTCCGGGTCGAGATCGGCGAGCGCGGTGTACAGGGCGTGCAACTGGGCCGGGCGCACCGGGCGTTCCGGGTCCGCCAGGCGGGACAGCAGCTCCGCGGCGCCCCCGGGCTCGTCGAGCAGCGCGGCCACCGAGGTGCGCACCCCGAGGGCGCCCAGCACCTGGGCGTCCTCGAAGCCGGTGGTGTCGGCCGGCTCGTACAGGCCCTCCAGCAGCGGGTCGGCGCCGGACGCCCGCAGCCCCGCGGGGCGGCGTCCGTCGAGCACCGGGTGGTCGCGCAGCCACCACGCGGTGTACGGGCGGACCGTCTCCGTGGTGCCGTCCGGGAGCAGCACCCGCACGGGCTGGGTGAGCGCGTCCCGCAGCGGGGGCTGCGCCAGCAGGGCGAGGGCCTGCGGCCAGCGGTCGTCGTCGACGAGGTCGAGGTCCCGCACGGCGACGATCTCCGTGGCGACCGGGGGCAGCGGGGTGTCGGGCAGCCGGTCGAGCACGTCCTCGCACCAGACGTCGACCGCGTCCAGCAGACCGGCGTCGTCCGGCTCGGCGAAGTCGCCCTCGCGGGGCTCCAGTTCGTCGGGATCGAGAACGACGTCGGTGGCCCGGGCCAGGGCGAAGTCGGCCAGCACGCCGCAGGCCGCGAGCGGCTGCTCGCCCCAGCGGTCCGCCAGGTCGGCGTCGCACAGCGCCAGCTCGCCCTCGCGCATCACCGAGGCGAACGGGCTGCCGGGCAACACGAGTTCACCGGCGGGCGCGAGCTCGCCGTCCTCGTCGGCGAGGGCCAGCGCGCCGAGCCACGGCTCGTCACCCGGCTCCAGCTCGGCGTCCCGCACCAGGGCGAGCACGGTCTCCGCCAGCTCGTCGGCGTCGAGGGCGTCCGCGTCCTCGTCCCAGATCTCCCCGGCGTCGAGCGATCCGGCGACGGCGGCCCGCACCTGCGGGGTCGTCAGCACGGCCCGCGGCGTCGCGGGCAGCGCGCCCAGCTTCTCCAGCAGCGGGTGGGACGCGTCGGGGTGGACCACCTTCAGGCCGAGACGGGCCAGGTGCGGCGGGGTGTCGGCGAGCGGCAGCAGCGTCTGGCGGGGGCCGATGGTGGTGCGCCCGTCGGCGAGCGGCACCGGCAGGCCGGTCAGCCGGTCCGGGTCGACACCGGCGAGGCTGTCGTAGAGCCGGCGCCACCACTCCGGCGCCCGCTCCAGGCCGGCCAGGCGGTCGATCGCCTCCGTCAGCGGCACCCGGGCGACACCCAGCGTGCGCAGCTCGACCCGGCGCTCCAGACCGGCGGGCAGCAGGCTCGGCAGCACCTCGGCCAGCACCCGCACCGTCTCCGCACCGCCGCCCTCCAGCACCTCGGCCTCGATGGGGCGCAGCGCGGGCGGGGTCTCCCGGTCCGGCAGCCCGGAGTCGTCGCCCGCGGCCGGTCCGGAGTCGTCGCCCGCGCCCTCGCGGGGCAGCGCGGGCTCCAGGAAGGCGACCCGGGGCAGCCGCTTCAGCACGGCGGCGCGCAGCGCCCCGTCGAGCTCGCCCTTGCCGAGCGGACCGGGCACCAGATCGATGGTGCCGGTCGTCACCGGCCGCCACTCGCCGAGCAGTTCGGCGTAGGCGTCGGCCGCCCGCTCCACCAGGAAGTCGGTCAGCGGGCCGGGCGCGGGGTGGCGCCGCGTCGGGTCCAGCGGCAGGGAGGCGATCAGCAGCGCGGGCACGCCGAGGGGCTCGTCGGTCGGCGTCGGCGCGTGCACCACGGGCGCGGTGCCGGGCCGGACGGGCGTGCCGTCGCCGTCCACCGGGACGGCCCAGGTGACCGCCCAGTGCGGACGCAGCCGCTCCTCGACCGGGCGGTCGGCGAGCAGCGCCGCCTCGATCGGACCGTCGTGGCCGACGACCCGCCAGCGGCGGGGCTCGGCGGCGGCGCTGTCCGTGACGCGCACGTACGCGCCCTCGGTCTCGCGCCGCAACTCCCGGACGCCGTCCGGAGTCTCGACGACGATCTCGGCGAGACCGGGCAGCGTCAGCAGCAGGGCGTCGTCGATCCCGGCGAGCAGGCGCTCCACCAAATCCACGGCGGCGCCGTCGCGCAGCGGCAGCACCACGACCGTGTCGTACCCCTCGGGCGCGGAGCCCTCGGCGGGCAGCGGCAGCCGCAGCAGCGGGACGTGCCCGTCCCGGCGGCGCAGCTCGTCGCCGAGACCGGGGGCGCCCTTCGCGACCTCAAGCGCGAGGTCCCTGGCCTCGGCCAGCGACCAGCGGACGCCGCCGTGCCGGCCGACGACGGCGGGCTCGTCGGAGACGGCGAGGACGGCGGCGAAGCCGACGCCGAACCGTCCGACGGAGGTCTCGTGCCCCTCGCGCTTCGCTGACGCGCGCAGGGTGCTCAGCGATTCGGCGCCGGCGGCGTCGAGGGGGGCGCCGGTGTTCGCGGCGGCGAGCGTCCCGGCGCCGTCGTCCGGGCCGCCGGGACGCAGCGTCAGCCGCAGCCGCCCGGGGACGCCCGCGCGGGCGGCGGCGTCGGCGGCGTTCTGCGCCAGCTCGACGACGAGGCGGTCGCGGTAGCCGCCGAGCGCGAGGTCCTCCTCGGCGTTCGCGTCCTCCCGGAAACGGGCGGGAGACGCCCCCCACGCATCGAGCACCCCGCGCCGCAACCGCGCAGTCCCGAACGGGTCGGCCCCCTCGGTCGTCCTGACGCTCACGCTGCGGCTCCGCTCTGTGCGATGGGTGCTTCTCGTGGTGGTGGTGCGGGGTGTGCTGCTCGCTGTTGCCGTTGGGCTGGACGGGGCAGGTCGGTGCCCACGGGGCCGAAGGTACCGCGTCGGCGGACACCCGTGCGGGGCGGAGCCCTGCGGGACGTGCCGTTTCGGCCGCGAAGCCCCACCGGGGGTGCGGGGCGGAGCCCCGCCGGACCCGGTTGCGGGCGCGGGGCTGGTGCGCCCCGGTGGCCGCGGCACCGCGCTGCGCGCGGTGTCCTCAATCGCCGGACGGGCTGGAGTTGCCGGGGCCGGCCCACCCCGGGACGGGCTGAAGCAGCCCGGGCCTGGCCCACCCCGGGACGGGCTGAAGTAGCCCGGCCTGGCCCACCCCCGGGAGGGAAGCCCGCATGGGCTGGAGTGCCCGGCTCGGTGCACCTGCGGGGGCGTCCCTTTCCAACCCCGCATGGGGGCACCTCCCGCGGCCGCCAGGCCGTAGGGGGAGATTGAGGCGCGGGGTGCGGGGCAGAGCCCCGCCGGACCCGGCTACGGACGCGGGGGCGGCGCGCCCCGGTGGCCGCGGCACCGCGCTGCGCGCGGTGTCCTCAAACGTCGGACGGGCTGAAGCAGCCCGGCCTGGCCCACCCCCAGGAGGGGACGCCGCACGGGCTGAAGTAGCCCGGGCCTGGTCCACCCCCAGGAGGGAACCCCGGACGGGCTGGAGCAGCCCGGGCTGGAGCGGCGCCCCGCGAGGGGGCTAGGAGTGGCCGAGGTCGTCGGAGGAGGGGTCCGTGTCCGTGGAGACGGACCCGCTGTCCCGCGCCGGCCGCAGCGGAAACTCGTCCACCGCCAGCGAATCCAGCACCGGCGGCGGCGGCACCGGCGGCTTCGGCATCACGGCCGCCTCCGAGTGCCCCCCGCACCCGTACGCGAGCGACACCACCCGCCCGTCCGCCGGCGAGAACTCGTTGGCGCAGATGCCGAACGCCTGTCGCAGCGACCCGCCGAGCGGGACGAGGAAGCCGCAGGACTGGCAGGAGGCCGGCGCGGCCTGTGCCATCGCCGTCTTCGGGCCGTAGGAGTCGTCCCAGCGGTCGGCCGCCGTGTGCAGGCCGTAGCGGGACAGGACCCGGGCGCGCCGCATCCCGAGTTCCTCGGCGAGTGCCGCGATCTGGCCGCGGCCGTCGCTGTCGGTCGCCTCGATGGCGGGGACGCGGTCCGTGAGCTCGGCGTCCTCCGCGTCGACGCGCTCGACGAGGTCGTGCGAGGGCGCGAGGACCGAGTTCGGCGGCGGGTCCTCGTCGCCGGTGTAGCCGGGCTCCAGGCGCAGGTCGTCCGCCTCGGTGGGCAGCAGGTCGCCGGGGCCCATGTCGCCGGGGCGCAGCCGCTCGCTCCAGGGCACCCACTCCGGGGCGAGGAGGGCGTCGGGCCCGGGCAGCAGGACGGTCTCGTCGAGGGTGACGACCTTCGCGCGGGAGGCGCGGGCGACGGTGACGGCCCAGCGCCAGCCCCGGTAGCCCGGCTCCTTGGACTCGAAGAAGTGGGTGACGACCCGGTCACCCTCGGAGACGAGGGATACGTGCTCGCCGACCACTCCCGGGGCCGCGGCCTCTTCGGCCGCCTCCCGGGCGAGGTCTACCGCCTCGGCGCACAGGCGGTCGGGGGTACGGCTTCGCGTCGTCGCAGCACTCACAGGTCTCGCTTCTCTCCTACGCGTTCTCACGGGTGCGCCTGTCGTCCGGGTGATCCGGGGCGGTGGGCGGAGCGGACCTGAGGGCCGCATCGACGTCCACGCCCGGACCGAACCGTTTCCGGGCGCACCTGACGTCATCCATTCTGCGGGATGCCGAAGAGGCGCGCGGCCGGGAACAACCGCCGGTGGCGCGCTACGCACGCTACCCCCTTCACGGCCCCCCGCCCACCTGCCCGTCCCAAGAGGGGAGACGAGACGGGAGCGGAAGGCGTGCGGGACGGGTGCCGGGCGCGGACCGAAGGAGCCCGCGACAGAGGCCGATCACGGGGCGGACGGCACCGTGGACGCGGCCCGAAAGGGCGTCAGGAAATTCTCCGGCGCCTCGCCGCCGCGCACGGTGCCGCGGACGGACACGCCGCGCCACCGAAGCGGATCACGGTTCGCGGCGGCGGCCGTTGGGGCACTATGACGACGTGGCAACCGCGAGGTCGTCCGACGACGCCGGGCCGCTGCGACGAGCGGGCCGGGCGGTCGGGCGTGCCCTGCGCCGGCCCTTCACCGGCACCGCGCGCGGCATCCGCAAGGCGACGCACGCGCACGGCGCGGGCGAGTCGGGGCTCGGGAAGCTGATCGAGCTGCACGCGGTGAACGGCGCCGGCGACGTCATGATCACCGTCGCGCTCGCGTCGACGGTCTTCTTCTCCGTGCCGACCGACGAGGCACGCGGCCGGGTCGCCCTGTACCTGGCCGTCACCATGGCGCCGTTCACGCTGCTCGCCCCCGTCATCGGTCCGCTGCTCGACCACATCCCGCACGGCCGGCGCGCGGCGATGGCGGGCGCGATGATCGCCCGGGCGCTGCTGGCGATCCTGATGTCCACCGCCGTGGCGACGGGCGGTCTGGAGCTGTATCCGGCCGCGCTGGGCGTCCTGGTGTCGTCCAAGGCGTACGGCGTGGTGCGCAGCGCCGTCGTGCCGCGTCTGCTGCCACCGAAGTTCTCGCTGGTGAAGGCGAACTCACGGGTGACGCTCGCCGGGCTGCTGGCGACGGGCATCGCCGCGCCCATCGGCGCCGGGCTCCAGCAGATCGGGCCGCAGTGGCCGCTGTACGGGGCGTGCGCGCTGTTCGTGCTCGGGGCGTACTGGGCGTTCACGATGCCGCCGAAGGTGGACTCGGCGAAGGGCGAGCGCAAGGCGCACATGCTCACCCACGGCGAGAAGAAGCCGAGCCTGCGGACGGTGGGGCCCTCGGTGCTGCACGGCCTCCAGGCGAACGCGGCGCACCGGGCGCTCTCCGGGTTCCTGATCTTCTTCCTGGCGTTCCTGCTGCGGGAGCATCCGCTGGCCGGGCAGTCGGCGGCGGTCTCGCTGGGGATAGTGGGCGTGGCGGCGGGCGCCGGGAACGCCCTCGGCACGGCGGTGGGCGCGTGGCTCAAGGCCCGCGGCCCCGAGATGATCATCGTGACGATGCTGACGCTGGTACTGACGGCCGCGGTCCTCGCCGCGGTGTTCTTCGGCGCCGGCATGGTGGCGGTGCTCGCCGCGGCGGCGGGGTTCTCGCAGGCGCTGTCCAAGCTGTCGCTGGACGCGCTGATCCAGCGCGACGTGCCGGAACAGGTGCGCACCTCGGCGTTCGCGCGCTCGGAGACGCTGTTGCAGATGGCGTGGGTGGCGGGCGGCGCCATCGGGATCGCGCTGCCGCTCAACGGGGTGGTCGGCATGTCGGTGGCCGCCGGGATCGTGGCCATGGGCGCGCTGGCGGCGGACCGCGGCCTGCTCACGGCCGCCCGCCGCGGCGGCGGCGGCACCGGCAGCGGCGCCCGCCCCCGGGTCGCCTGAACACCTGTTCCCCGGCGCCCCGGACGCCCTTCACCGGCGCGCCGGACACCCTTCACCGGCGCGCGACCGAGTGACCGCCCAGGTCCGCCCGAAAGCCTGTTCCCCGGGCGACCCGAGCCGACTGCCCGAGCCGACTGCCCGGGTCGCCGAGCCGCTGCCCAGGTCCGCCCGAAAGCCTGTTCCCCGGGCGACCCGAGCCGCTGCTCCCGGTCGCCGAGCCGCTGCCCCGGTCCGCCCCAAAGCCTGCTCCCCGGGCGACCCGAGCCGCTGCTCCCGGTCGCCGAGCCGCTGCCCCGGTCCGCCCCAAAGCCTGTTCCCCGGGCGACCCGAGCCGCTGCTCCCGGTCGCCGAGCCGCTGCCCCCTGCGACCCGAGGCGACTGCCCGGGTCGCAGGAGCCCGCTGCCGGGCGACCTGAACGCCCGCCCCCAGGCGGCCCGAAGGGCCGTTCCCGCGGCCGGTGGGCCGGGCCGGCGGGGCGGGAGGCGACACGCGCGGGGCGGCGGGGCGGGGCGCGGAGGGCGGGCCGGGGCCTGCGGCGCGGCTCCGGGGCGGCGGGCCGGCCGGCCCGCACCGGGGCGGGCGGACCCGCGACGGCGGGGCGCCCCGGCGCGGTTGGGCGGGCGGGCCGGCCACGGCGTACGGCGGGCCGGGCCGCCCCGCGGCGGGCGCCGCGGCGCCCCGGGGGCGTGCATCCCCGTGGGGGCAAAGGCGCGGCGCGCCGTACCCCCGCGACGCGCGGCCGACCGGGACCGATAGCCTTCGGGCCATGACCGTTGCGTTCTACTCCGGCAGGCGCCGCCGGGCCGCCGCCGCTCTCGGTGCCGTGTCCGCCGGGCTTCTCGTCCTCTCCGCCTGCGACAAGCCGACCCCGCTCGTGACTGTGACGGTCGGGACGGAGTCCGTCCACGCAGAGGCGACCTGCTACAACGACGGCGAGGCGATCAAGGAGTCCGAGGTGCAGAAGTGCCTCACCCAGGGCACTCCGACCAAGATCGACTTCGCGCTCGACGACAAGGTCCGCATCGGCGTCGACCCCGAGATCGCCGAGAACGGCTGGACGCTCCTCTTCGGCGCGCAGCCGGTGGAGCAGGAGCCGTACAAGAAGACGTACCGGACCATCCCGGGCAACGCCTTCTTCTCCTCGCAGACCGGCGAACCGACCACCAAGGCCGACGTCAACATCATGGAGACGAACGGCACCAAGGTCATCGGGATCTACCGGTTCCAGTTCGAGAAGTCCTCCTGACCGGCAGGACCTCGCCATGCGCGTACTCGTCGTGACCGCCGTGGCGGCGGAGGCCGAAGCCGTCGCCGCCACGGGGGACACGGGCACCCTCCCGAGGGGCGGGTACACGCTCACCAGGGCGCCCGGCCTGGACGTCCTGGCCGCCGGCGTCGGACCGGCCGCCGCCGCGGCCGCCACGGCGACGGCGCTGACCCTGGCCGACGAGCCGTACGCGCTCGTCGTGTCCGCCGGGATCGGCGGCGGCTTCACCGGCCGCGCGCCCCTCGGCTCGCTCGTCGTCTCGGACGCGATCGTCGCCGCCGACCTCGGCGCCGACACCCCCGACGGCTATCTGCCCGTCGACGAACTCGGCTTCGGCCGCACCGTGCACCACCCGCCCGCCGCGCTGTCCGCCCGCGCCGCCGAGGCGCTGGGCGCGGCCCACGCGCCGGTGCTGACCGTCTCCACGGTGACCGGCACGGCCGCCCGCGCCGCCGAACTGGCGGTCCGTCACCCCCGGGCGGCGGCCGAGGCGATGGAGGGATTCGGCGTGGCCGAGGCGGCCGCGGCGCACGGGGTGCCCGTCCTCGAGATCCGCGCGGTCTCCAACGCCGTCGGCCCGCGCGACCGCGCCGCCTGGCGCATCGGCGACGCGCTCGCCGCGCTGCGCGACGGCTTCGGCCGGCTCACCCCCGTACTCCAGGAGCACCTGTGACCCTGCAGATCGCCTACTCGCCCTGCCCGAACGACACCTTCGTCTTCGACGCCTGGGCGCACGGACGGGTGCCGGGGGCGCCCGCGCTGGACGTGACCTTCGCCGACATCGACATCACCAACGGCATGGCGGAGCGCGGCGAGTACGACGTGCTCAAGGTGTCGTACGCGGTGCTGCCGTGGGTGCTGGACGACTACACCCTGCTGCCCTGCGGCGGCGCGCTGGGCCGCGGCTGCGGGCCGCTGGTGCTGACCCGGGAGCCCGGGGTGGACCTGAAGGGCCGCACCGTCGCCGTGCCGAGCGAGCGCTCCACCGCGTACCTGCTGTTCCGGCTGTGGGCGGCCGACGCCGTGCCGGGTGGGATCGGCGAGGTGGTCGTGATGCCGTTCCACGAGATCATGCCGGCGGTGCGCGACGGCAAGGTGGACGCCGGGCTCGTCATCCACGAGGCCCGCTTCACCTACCAGCAGTACGGTCTGCACTCGCTCGCCGACATGGGCGAGCACTGGGAGACGACGACCGGACTGCCCATCCCGCTCGGCGCGATCATCGCCAAGCGGTCCCTGGGCGCGGAGACCCTGCGGCTGCTCGCCGAGTCGGCCCGCACCTCGGTGCGCATGGCGTGGGACGACCCGGAGGTCTCCCGCCCGTACGTGCTGGCGCACGCGCAGGAGATGGACCCGGCCGTGGCCGACCAGCACATCGGCCTGTACGTGAACGAGTTCACCCACGACCTCGGGGTGGACGGCTACGCGGCCGTGCGCGGGCTGCTGACCCGGGCGGCGGCCGAGGGGCTGGTGCCGCCCCTCGGCCCGGACGCGCTCTCCTTCGTCTGAGCGCGCACGGCCACCGGGTGCGGCGCGGCGGGTGCCGTGCGGTGCGGCGGGGCCGTGCGCCGGACGGGAGCCGTGCTCAGGACGCGGGCCGTGCGGTGCGGCTGCACGACGAACGCGGTGCGGCGGTGAGCGTGGGGGCGGGCGGCTGCGGCGGGCTGCGGCGGGGGCTCAGACGTCGAGCTGGTCGGCGACCGCGCGCAGCAGGCCGGCGATCTTCTTGCCCTGCGTCTTCTCGGGGTAGCGGCCGCGCTCCAGCATCGGCGTGATGTTCTCCAGCAGCGTCGTCAGGTCCTGCACGATGGAGGCCAGCTCGTCGGGCTTGCGGCGCTGGGCCGCGGCCACCGACGGGGTCGGGTCGAGCAAGGTCACCGACAGCGCCTGGTCACCGCGCTGACCGGCCACGACGCCGAATTCGACGCGCTGACCGGGCTTGAGCACGTCGACTCCGGACGGGAGCACGGAGGAGTGGACGAAGACGTCACCGCCGTCGTCGCGGGAGAGAAAGCCGAAGCCCTTCTCGCTGTTGAACCACTTGACCTTGCCGGTAGGCACGTCTGTCCTCGTCCTCGTACTCGTGGGGCGCTGGGGGCACCGCATGTCGGGCGCCGAAAAACGGCTCTGGATAGCACTACAGCGGGTCGCCTGACCCGCCACCCCCAAGGCTAATGGTCCAGAGGCTGGTGACAAGACGTCCCCGATCGGTTCCTACGCGCAAGGGAATACCCTGGCCGAATGACTGCTACTCCTCAGGCCACGGCTCCCGCGCCGGGCGACGGACTGGTGCGCGTCGGCGCGATCGTCTTCATCGTCGGCGCGGTGGCCACCCTCGTCACCGTGGCCCCGCTGTTCCTGGGCACGGAACCGTTTCCGCCGGTCGCGTACGCGGTGTGCATGCTGATGGGCGTCGGGTTCGTGATCGCCGCGGCCGGGGTGCTGCGCTCGATCGCCGCGCAGCGGCGACAGGCCGGATCCGGTCGTTCCTGACCGGTCCGCGCCCGGGCCGGTCCCCGGCCGGGGCCGACCCGGCCCGGGCTAGGTGTATTGCCCTGTGAGGTTGGGGACGTGGCTGGCGGGTGGGTTGCCTGCGAGTGCGGTGTGTCCGCGGTGGTGATTGTAGAAGTGCAGCCAGTCCGGGAACGCGTCGCGTCGTGCCTGCTCTGACCGGTAGGGGCGGGCGTAGGCCCACTCGTCCAGCAGGGTGCGGTTGAAGCGTTCGACTTTGCCGTTGGTCTGGGGTCGGTAGGGCCGGGTTCGCTTGTGGGTGATCCCGGCCGCCGCGAGTGCGTCGCGCCAGTCACGGGAGCGATAGCAGGAGCCGTTGTCCGTCAGGACACGTTCGACGGTGATCCCTGCACCGGCGAAGAACTTCTCGGCTCGTGTCCAGAAGGCGGTCGCGGTCTCTTTGCGCTCGTCGGGGTGGATCTCGCTGTAGGCGAGGCGGGAGTGGTCGTCGACGGCGGTGTGGAGGTAGCTGTAGCCGGCGTTCTTGCGGGTTCTGCGGCCGGCCTGGCGGCCGAGGACCTTGTGGCCGCCGCCGTCGGGGATGTTGCCGAGCTTCTTGATGTCCACGTGGACGAGTTCGCCGGGCCGTTCGCGTTCGTAGCGGCGTATGACGCGGCCGGTGGCGCGGTCCAGATGAGTCAGCCGGGCCAGCCCGAACCGGGTCAGGACCCGGTGCACGGTCGAGGGCACGAGGTCCAGCAGGTGGGCGATGCGGGCCGGTCCCCAGCGGCGAAGGAGGCGGACTTTGATGATCCGGCGTTCGGTGCGGGTCGGTGTCCGGCGCGGGCTGTGGCGGGGGCGGGACGAACGGTCGGTCATGCCGGCGTCGCCGAGCGTCCGGTAGCGCTCGGCCCACCGCTGGGCGGTGGTCGGTGAGACCTGGAAGCGTTCCGCGGCCCGGCGAAGAGGCCAGCCGTCCTCGACCACGCAGCGGGCCAGGCGAAGGCGTCCGGTCTCGGTCAGGGGTGCATTACGGTGGGGCACGAGGGCCTTTCTGGTCGGTGCAGACGTCGCAATCCACACCGAACCCGGAAGGCCCTCACCCGTTCAACCCGCCTCAGCCGAGACCTGCATCACCCGTCCACAACCTCCCTGGACAGAACAGCTAGGCCGGCCTGACGGACCCGTTGCGCGCGTACTCCGCCAGCCAGGCCGGGAACGCCGTGAGGTCGTCGAGGACGACGTCGGCGCCGGCCTCGCGCAGGGTGTCGCGGTCGCAGGGGCCGGTCGGCACGGCCACCGAGCAGGCGCCCGCGACGCGCGCGCCCCGCACGTCGCCGACGTGGTCGCCCACGTACACGCTCGCGCCGTGCTCGCGCAGCGCCTCCGCCTTGGCCTCCGCCCACAGCCAGCCGATCGTCTCGTCCGGCTCGATGCCGAGGTGGGCGAGGTGCAGCTTGGCGTTCGGCTCGTGCTTGGCCGTCACGACGATCGCCCGCCCGCCGACGGCCCGCACCGCCTCGATCGCCTCCCGCGCACCGGGCATGGCGAGCGTCGGCTCGATCGCGTACTCCGGGTAGACGGCGCGGTAGCGGTCGCCCATCTCCTGGATCCGGTCCTCCGGGAACCAGTGCGCCAACTCCTGCTCCAGCGGCGGCCCGAGGCGCGTGACGGCGAGATCCGCGTCTATCCACACCCCGGTCTCGGCGGAGAGCGCCCGGTAGGCGGCGTGGATGCCGGGGCGGGAGTCGATGAGGGTCATGTCGAGGTCGAAGCCGACGGTGAGGGTGGGGGTGGGGTGTGTGGTCATGCCACCCATTGTGCCGAGCCCGGGGGCTCGGCCCCCGGGACGGCCCGCCCCGCACCGGACCCCGGTGGCGCGCACGGGGCCGGTGCGCCCCGGTGGCCCCGGCACCGCGCTGCGCACGGTGTCCTCAAACGCCGGACCTTTCAGCCTCGCCGGCGATTGAGGCGCGGGGCGCGGGGCGGAGCCCCGCCGGACCCGGATACGCACTCGGGGCGCGTGCACCCCGGTGGCCCCGGCACGGCCTACGGCCGTGTCCTCAAACGCCGGACGGGCTGGAGTTGCCCCGCTTCGAGGGCCGCGTGCCTGCGGGCTGGCTTTCAGCCTCGCCGGCGATTGAGGCGCGGGGTGCGGGGCAGAGCCCCGCAGGACCCGGATACGCACACGGGGCGCGTGCACGCTGGTGGCCCCGGCACGGCCTACGGCCGTGTCCTCAAACGCCGGACGGGCTGAAAAGCACACCCCGAGCAGGGCACGCCGCACGGGCCGAAAAGGCACACCCCGTGCAAGCCACGCCGGACGGGCTGAAAGGCGCACCCCGCACAAGCCACGCCGGACGGTCCGAAAAGGCGCACCCCGAGCACAAGCCACGCCGGACGGCCGAGGAGGCCCGCCGCCGGGGGGGGGGGGGACCCCCCGGGATGAGGGCGGCGGGTGGGCTACAGAGGCCCTCGGGGGCGGGCGTGCCAGAGGAGGTAGAGGGCCGTGGCGACGGCCGCGGACTTCAGGACCCAGGGCCACGTCCCCGTCAGCGCGTCCCGCATCGCCCCCTCCGCCACCGCCTCCCCCCAGCGCCCGTTGACGCGGCCCCACAGCCAGAGCACCCCGCCCGCGAGCGCCGCGCCGGGGAGGACGAAGACGGCGACCTTCGTCTGGGCCGGGTTCAGGCGGCGGGAGCCGTACGCGATGAGCCAGCCGCCGGCGAGCGGGATCAGCGAGCCGAACGCCGCCCCGCCGAGGAGCAGCGCCGCGCCCAGCAGGAGCACCGGGTTCCCGAGCCGCAGCCCGGTCCCGGAGGCCGCCGCCACCGGCACGGCCTCCGCTCGGCGGCGCAGCCGCAGCCGCAGCCGGCGGCGGCCCGTCCCGGTCTCCTCGGCCTCCGTGGCCTCGGGGTCGCCGTCGCCGTCCTCGGGGTCCTCGGACTCGTCCTCGCGCGGCGGGCGCAGTATCTCCGGGACCTCGACGCCGCCGACGAAGCCGGCCACCCGGTCCCCCGGCCCGAACGGTGCCGGGTCGATGCGCCACCAGTCCGGTTCCGAGCCGGACGGCCCGAGTTCGTCGGTGCCCGCGAGGTGCGGCGGCGAGGCGGCCTGCGCGGGCGGCGGGGCCTCGGGCGTACGGGGGCGCGGGGCGCGGAAGCGCAGGCGCTGGCGGGGCACCGGCGGTTCGTCCGCCGCGGGCTCCGCGGGTCGGTGGGCGGGCGGCGCGGGCGGGGCCGTCGGCGGCGCGCCGCCGCCGTCCTCCGCGGCGGCGGCGACGACTTCGTCCGGCGTGCCCAGCCGTCCGAGGATGCGGCGCACCCCCGCCGGGCTGTTCCCGCCGACCTTGTTCCGCTGGCGGTCGATCTCGCCCCGCAGCGTGGTCACCAGGCGCATGCGCGACCCGGACGGGAGCTGGGCCTGCTGGGCCAGGTCCCCGACCCGGCTCAGATAGTCGAAGACGAGCTGGTCGCTCTCGATCCCCACGGACGTTCCCCTGCTGTTCCCAGCGTGACGCTCGAATGTTCCAGCGTGACGCTGCCGGCGTGCGCGACGAGGAGCGACCGGGGCCGCCCTGCCCCCGACGGTAGCGTTCCAGCGGCTACCGTGGGGCGGATGGGGACGATGCCCGATTCACGTGGCGGCTCGCAGGCCGGCCGTACCGCGCCGCGCACGCTCGCCGAGGCGCTGCGCGCCCGCGCCGACGACGAGCTGGCCGCGCTGCTGCGCGCGCGCCCCGATCTGCTGAGCCCGGTGCCGAACGACGTCACCCAGCTCGCCACCCGGGCCGGCACCCGCGCCTCCGTGGTGCGCGCGCTGGAGCGGCTCGACCGGTTCGCGCTCCAGACCGCCGAGGCGCTGGCCGTGGCCTCGGACCCGGCGCCGTACGGGGAGTTGCTCGGTCTGCTGACCGGCGACGAACCGGTGCCCGAGGTCGCGGCGGCGCTGCCGGGCGCGCTGGCCGAGCTGCGGCGCCAGGCGCTGGTGTGGGGCGAGGACGACCGGCTCCGACTGGTGCGCACCGCGCGGGAGTTGCTCGCCCCGCAGCCCACCCGCCCCTCGCCCACGGGGCTGGGGCCGACGGTCGCCGAGGCGACGGCGGGCATGTCGCCGGGCAGGCTCCAGGAGATCGTCGCGGAGGCCGGGCTGCCGGCCACCCATGACCCGGTGTCGGCGGTCGCCGCGCTGACGTCGCTGTTCACGGACCGGGAGCGGATGGCGCGGCTGCTGGACACGGCGCCGTCCGAGGCCCTCTCGGTGCTGGACCGGCTGGTGTGGGGCCCGCCGTACGGCGAGGTGACGGCCTCGCCCGCGCCGCCGGTGCGGTGGCTGCGGGACCGGGGGCTGCTGCTGCCCGCGTCGCCCCGGACGGTGGTGCTGCCGAGGGAGGCGGCGCTGCATCTGCGGGCGGGCCGGGCGCACCGCACGCCCGAACCGGTGCCGCCCGCCGTCGTGGTGGCGGCCGAACGCCGTCCACAGGTTGTGGACAGCGCGGCGGCCGGGCAGGCGTACACGGCCCTGGCGACGGTCGAGGACCTGCTGAAGGACTGGCACGAGGGCGGCCCGGCGGTCCTGCGCGCGGGCGGCCTGTCCGTACGGGACCTCAAGCGCACCGCGGCGGCGCTCGACACCACGGAGCCGCTGGCCGCATTCTGGCTGGAACTCACCTATGCGGCGGGCCTGCTGGCCTCGGACGGCGAGGTGGACGAGCGGTACGCGCCGACCCCCGCGTACGACGAGTGGCTGGAGCTGCCCGCGGCCCGGCGGTGGGCGGTGCTGGCGACCGCCTGGCTGGCGGCGACCCGCACCCCGGGGCTGGTCGGCGGGCAGGACTCCAAGGGGCGCACGCTCTCCGCGCTCGGTCCGGAGCTGGACCGCTCGGCCGCGCCGGAGGTCCGCCACCGGGTGCTCCGGCTGCTGGCCGCGCTCCCCGACGGCGCCGCGCCCGACCCCCGGTCGCTCCAGGACCGGCTGCGGTGGGAGCGTCCGCTGCGCGGGGACGCCCTGGGCACCGGCGCCCGGGACCTGAGGGCGCGGCTGACCGAGTGGACGCTGTCGGAGGCGGAACTGCTCGGCATCACGGGCCGGGGCGCGCTGGCGGCCCCCGCGCGGGCGCTGCTCGGCGGCGCGGACGACGACGCCGACGGCTCGGGCACGGCGGACGACGGCACCGGGTCGGGCACGGCGGACTACGGCACCGGGTCGGGCACCGGCACCCGCACCGGTACGGGCAGAGACACTGGCACCGGCAGAGGCACCGGCGGCGCGGGGGACGACGCGCGCCGGGCGCACGCCGTCGCCCTGCTCACGCCGCTGCTGCCCGAACCGCTCGACCACGTCCTGCTCCAGGCCGACCTCACCGCCGTCGCCCCCGGGCCGCTGGAGCGCCCGCTCGCCGAGGCCCTCTCCGTGCTCGCGGACGTCGAGTCGAAGGGCGGCGCGACGGTCTACCGCTTCACCCCCGGGTCGGTGCGCCGGGCGCTGGACGCCGGCCGGAGCGCGTCCGACCTGCACGCCTTCCTCGCCGCGCACTCCCGTACGCCGGTGCCGCAGCCGCTCAGCTATCTGATCGACGACGTGGCCCGGCGGCACGGCCATCTCCGGGTCGGCGCCGCCTCCGCGTACGTGCGCTGCGACGACGAGACCGTCCTCGGGGAGATCCTGGCCGACCGGCGCTCGCAGGGCCTCGGCCTGCGCCGGCTCGCGCCCACCGTGCTCGCCGCCCGGACGGACCCGGCGGCCCTGCTGGAGGGGCTGCGCTCCCTCGGCTACGCCCCGGCCGCCGAGTCGGCCGAGGGCGATGTGCTGATCACCCGCGCCCACGCCCGGCGCACGCCCCCGCGCACGGCGCCGGTGCCCGTGCCGGACGGCCCTCCGCTGCCCGACCGGACGCTGCTGGGCGCCGCGGTGAAGGCGATCCGGGCCGGCGACCTGGCGGCCACCGTCGAGCGCCGGCCGGCGGGCGCGGGCGCCTCGGCGCCGCCGGCCGACGGCGAGCTGCCGCGCACCACGGCCGCGGAGACCCTGGCCACCGTCCAGGCGGCGGCGCTGACGGGCTCGGCGCTGTGGATCGGCTATGTGAACGCGGACGGCGCGGCCAGCCAGCGGGTGATCGCCCCGGTGCGGGTGGAGGGCGGCTTCGTGACGGGCTACGACCACACGGCGGACGAGGTCCGCACGTATCCGCTGCACCGCATCACGGGCGTCGCCGAGCTGGTGGAGGACTGACGCCCCGGCCCCCGCGGGGCGGACCCCGCCCGCACCGGGCAATCATGCGGCACACTGGAGGTTTGGCCTCGTCGAAGGCTCGAACCGAAAGGGCGCAGGCGTGAACGGTCCCCTCATCGTCCAGAGCGACAAGACACTTCTCCTCGAAGTCGACCACGAACTGGCCGACGCCTGCCGTCGCGTCATCGCCCCCTTCGCCGAACTGGAGCGCGCGCCGGAGCACATCCACACCTACCGGGTCACCCCGCTCGGCCTGTGGAACGCGCGGGCCGCCGGGCACGACGCCGAGCAGGTGGTGGACGCGCTGGTCGAGTACTCGCGCTACCCCGTGCCGCACGCGCTGCTCGTCGACATCGCCGAGACGATGGCCCGCTACGGCCGGCTGACCCTCAGCAAGCACCCCACCCACGGGCTCGTCCTCACCACCACCGACCGGCCGGTGCTGGAGGAGATCCTGCGGTCCAAGAAGATCCAGCCGCTGGTCGGCACCCGGATCGACCCGGACACGGTGGCCGTGCACCCCTCGGAGCGCGGGCAGATCAAGCAGACCCTGCTGAAGCTGGGCTGGCCCGCCGAGGACCTGGCCGGCTACGTGGACGGCGAGGCCCACCCCATCGACCTGGCCGAGGACGGCTGGGCGCTGCGCCCCTACCAGACCCAGGCCGTGGAGGGCTTCTGGCACGGCGGCTCCGGTGTCGTCGTGCTGCCGTGCGGCGCGGGCAAGACCCTCGTCGGCGCGGGTGCGATGGCGCAGGCGAAGGCCACGACCCTGATCCTCGTCACCAACACCGTCTCCGCCCGGCAGTGGAAGCACGAGCTGGTGAAGCGGACGTCGCTGACCGAGGACGAGATCGGCGAGTACAGCGGGACGAAGAAGGAGATCCGCCCCGTCACCATCGCCACCTACCAGGTGCTGACGACCCGGCGGAAGGGCGTCTACCCGCACCTGGAGCTGTTCGACTCCCGCGACTGGGGCCTGATCGTCTACGACGAGGTGCACCTGCTGCCCGCGCCGGTCTTCAAGTTCACCGCCGACCTCCAGGCGCGGCGGCGGCTCGGTCTGACCGCGACGCTGGTGCGCGAGGACGGCCGGGAGTCGGACGTCTTCTCGCTGATCGGCCCCAAGCGCTTCGACGCCCCCTGGAAGGAGATCGAGGCGCAGGGCTACATCGCGCCCGCGGACTGCGTCGAGGTCCGGGTCAACCTCACCGACTCGGAGCGCCTCGCGTACGCGACGGCCGAGACGGAGGAGAAGTACCGCTTCTGCGCGACGACGGCCACCAAGCGGAAGGTGACCGAGCGGCTGGTGCGCAAGCACGCCGGCCAGCAGATCCTCGTCATCGGCCAGTACATCGACCAGCTCGACGAGCTCGGCGAGCACCTGGACGCGCCGGTGATCAAGGGCGAGACGCCGAACTCGCAGCGCGAGAAGCTCTTCGACGCGTTCCGCAACGGCGAGATCAGCGTGCTGGTGGTGTCCAAGGTCGCGAACTTCTCGATCGACCTGCCCGAGGCCACGATCGCGATCCAGGTCTCCGGCACCTTCGGCTCGCGCCAGGAGGAGGCCCAGCGGCTCGGGCGGGTGCTGCGCCCGAAGGCGGACGGCCACAAGGCGCACTTCTACTCGGTGGTCGCACGCGACACGATCGACCAGGACTTCGCCGCCCACCGGCAGCGGTTCCTCGCCGAGCAGGGCTACGCGTACCGGATCGTCGACGCGGACGACCTGCTGGCGGACTCGGGCGAACCGGCCTGACGCCGGGCCGCGGGGCGGGCCGTCCCGGGGGCGGTCCGGGGACCGGCTGTTCCGGGGCGCTCGCGGCGGGGGCGGGCGGGGGTCAGCGGCGGCGGACGCCCGCCTCCTGCGCGTACTCGCCGAGGACGGCCACCGAGAACACCGTCTCGGCGAAGACCTTGACCGCGCGCAGCACGTTGCCGACGCGGTGGCGGGGGTGGGAGACGGTTCCGGTGGCCGTGGCACCGCGGTGCGGGGCGCCGCCGGGGGCCGGGGTGCCTGGGGTGAAGGTCGCTGTGCTCATGTCTCCATGGTGTCCCTTTTCACCCGTACGGAGCATCGGCCCGTGGACCGAACCGCGGGCGGCGCCGTGTACGACTCGGGACAGACGCCCACCCCGCCGGGTCCCCATCAAGGAGGAGGCGCGACCCCGAGTCCCCCCGGGGACCTCCTGGCCCACCCGCCCCGCCCCGGCCCGCCCCCGTGGAAAACCGTTCGCCCCGGCCCGGGGCGGTGACTACAATCGCGAGCTTGCCCGGCTTCGGCCGGGATCCCCCGCCTCCCGCCGAGGAGCGCCGCCGCCCGGACGGAAACCGGCCGGCTCGCCATGTTCGTGATCACGAAGCACCCAGCCCGGAGGCAACCCGTGCCCGCGCACGTCCCCGCACCCTCGACGCCGCTCCCGCCGTCGACGTCCCCCACCGCCGCGCAGTCCGACGAAGCCCCGCGTTCCGACGAGGCCCCGCAGTCCGACGAGACCCCGCGGCCCGACGGCGGTCCGGGGGCCGTCGACGGCGGTCCGCTCGGGCGCGAACGCGCGCACCTGGCGGCGTCCCGCTCGGCGCTGCGCGCGATGCGCGAGGACGTCCAGGCGCTCGACATCCGCGACGTCACCGCGAACTGGGTCAACGCGGCGGTGCTGGAGGCCCAGATCGACGAGCGGGTGAAGGCGCTGGCCGACCTCGCGCACACCCCCCTGTTCTTCGGCCGCCTCGACTACCTCCACTCCGCCCAGGAGGGCCAGAGCTTCTACATCGGCCGCCGCCACGTCCACGACGCCGAGGGCGACCCGATGGTCGTCGACTGGCGCGCGCCCGTCTCGCAGCCGTTCTACCGGGCGTCCCGCAAGGACCCCCAGGACGTGGGCCTGCGGCGGCGCTTCGGCTACACCGCCGGGGACCTCACCGCGTACGAGGACGAGCACCTGACCGACCCCGCCGAGGCCGAGCAGACCTCGAAGCTGCTCCAGGCCGAGATCGAACGGCCGCGTGTCGGTCCGATGCGGGACATCGTGGCGACGATCCAGCCCGAGCAGGACGAGATCGTCCGCAGCGGGCTGTCCGGCTCGGTCTGCGTCCAGGGCGGTCCGGGCACCGGGAAGACGGCCGTGGGCCTGCACCGGGTGGCGTACCTGCTCTACGCGCACCGGGAGCGCCTGGCCCGCACCGGCACGCTCGTCATCGGGCCGAACCGCTCCTTCCTCCACTACATCGAGCAGGTCCTGCCCGCGCTCGGCGAGCTGGAGGTGCGGCAGGCGACCGTCGACGACCTGGTCGCCCATGTCGAGGTGCGCGGCGCCGACGAGGCCCCCGCGGCGGTCGTGAAGGGCGACGCCCGCATGGCGCGGGTGCTGCGCCGGGCGATCCGCTCGCATGTGACGCTGCCGACCGAGCCGGTCGTGGTCGTGCGCGGCTCGCGGCGCTGGCGGATCCCCGCGTACGAACTGGAGGAGATCGTCCGCGAGCTGCTGGACCGCGACATCCGCTACGGCGCCGCGCGCGAGGCGCTGCCGCAGCGGATCGCGCACGCCGTGCTGGTGCGGATGGAGCAGTCGGGCGAGGCCCCCGACGACCGCGTCCAGGACGCGGTGGCCCGCAACACGGCGGTCAAGGCGGCCGTGAAGGCGATCTGGCCGCCCGTCGAACCGGCGAAGCTGGTGCTCCGGCTGCTGTCGGACGCCACCTTCCTCGCGGAGCACGCGGAGGGCGAGCTGGACGCGGCGGAGCAGGCCGCGATCCTGATGGAGAAGCCGCCGCGCAGCGTGCGGACGGCGAAGTGGTCGGCGGCGGACGCGGTGCTGATCGACGAGGCGACCGATCTGGTGCGGCGCACCCACTCGCTGGGCCATGTCGTGCTCGACGAGGCCCAGGACCTGTCGCCGATGCAGTACCGCGCGGTGGGGCGCCGGTGCTCGACCGGCTCGGCGACCGTCCTCGGCGACCTGGCGCAGGGCACCACCCCGTGGGCGACGGGCTCATGGGCCCAGGCCCTGGCGCACCTCGGGAAGCCGGAGGCGGTGGTCGAGGAGCTGACGGCGGGCTTCCGCGTCCCCCGCGAGGTGATCGCCTACGCCTCCCGCCTGCTGCCGCACATGTCCCCCGGCCTGGCGCCGGTCTCCTCGGTGCGGGAGAACCCGGGCTCGCTGTCGGTCGACGCGGTCGCCGAGGCCGCGGACCTCGACGCGGCGGTGCTCGCCGCCTGTGCGCAGTCGCTGCGCCGGGAGGGCTCGATCGGCCTGATCGCGGCGGACGCCCGGATCCCGGTGCTGGCGGCCGCACTCACCGCCGCGGGGATGCCGTACCTCTCCCCGGGCGAGGAGACCACGGCCGAGTCCCGGCTGACGCTGGTGCCGGCCTCCCTGGCGAAGGGCCTGGAGTACGACTACGTCGTCCTCGACGAGCCGTCCGCGATCGTCTCGGGCGAACCGGACGAGCGCACCGGCCTCCGCCGCCTCTACGTCACCCTGACCAGGGCCGTCTCCGGCCTCGCCGTCCTCCACGCGACCCCGCTGCCCGCCCAGCTCTCCTGAGGACTGGCCGTGGGGGCGGGGCGCCGGCAAGCCCGCCCGGGGCGGCACGGCGGCACCCCGGGAGCTCGGCCGCGCGGGCGGTACGCGCGCCGCCACGGGACGGCCCCCGCGGGCCCGGCGGCGCCGGGGGCCCGGGGGGCCGGGGCAGGGCCGGGGGCACCGCAGGTGTTCGCCCGTGCGGGCGGTACGGGCGAAGCCCACGTGGCAGCACCCGGCGGCCGCGAGCGGCCGGGCAGCACCCCGGGGAGCTCGCTCGCGCGGGCGGTACGCGTGCCGCCACGGGACGCCCCCCAGCGGCCCGGCGGCGCCGGGGGCACCGCAGGTGTTCGCCCGCACGGGCGGCCCTGCCCCGGGAGCCGGGAAGCCCGCCGGGGGCGGTCGCGCCCCCGGGAGCAGGCCCCGGGTGTGCCGCCCGCCCGAGGGCTACGCGTCGAGGGCGTCGCGCCAGGCGCGGACGGCGGTGGCGGAGACGGGGGCGGTCCAGCCCGAGGGGCGGGCCGCGCCGCCGATGTGGAACGCGGTGAGCCCGGCCCGGCGCAGTTCGGGGACGTGCTCCAGCCGGAGGCCGCCGCCGACGAGCAGCGTCGGCTCGTAGCCCGGCTCGCTGTGGCGGGCCGCCTCGGCGACGAGGGTCGGGAGTCCGTCGTCCACCCCGGCCGGGGAGCCGGCCGTCAGATAGGTGTCCAGGCCGGGGACGTCCGCGAGCTGCTTGCGCAGGGCGTCGCGGTCGGCCGCCCGGTCGATGGCGCGGTGGAACGTCCAGGCGCAGCCGTCGATGACGGTCACCAGGCGCTCGACGGTGACGAGGTCCGGCAGCCCGTGGTCGTCCAGGAAGCCGAGCACGAACTCCTCGGCCCCCGCGTCCCGCAGCGTCGCCGCGGTGCGCACCAGGGTGTCGACGTCGTCGGGGCCGCCCGCGGCGAAGCCGTCGGTGAGGCGGAGCATCACCCGCAGCGGGATGTCCACGGCGTCGCGGATGCGGCGGAAGGTCTCGGTCGGCGGGGTCAGGCCGTCGGCCGCCATGTCGGTGACCAGCTCCAGCCGGTCGGCTCCACCGGCCCGGGCGGCGACCGCGTCCTGTGCGTCGAGGGCGATCACCTCAAGGAGTGCACGGTTGCTCATGGGGCCCATTCCTCCAGGAAGTACGGCTAACGGGGCGGCGCGGCTCCGACGAGCCCGCCCAACAGGTCTAGTCCAATGTCCACCCTAATGCCCATCCGGCTCCCAGGCAGCAGCACACGACCCCCTCACCCCTCGGATTCCCCGTCGGCGCTTGCCTCATATACAGGGAGGGGGTATACAAGAGGTGCAAGATACCCCCAGGGGGTATCCTCGCAGTAGGATACGAGACCGACGAAGGAGCACCGGAGATGCCGACCGCAGCCGCTCACCCGGCCACCAGCGAAGCCCGCGAAGTGGAACTCGCCATCGGTGGCATGACCTGCGCCTCCTGTGCGGCCCGGATCGAGAAGAAGCTCAACCGCATGGACGGCGTCGAGGCCACCGTCAACTACGCCACCGAGAAGGCGAAGGTCTCCTTCGCCGACGGCGTCGACGTGGCGGATCTCATCGCCACCGTCGAGAAGACCGGCTACACCGCCCACGAGCCCGCCCCCGTGCGCCCCGTCCGCGAGGCCGGCTCCGAGGACGACGCCGACGAGCCGGACGAGCTCGCGCCCCTGCGGCAGCGTCTGATCACCGCCGTCCTCCTCTCCGTGCCCGTGATCGCGATGGCCATGGTCCCGGCCTTCCAGTTCGAGTACTGGCAGTGGCTGAGCCTGACCCTCGCCGCACCCGTCGTCACCTACGCGGCCTGGCCCTTCCACCGCGCCGCGTTCACCAACGCCCGCCACGGCGCCGCCACCATGGACACCCTGATCTCCGTCGGCACCTCGGCGGCCTTCCTGTGGTCCCTGTGGGCGCTCTTCTTCGGCACCGCCGGCACCCCCGGGATGACCCACCCCTTCGAGTTCACCGTCACCCGCGGCGACGGCGCCGGGAACATCTACCTGGAGGCCGCGGCCGGCGTCACCGCCTTCATCCTGGCGGGCCGCTACTTCGAGGCCCGCTCCAAGCGCAAGGCGGGCGCGGCCCTGCGGGCGCTCCTGGAACTGGGCGCCAAGGAGGTCACCGTGCTGCGCGGCGGCCGGGAGGTGACCGTCCCTACGGCGGAGCTCGCGGTCGGGGACCGCTTCCTGGTCCGCCCCGGCGAGAAGATCGCCACCGACGGCACCGTCGTCGAGGGGTCGTCCGCGATCGACGCGTCCATGCTGACCGGCGAGTCCGTGCCCGTGGAGGTCTCCACCGGCGACACCGTCACCGGCGCCACCCTGAACGCCGGCGGCCGGCTCGTCGTCGAGGCCACCCGCGTCGGCTCCGACACCCAGCTCGCCCGGATGGCGAAGCTCGTCGAGGACGCGCAGAACGGCAAGGCCGCGGCCCAGCGCCTCGCCGACCGGATCTCGGCCGTCTTCGTCCCCGTCGTCATCGGCCTCGCCCTCGCGACCCTCGGCTTCTGGCTCGGCAACGGCTCCGGACTGACCGCCGCGTTCACCGCCGCCGTCGCCGTCCTGATCATCGCCTGCCCCTGCGCCCTCGGGCTCGCCACCCCGACCGCGCTCATGGTCGGCACCGGCCGCGGCGCCCAGCTCGGCATCCTGATCAAGGGGCCCGAGGTCCTGGAGACCACCCGCTCCGTCGACACGATCGTGCTCGACAAGACCGGCACCGTCACCACCGGCCGGATGACCCTGCTCGCCGTCCACACCGCCGAGGGCGTCACCGAGGACGAGGTCCTGCGCCTGGCCGGCGCGGTGGAGAACGCCTCCGAGCAC
Organism: Streptomyces zhihengii; assembly: GCF_016919245.1. Classification (NCBI taxonomy): domain Bacteria; kingdom Bacillati; phylum Actinomycetota; class Actinomycetes; order Kitasatosporales; family Streptomycetaceae; genus Streptomyces; species Streptomyces zhihengii. The sequence goes on along the minus strand of NZ_JAFEJA010000001.1, from coordinate 4,599,349 downwards.
CCCATCGCCCGGGCCGTCGCCGCCGGCGCCGGCGAGCGGGTCGGCACCCTGCCCGCCCCCGAGGACTTCGCCAACGTGCCCGGCCTCGGCGTGCAGGGCGTCGTCGAGGGGCACGCGGTGCTCGTCGGGCGGGAGAAGCTGCTGGGGGACTGGGCGATGGCTCTCCCGGAGGGCCTGGCCAAGGCCAAGCAGGAGGCGGAGCGCACCGGACGCACCGCGATCGCCGTCGCCTGGGACGGCGAGCCCCGCGCCGTCCTGGAGGTCGCCGACGCCGTCAAGGACACCAGCGCCGAGGCCGTCCGCCGGCTGCGCGCCCTCGGGCTCACCCCGATCCTGCTCACCGGGGACAACCGGACCGTCGCCGAGGCGGTCGCCGCGGAGGTCGGCATCGACGAGGTCATCGCGGAGGTCATGCCCGAGGACAAGGTGGACGTCGTCCGCCGTCTCCAGGCCGAGGGGCGCAGCGTCGCCATGGTCGGCGACGGCGTCAACGACGCCGCCGCGCTCGCCACCGCCGATCTGGGCCTGGCGATGGGCACCGGCACGGACGCCGCGATCGAGGCGGGCGACCTGACGCTGGTCCGCGGCGACCTGAACGCGGCCGCCGACGCGATCCGCCTCTCCCGCCGCACCCTCGGCACCATCCGGTCCAACCTCTTCTGGGCCTTCGCCTACAACGTCGCGGCCCTGCCGCTGGCCGCGGCGGGCCTGCTGAACCCGATGATCGCGGGGGCGGCGATGGCGTTCTCCTCGGTCTTCGTCGTCGGTAACTCCCTCCGCCTCCGCGGCTTCCGCCCGACGACCTGAGAACCGCCGCCCTCACACCCGAGGCGCCCTCCCTCCCGGGAGGGCGCCGCTTTTTCAGCCCGTCCGGCGAGAACCCAGCCCGTCCGGCGCTTGAGGACACGCCCGCAGGGCGTACCTCGACCACCGGGCGCGCACCTGATCCACGGCGGGACCGAGAACCAGCCCGTCCGGCGAGAACCCAGCCCGTCCGGCGCTTGAGGACACGCCCGCAGGCCGTACCTCGACCACCGGGCGCGCACCTGATCCACGGCGGCACCGAGAACCAGCCCGTCCGGCGAGAACCCAGCCCGTCCGGCGCTTGAGGACACGCCCGCAGGGCGTGCCGCGGCCACCGGCGCGCAGCCGAGCTGCACGCGCAGCCCGCTCCGGCGGGGCTCCGCCCCGCACCCCGCTGAGCCACCCCCGTCGGCGGCACAATGGGCGCATGCCCGCACTCCCCGCGCACCCCGCCCACGACGCCCTCCGCACGCGCTGGCGCACCACCCTGCTCGACGCCCTCGACACGGATGCCGCGGGCAGCACGGGCGGCACGGGCGGGCCCAGGCACCCCGACCCCGACCCCGACCACCGGTACGCCGATTCCCTGCTCGCCCGCTGGGCCGAACCGCAGCGCCGATACCACACCACCGACCACCTCGTCGCCGTCCTCGACCGGATCGACGAGCTCGCGGACCACGCCCACGACCCCGCGGTCGTCCGCCTCGCGGCCTGGTTCCACGACGCCGTCTACCTGCCGGACCGCTCCGAGAACGAGGAGCGCTCCGCCCGCCTCGCGGAACGCGCCCTCGCCGAGCTGGGCGTCGACGAGCGGCGCACCGCCGAGGTCGCCCGGCTGGTGCGCCTCACCGTCACCCACGACCCCGCCCCCGGCGACGCCGACGGCGAGGCCCTCTGCGACGCCGACCTCGCGATCCTGGCCGCCGCCCCGCAGGCGTACGCCGCCTACGCGGCGGCCGTGCGCGAGGAGTACGCCTTCGTGCCGGAGGAGGCGTTCCGCGACGGGCGGGCCGCGGTGCTGCGGCAGCTCCTGGCGCTGCCCGCGCTGTTCCGCACCCCGTACGGACGGGAGCACTGGGAGCGGGCGGCCCGCCACAACCTCACCGTGGAGCTGGAGCTGCTGGCCGCATCGTGAGACGCCCCGGCCCCGGGGAATGACAGGTACGACGCCGTCGTTGGCACCTGTCATGCCCGATCCTTCCGCACGACCCGCCGGCACCCGTATGCCGCTCGCCGTCTACATACTCGGCCTGTCCGTCTTCGCGCTCGGGACCAGCGAGTTCATGCTCTCCGGGCTGCTGCCGCCGATCGCCGAGGACATGGACGTCTCGATCCCCAGCGCCGGGCTGCTGATCTCCGCGTTCGCCATCGGCATGGTGGTCGGCGCGCCGCTGCTTGCGGTCGCGACGCTGCGGCTGCCGCGCAAGACCACCCTGGTCACGCTGATCTCGGTGTTCGGCGTCGGCCAGATCGCGGGGGCGCTGGCGCCCACGTACGAGATCCTCTTCGCCTCGCGGGTGATCAGCGCGCTGGCGTGCGCCGGCTTCTGGGCCGTGGGCGCGGCCGTCGCCATCGCGATGGTGCCCCGGACGTCACGGGCCCGGGCGATGGCCGTGATGATCGGCGGACTGTCGATCGCCAATGTGCTGGGTGTCCCGGCGGGCGCGTTCCTCGGGGAGCACCTGGGCTGGCGCTCGGCGTTCTGGGCGGTGGGCGCGGCGTCCGCGATCGCCCTCGTCGGCGTGGTGACGCTCATCCCGCGCATCCCGCTGCCCGAGCAGCGCCCCCGGCTGAAGGGCGAGCTGTCGATCTACCGCGACCGGCAGGTGTGGCTGTCGATCGCGGTGACCGCGCTCGCGGCGGGCGGCGTGTTCTGCGCCTTCTCCTACCTCGCGCCGCTGCTCACCGACGTCGCCGGGCTGCCGGACGGCTGGGTGCCGACGGTGCTGGCGCTCTTCGGCCTCGGCGCGCTGGTCGGCACGACGGTCGGCGGGCGGGTGGCCGACGCCCACCTCTTCGGCGTGCTGCTCTCCGGCACCGCCGCCTCCACCGTGCTGCTGGCGGCGCTCGCGCTGTTCGCCTCCAGCCCGGTCGCGGTGGTCGCCCTGTCGTTCCTGCTCGGCCTGTCCGCGTTCTACACGGCGCCCGCGCTCAACGCGCGCATGTTCAACGGCGCGGGCGCGGCCCCGACGCTGGCGGGCGCGACGACGACGGCGGCGTTCAACCTGGGCAACACGGGTGGACCCTGGCTGGGCGGCACCGTGATCGACGCGGGGCTCGGGTTCGCCTCGACGGCGTGGGCGGGGGCGGGGATGACGCTGGTGGCGATCGTGCTGGTCGCCGTCTCCTTGCGGCTGCACAGCCGCTCCCGTGTGGTGACGGGCTCCATGGGAGCCCCGTCCCCGATCGAGGCCCCCTCCCCCGCGTCCCTCCGCCCCACCGACTGACCGGGCCGCGCTGCTTTCGGCCCCCGCCGGACCGGGCCGCGCGCACGGGGCCGGTGCGCCCGGTGGCCGGGGCACCGCGCTGCGCGCGGTGTCCTCGATCGCCGGACGGGCTGGAGTTGCACAGCGCGGCCCGCCTCCGGAAGGGGACCCCGGACGGGCTGAGTGACAACGGCCGCCCGGAGCCGCACGCCCGTGGGGCCGAAGCGCTACGGCGGCGGGCGGTGTTTCGGGCGGCGGAGGCCCGCCGCCGTGATCCGGTGGACCAGTTCCTTCGAGCCGATCTCCACCGCCCCCGCCCCCACCGCGTCCGCGTAGCGGTGCGACGGCACGTCGTAGTGATCGCGCTCGAACGCCCGGCGCGGACACCCGATCGCGTCCGCGAAGGCGTGCAGCTCCTCGAAGGAGACGTCGCTGACCAGGTGCGACCACATGCGCCCGTGCCCGGGCCAGTTCGGCGGGTCGATGTAGACCGTCACCGCAGACTGCCCACCGGGGCCACCACGGCCCCGGCCTTCGCGCACACCCAGCGCGGATCGGCGCCCAGCTCCGGGTCGACCTCCAGCGCGTGCGGGTCGCCCGCGTCGCAGACCGGGCACAGCGGCCAGCGGCCGTACCGCTCCAGCAGCGCGTCCTGCACGTCCTGGGCCACCAGCCCCGTCACGAAGGCGGCCCCGTCGGGCCACTGCTCCACCCACCAGCGGCGGTGCGTGACGGCGTCCTCCACGAGGGAGACGACGTCCGCGTCCGCCACATCACGTGCGGCGAGGTCCGCGAGGACCATGGCCCGGGCGGCATGCAGGGCCTGCTCCAGCGGGTTCGTCTCGTCCATGGGCCCCATTGTCCCGCGCCGCCCGGGGGTCTTGACGGGGGGCGAATTCTGAAAATACCTTTCATAGGTGACCTATCCAGTGAAGGAAATTTTCAACGGTGAGGCACCGCCCGCCCCCGCCGCGCTCGCGGCGAAGGTGCGTACGCTCTCCCCGTCCATGACCCGCTCCATGCAGCGGGTCGCCGAAGCCGTCGCCGACGACCCGGCCGGCTGCGCGGCCCTCACGGTCACCGGACTCGCGGAGCTCACGGGCACCAGCGAGGCGACCGTGGTCCGCACCGCCCGTCTCCTCGGCTATCCCGGCTACCGCGACCTGCGCCTGGCCCTCGCCGGCCTCGCCGCCCACCAGCAGTCCGGCCGCGCGCCGGCCCTCACCACCGACATCGCCGTCGACGACCCGATAGGCGACGTCGTCGCCAAGCTCGCCTACGACGAGCAGCAGACCCTCGCCGACACCGCCGCCGGCCTGGACACCGTGCAGCTCGGCGCGGCGGTCGCCGCGGCCTCCACGGCCCGGCGGATCGACATCTACGGCGTCGGCGCCTCCTCGCTCGTCGGCATGGACCTGGCGCAGAAGCTGCTGCGGATCGGGCTCATCGCCCACGCCCACACCGATCCCCACCTCGCCGTGACCAACGCGGTGCAGCTCCGCTCGGGCGACGTCGCCATCGCCATCACCCACTCCGGGTCGACGGGCGACGTCATCGAGCCGCTGCGGGTGGCCTTCGACCGCGGCGCGACGACGGTCGCGATCACCGGCCGCCCGGACGGCCCCGTGACGCAGTACGCCGACCATGTGCTGACCACCTCGACGGCCCGCGAGAGCGAGCTGCGCCCGGCCGCGATGTCCTCGCGGACCAGCCAACTGCTCGTCGTCGACTGCCTGTTCATCGGCGTGGCGCAGCGCACCTACGAGTCGGCGGCTCCTGCCCTCGCCGCGTCGTACGAGGCACTCGCACACCGCCACAGCCCGCGCAGCCGCTGACCCGTCGGCACCCGCCGCAGGCACCCGCACCAGCACCCGGCACCCGCACCCGCCGCTCCCGATCCGCCCCGCCTCGCCGTACGCCCGAGAAAGCAGAGCCGCCCTCCATGACCTCCACCTACGGTGAACTCCGCGCCCAGCTCGCCTCGCTGACGACCGAGGCGTTCCGCCCCGACCTGGCCGACATCGACCGCCTGCCCACCCTGGAGATCGCGCGGATCATGAACGGCGAGGACACCTCCGTCCCCGCCGCCGTCGCCGCCCGGCTTCCCGTCATCGCCGCCGCGATCGACGCCACCGCCGAGCGGATGGCCCGCGGCGGCCGGCTGATCTACGCGGGCGCCGGCACGGCGGGGCGGCTGGGCGTGCTCGACGCGAGCGAGTGCCCGCCGACGTTCAACACCGACCCGTCGGAGGTCGTGGGCCTGATCGCGGGCGGCCCGTCGGCGATGGTCAAGGCGGTCGAGGGCGCGGAGGACAGCAAGGAACTCGCCGCGGCCGACCTGGACGCACTGAAGGCCGGCCCGGACGACACGGTGGTCGGCATCTCCGCCTCGGGCCGCACGCCGTACGCGATCGGCGCGGTGGAGCACGCGCGGGCGCTGGGAGCGCTCACCATCGGGCTGTCGTGCAACGCGGACAGCGCGCTGGGGGCGGCGGCGGAGCACGCCGTCGAGGTGGTGACCGGGCCCGAACTACTCACCGGCTCGACGCGGTTGAAGGCGGGGACGGCGCAGAAGCTGGTCCTCAACATGATCTCGACGATCACGATGATCCGCCTGGGCAAGACATACGGGAACCTGATGGTGGACGTCCGCGCCTCCAACGACAAGCTGCACGCCCGCTCCCGCAGGATCGTCGCGCTGGCGACGGACGCGTCCGACGCGGAGATCGAGGCGGCTCTGGCGGCGACGGGCGGGGAGGTGAAGCACGCGATCCTGGTGATCCTGGGAGGGGTGGACGCGGGGCGTGCGGCGTCCCTCCTCTCCGCCTCCCGCGGCCACCTCCGCGCGGCCCTCACGGAGACCGGCTGACCCTCGTGGGGCCGCCTTTCAGCCCCGCCGGACCGGGCCGCGCATCCGGGGGCGGTGCGCTTCCTTCCAGCCCCGCCGGACCGGGATGCGCACGCCGGGGCGGTGCGCCCCGGTGGCCCCGGCACGGCCTCCGGCCGTGTCCTCAAACGCCGGACGGGCTGGGAGGGTTCAGCCCCGCCGGCGTTTGAGGCGCGGGGTGCGGGGCAGAGCCCCGCCGGACCGGGCCGCGCGCACAGGGCCGGTGCGCTTCCTTTCCGCCCCGCCGGACCGGGCCGCGCGCACAGGGCCGGTGCGCTTCCTTTCAGCCCCGCCGGCGTTTGAGGCGCGGGGTGCGGGGCAGAGCCCCGCCGGACCCGGCCGCGCACCCGGGGCGGTGCACCCCGGTGGCCGCAGCACCGCGCTGCGCACGGTGTCCTCAATCGCCGGACGGGCTGAAGATGCGCACCCCGAAAACCGCACCCCACACAGGCGGAAAGGCCCCCGGGGGCTCACCCCACCTGTTCGCGGACTGTCACGCGCCCCGCGCGGATCGTCGCCACGCGGCGGGCGCGCTTCGTGAGGGCGGAGTCGTGGGTGACCATCACGAAGGTGAAGGCGTGCTCCTGCCACAGGGTCTCCAGGACGTCCATCACCTCGTCCCGCATCGACTCGTCGAGATTCCCGGTCGGTTCGTCGGCGAGCAGTACCGCCGGGCGCTTCACCAGCGCCCGCGCGATCGCCACCCGCTGCTGCTGCCCGCCGGACAGCTCCCCCGGCACGTGGCGCAGCCGCTCCCCGAGCCCCACCGACGCCAGCGCGTCGGCCGCGCGTTCGCGGCGTTCGGCGGCGCGCAGGCCGAGGGGGACGAGCGCGGTCTCCACGTTCTCCTGGGCGGTCAGCGTCGGGATCAGGTTGAACCCCTGGAAGACGAACCCGATCTTCTCCGCGCGCACCCGGGTCAGCCGGGCCTCCGGCAGGGTCGCGAGGTCCGTGCCGTCGAGCAGCACGCTCCCCTCGGTCGGCCGGTCGAGCCCTCCGAGCATCTGGAGCAGCGTGGACTTGCCGCCCCCGGTCGGGCCCTTGATCACCAGGCGGTCGCCGTCCTCGATGGTGAGGTCGACCCCGTCGAGGGCGCGTACGGTGTCCTTGCCCCGCCGGTAGCCCTTGGTGACGCCGCTGAGCTGGTACATCTGCAACTCCTGTTGTGCGATGGGGAAAGGGTGGCGTGGCGCGTCACTCGACGCGGCGCAGCGCGTCCGCCGGACGCAGGCGCGAGGCGCGCCAGCCGCCGAAGCCGCCCGCCACCAGCCCGCCGGCGACGGCGAGCGCGACGGCCAGGCCGATGGTGGTCAGCGAGACGGGCGCGGTGAGCACGATGTCCAGGGCGCGTGCGGAGGCCCCGGGGCCGTCGCCGCCGCCCGGGCCGCCGGCCCGCATCCCGCCGCCGAAGCCGCCCTGGGCGGCCCCGCCGCCCGCCGCACCGCCCAGTTGGGCGGTCAGCGTGGGGCTGAAGGTGGTGATGAGCCAGGCGCCCAGCAGTCCGAGGCCGATGCCGAGCGCACCGCCGACGAGTCCGTTGACGAGCGCCTCGCCGGCGACCTGCCGGGTGACCCGGCCGCTGCGCCAGCCCAGCGCCTTCAGGGTGCCGAACTCCCGCACCCGGCGGCTGACGGCGGCGGACGTCAGCAGTCCGGCCACCAGGAACGCCGCGGCGAGCACCAGCCAGGAGAGCCACTTGCCGACGCCGGAGGCGAGGTCGGACGCGGTGGACAGGGAGCCGGAGACGGTGTCGGCGAGGTCGGCGGAGGTGGTCACCGTGGTGCCGGAGATGTTCTTCTGGATGGCCTGCTTGACCCCGTCGATCCGCTGCGAGTCGGTGGCCTTGACGTAGACGGTGGTCACCTTGCCCGCGGCGTCGGCGAGGGTCTGGGCCTCGGCGAGCGGGAGGTAGACGTCGGCCGTGGCGTCCCCGCTGTCGGCGGTGGCGATCCCGATGACCTTGTACGCGGTGCCGGAGACGGTGAGGGTCCCGCCGACGGCGAGTTCCTTCTCCTTGGCCCAGGCGCTGTCGAGGACGGCCACGTCGGCCTTCGCGTCGGCCTCGGTGAAGGCGCGCCCGGAGGTGATCTTCGAGGAGGTCAGCGGGCCGAGGTCCTGCTTCGTCACGTCCGTCCCGTAGGCGCTGTACGAGTCGACGTCGAAGGCGGCGCCGCCGCCGCGGACCTCGCCGCCGCCGGTGCCCCCGCCGCCCGCTCCGGGGCCGCCCTGACGGGGCATCTGCTGCACCTCGCCGCGCGTGAACGCGCCGTCGACCTTCATGACGCGGATGCTGAGCCCGCCGACGGCGTCGGCGACGCCGTCCTGGCCGGCGACGTCGGACACGGTGGCCGCCGGGAGCGACTCGAAGCCCTGGACCATCACGATGTCCTGGCTCTGCTCGGCGTCGTCGCCGCTGTCCTGCGCGTCGAACTCGAACCGGGGCCGCCGCACGGTCTGGCCCTCGCCGGGCGGTTCCGCGGCCTTGGTGACGGTCATGTCGGTGCCGAGTCCGTAGAGGGATTCGAGGACCTTGTCCTGCGCCCGGTTCATGCCGGACGCCACGGAGTTGACGACGATGACCAGGGCGATGCCGAGGGCGAGCCCCGAGGCGACGACGAGCGCCGCCTTCCTGCGGCGGCGCAGTTCGCGCCGGAGGTAGGTGAAGAACATGGCGCGAACGTAGAGGCGCGGTGTGATGGCGGGTTAAGACCCGGATGAGAGCCGCATGAGTGCGCTCACACCCCCGCCGCACCGCGCCCCGCACGCCACACCCCCCGCCGCACCGCGCCCCGCCCCGCACGCCACGCCCGCGCCGCACCCCGCTCCGCCGCATTCCCCGCTCCGCCCCCGCCGCACCCCGCTCCGCACTCCGGCGGGGCACCCGCATCCGCGCACTTTGCCAAACAAATTTTGCAAAAACTCTTTTGCAGAACCGCCCCCGCGCCCTACGCTCCCCCCATGCCCACTCCCCTCACCCGCCGCGTCCTCGACCCGCGCCAGGACACGGCCGCGCTGAAGGCGCTCACCCACCCGCTGCGGATCCGGCTGCTCGGGCTGCTGCGCCAGCACGGCCCGGCGACAGCCAGCGAACTGGCCGAGCGGACGGGCGAGTCGTCCGCGTCCACCAGCTACCACCTGCGCGTCCTCGCCAAGTACGCCTTCATCGCCGAGGCCGAGCACCGCGACGGACGCGAGCGCCGCTGGCGGTCCGTGCACGACGTGACGAGCTGGTCCAACGCCGCGATGACGGACTCCCCGGAGACCAGGGCCTTCGTGGACGCCGCCCGCCGCGCCCAGTTGGAGCACCTGGAGCGGTCGCTCGCCGCCCACCTCGCGGACACCGGGGCCGGCCGCCTCGGCCCCGAGTGGACGGAGCCGTCCGGCTTCACGGACCTGGTGCTGCGCCTCACCCCCGAGTCGCTGACCGAGCTGTGGGACACCTTCCACCGCACGGCGCTCGAACTGGCCGCGCGGGACGAGGGCGACGCCCGCGGCGCCCAGGTCGTGCTGTTCGCCGCCGGTCTCCCCGTCAGCGGGGAGGAGGAGGCATGAGCGCCGTCCTCGACCCGGTGGCGGCCCGCCGCCGCTTCGCCGCCGTCACCTTCCTCTTCTGGCTCCCGGTCGGGATGTACATCCCGTCGCAGGTCCTGCTGTTCACCGAGCGGGGCATGACGCTGGCCACCGTCGCGGCACTCTTCGCCGTGCACTCCTTCACCGTCTCCGCGCTCGAACTGCCCACCGGCGGGCTGTCGGACGTCCTCGGACGGCGGCCCGTGCTCGCCGCGGCGGGCGTGCTCAACCTCGGCGCGCTGCTGCTGGCGGCGCTCGGCGACAGCGTGTGGATGCTGGTCTGCGCGATGCTGCTGCTGGGCTCCGGACGCGCCCTGTCCAGCGGCCCGGCCGAGGCCTGGTACGTCGACACCGTGCAGGCGGCCGAGGGCCCCGGCGCCGAGCTGCGCACCGGGCTCGCCCGCGGCGGCACCGCCTCAGCCGCCGCGCTCGCCGCCGGCACCCTGCTCGGCGGCTCCCTGCCGCTCGGCCTGTCCGCGCTCGGGATGGAGGCGTTCGGCACGGTCCTGCCGCTGTCGGTCCCCTCGCTGGTAGGCGCCCTGGTGTGCGCCGGCTACGTCGCCTACGTGCTCACCGCCCTCCCCGAGCCGCCCCGGCCGCCCGCCGGTCTCGGCTCGGTGCTGCGCGGCGTCCCGGCGACCGTGCTGGGCGGCCTGCGGCTCGGGAAGGGGGACGCCGTGGTGCGCCGGCTGCTCCTCACGGCGGGCGCCGCCGGCGCGGCCCTCGCCTCCATCGAACTCCTCACCCCCGGACGGGCAGCGCGGCTCACCGGCGCGGCCGAGTCGGGAGCGGTGCTCTTCGCGGTGCTGGCGTGCGCGGGCTTCGCCGGCACGGCGCTCGGCAGCCATCTCGCGCCCTGGGCTGCCCGGCTGACGGGCAGCGGCGAGCGGGCCGTGCTCGCCACCCTCGCCGTGAGCGCCACCGGTCTGCTGCTCCTCGGCGCCACGGCCGCGTCCACCGGCCCGTTCGCCCTCGCCGTCGCCGCGCTCGGCTACGCGCTGGTGTACGTGGGCTTCGGCGCGGCGGGCCCCAACGAGAACGACCTGCTGCACCGCCGCGTGACCGGTTCCGTCCGCGCGACGGCGCTGTCCGTGCAGTCCCTCGCGCTCCAGCTGGTCGGCGCCCTCGCGGGCCTCGGCGCCGGAGTCCTCCCGATCGGCCCCCTGCCCTGGCTGCTCGGCGGCGCGATCCTGCTCGCCGGCGCCCTGCTGTGGGCCCGCGCCACCCCCGCCCCGGCGCTCCCCCACCCGACCGCGGAGACGGTGCCGGACCCGGCGTGACGGCCCCGGAACGGCACCGCATGACGGCCCCGGAACAGCACCGCGCGGCGGGCCCGGTTGACGCCGTCGGGCCGGCGGGTGGGACCTCGTGGGGCGACTCCGCCGGCCCGGCGGCAGCCGGGTCCCGGGGCGGGCCGGCGGTTCACGCCGGGCGCCGCGGGGGTCTGACGGGGCCGGTCAGAAGGTCAGGCCCCAGGAGCTGATCGAGCCGGTGTCCTGGGCCGCCCGGTCCTGGACACGGAGCTTCCAGGTGCCGTTGGCGACCTCCGACGAGGCGTCGACGGTGTAGGTCGCGATGACGTTGTCCGCGCTGTCGCTGCCCGAGTACGCCTTCAGGTTGCGCACGGTGCCGTCGGGGGCGACGAGGTCGACCACCAGGTCGCCCCGGTAGGTGTGCCGGATGTCGACGGCGACCTTCAGCGTGGCCGGGGCGTTGCCGGTGACACCGGTGACGGCGATCGAGGAGGTCACCGCGGCGCCGTTGTCGGGGATGGCGACGGCGGTGGCGTTGGTGAAGGTCTTCGGGTCGGTCGGGGTGGTGCCCCCGAGGGCCGCGATCGTCTTCGCCGTGTCGGCGATGCCCGCGCCGCAGCCGCCGGTGCAGGTGCCGGGCAGCGCACGGGCGCTCGCCTTCATGGCGGTCTCGATCTGGGCCGGCGTCAGGCTCGGCTTGGCGGCCTTCATCAGCGCGGCGAGGCCCGCGATGTGCGGGGCGGCCATGCTGGTGCCCATGGACGGCTTGTACGTCTCGGTGGTCGGCGAGGTCTTGCTCGCGTTGACCGTGGAGAGGATGCCGTTCTCCGGCGTGGTGACGGTGCCGGGGGTGTCGGTGGCGCGGCGGGTCTCGCCACCGGGGGCCGAGATGTCGACCTTGGCGCCGAAGTTGGAGTAGAAGGCCCGTCCGCCCTCACGGTTGGTGGAGGCGACGGAGATGATGTTGTTGCAGTTGGCCGGGGTGAAGCCGGCGATGTCCTGGTTGCTGTTGCCCGCCGCCACGACGACCGTGGCGCCGCGGGAGACGGCTCCGTCGATCGCGTTCTGGTAGGTGCTCGGGCAGGTCGCCGAGGCGCCGCCGAGGCTCAGGTTGAGGACCTTGGCCGGGTTGGGGTTGGCCGGGACGCCGGGGACGGTGCCGCCCGAGGCCCAGGTGATGGCGTCGGCGATGTCGACGCTGGAGCCGCCGCACTTGCCGAGGACGCGCACGGGCTGGATCTTCGCGCCGTACGCGACGCCGGCGATGCCCTTGCCGTTGCCGGTGACCGCGCCGATGGTGCCGCCGACGTGGGTGCCGTGCCAGGAGGAGTCGGACGGCGTGGTGTTGGTGCCGCACTCGCCCACGGCGTACCAGTCGCCCTGGTCGGCGGGGTTGGCGTCGCGGCCGTTGTTGTCCCGGGCGCGGGCGGCGTCGGATATGAAGTCGTAGCCGCCGGATATGTTGCCGGCGAGGTCCGAGTGGGCGACGTAGCCGGTGTCGATGACGGCGACGGTCACACCGGCGCCGGTCGTGGTGGGCCAGGCGCCGGGGACGTTCATGCCGCCGGTGGCCTCGAAGAGGTCCCACTGCTTGGCGTAGTCGGTGTCGTTCGGGTCGGCCGCGACGGCCAGGGGCTGGGCGATCAGCTCCGGCTCGACGAAGGCGACGTCCGGGTCGCCACGGAACTCGGCCATCAGGTCGGCGACTTCGGCCCTGGACTTCTTCTCGCCCAGGTCGAAGACGGCGGCACCGGTGCCGGTGCGGCGCTCGAACCTGAGCTCCTGGCCGGCGTCGGCGGCCTTGTCCTGGGCGTCCGCGGCGGCGACGCCGTTGGAACGCGCCTCCTGCACACCGGACTTGTAACCGACGATCAGCCGCTCGGCGGCCACCGCGGCGGACGGGGCCGCGGTGCCGGAGGCGGCCGGGGTGACGGCGACGGCCGTGGAGGACGTCGCGGCGAGTCCCAGCAGCGTCGCCGTGGCGGCGACGGCGGACAGGGCTCTTCGGGTCGGCTTGTTCACGTGGTGGTTCCCTCTCGGGCAAAGGACGACGCTCCCTTGCGGAGGGTGCGGACACGCATCCGCAAGGGAGCAGCCGTACTGGTGGGGGGTCCACGCCCCGGCCACTGGGTGGCCGGAACATGTCACTTGGAGGAACGTAGCCAGCCGGTGACATGAGGGGAAACAGGGAGAACCCTTGCCGGACCCTCTCCCCCCGCCGTCAGGAACTTGCCGCGTCACGGGGGTCGCCGTCCGCCCCGAGGTGCGGTATTGCGGGCCGGGAACGGCCGGTTCCTACCGGGCCCGAACGGCCGCTCACCCTCGGGCCCGACCGCCCCGCCGCCCCTGCCCGGAACGGCCGGACGCGGCGGCCGTCGACCGCGCCGCCGCCCCCGGCCTGCCGCACCCCGCCCGGAAACGGCCGGACGCGCCGGCCCCCGAGGGGCCGGCGCGTCCGGACTCCGTTGCCGTGCGGCGCGGTTCAGGCGCGCAGCCGCACCCCGTGCCGGGTACGCAGCCGCTCGACCTCCCACCAGGCGATCACCGAGACGGACAGCGGCCCGCAGATCACGGCCAGGATCTGCACCAGCGGCGGGCCCGGCGGCATCCCCGCCGTCAGCAGGTTGATGGCCGCGAGCTCCCACACCAGCACACCCGTCAGCAGCGCCGGGAGCGCCGCGTGCACCTCGGAGGTGCCGAACGCCGTGCGCACCATCGTCGACGAGCCGAAGCCCACGAAGAACAGGACCCAGACGACCGGGATCAGCAGGCCGAGCGCCAGGAACGGGGACCAGACGTAGCCCTGCAACTCCTGGGTGAGCAGCATGACGCCCGCGAACATCAGCGGCACCGCGGTGAACGCGCCGAAGTACCAGAGCACCATCCGCACCGACGGCCGCAGCCGCGCCCGCATGTTCGGCCGGGCGGCCGGCGGCGCCATCCGGAACAGCAGGGTGATCACCAGCGGCGCCGTGAGCAGCAGCAGCCACGGGGTGATGGCCAGCCGCATCATGTACTGGTCCTGGATCTCCTCCCAGTCCTCCCCCGTGCCGTACGCGACGAGGATCAGCATCGAGGCGCCCAGGGCCACGTAGGCCCGCGTCTTCTGCGCCCGCCACACCTCGGGATCGTGGATCCGCCGGTGCAGGTCAGGCGGGAACTTGACGCGCGCCTGCCTCCGCGCCGACCGCGCGAGCGGGTAGAGCACGAGGATCCAGACGGGCATGCAGCAGAAGAGCAGCGACACCAGCCAGCCGCCCCGCAGCCGCCCCATGACCTCGCGCAGCGGCGGCCACTCCTCGTGCCGGAACTGCTGCCACAGGGACGGCGGCCGCGGCGGGACGTACGGCGGCACGGGCTGCGGCGGCACGTACGGGCTGCCCGGCGGCGGCCCGCCGCCGTACGGATTGCCGGGCTGCGGCCCGTACGGATTCCCACCGCCCGGCGGCTGCCCGCCGCCGTACGGATTGCCGGGCTGAGGCCCGTACGGATTGTGTCCCCCGAACGTCACGCCGATTCCCTTCCCACGCAACTCGCTGTCGTGCGGCGCCGGTCCACGCGGAACCCGTCACGGCGCAGCGACCGATCATTCCAGGACATCGACGCTCCGCGCACGGATCCGTACACGGTGCACCCGCGATCTGCCCCGCAAACAACCGGAATCCGCCCCGGCGGCACCCTCGGGCGGTGGCAAAATTTCGGTATGCGGACCGTGTACGCGCTTTTCGTGGGCATCGACACCTATCCGGACTCCCCTCTGAGGGGGTGTGTGAACGACGTGGCGGCGGCCGAGGACTGGCTGCGGCGCCAACCCGGGTTACAGCCCGACGTCCTGCGCTTACGGAACGCGGAGGCCACCCGGGACGCCCTGGTCACGGGCATCGACCGCCACCTCGGCAGCGCGGGCCCCGGCGACACGGCCCTGCTCTGGTACAGCGGCCACGGCAGCGAACGCCGCACCGAGGACCCGCTCGCGTCCACCGGCCACACCCAGGCCCTGGTGTGCCACGACAGCCTCACCGAGGGCGGGCAGCCGCTGCTCCAGGACACCGATCTGGGGGACATGCTCGACGGCATCGCGCGGCGGGGCGTGCACGTCGTGGCCGTGCTGGACTGCTGCCACTCGGGCGGGGCGACCAGGCGCGGGGCGACCGCACGCGGGGTCGAGTGGCGGCCGTGGTGGCACACCCCGGGCGCGCGGGGCCTCCGGGGCACCGCACCGGAGGCCGCCCCCGAACACGTCCTGCTCGCCGCCTGCCGCCCCCACGAGAGCGCGTACGAAGAAGTCATCGGCGGTGAGAGCCGCGGCTGGTGGTCCCATTCCCTGCTCCACGCCCTCGACCGCCTCGGCCCCCGCTCGACCTACGGCAGGGTCCACGCCCTCGCCGAGGAACGCGTCCGCGACAGCACCCACCTCCAGCGGCCCGAACTGCGGGGCCCGGCCACCCGGCGCTTCCTGCACGGCGAGGAGACGGGCGACTCGCCCTACCTGCTGCGGCACACGGCTCGCGGCTGGGAGGTGAACTGCGGCGCGGCTCACGGGCTGCGCTCCCCGGGAGCCGAGTTCACCCTCCTCACACCGTCCGGGCCGGACGCCCGAGGGCCACGAGTGGTGGCCGTGCACGAGGTCGGACCGGAGACGTCGCTCGCCAGGACCGTGGGCTGGCAGCCGAGCACGGAAGACGTCGAGGCCGTGCATCCCGTCACCCCGTCCGCCCTCGCCTTCCCGCCCGCCGCGGTGACCGTCACCGGGCGCCCGGGAGACGTCCGCCTCGTCGAGGACGCCGTCGGGGCCTCACCGATGCTGGCGGCGGGCGGCCCAGGGCTGCCGCTGCTGGTCGAGACGGGCGGCGGGTGGGCCCGCGTCTCCGGGGGCGCCGGCCACCCCGTCGCCCCGCTCCCACTGCGCTCCCCGGCGGACGCCGCCCGCGTCGCGGACTGCTGCGCGCACATCGCCCGCTGGCACCACCTGCTCGATCTCGCCAACCCGGACGCCTCCCTGTCCTCCCTGATCCGCGTGAGCGTCGAGCCGCTCGTCGGCGACCTGCGGCACACCGGTGAGGGCGAGATCGTCTGCTCGTACACACCCGACGGGCGCGAGCCGCAGGTGCGGGTACGGATCCACAATCTGGGGGAGGGCGAGCTGTGGTGCGTCCTGCTGTATCTGGCGGACAACTATGAGTGCTCCCCAGCACTGTTCGAAGGCGACTTCGTCGCACCGGGCCACCCTGGCGTGGCACGACGAGGAGAGCCCGTCTGGCTGCGCCTACCGCCCGGCCGACCGGTGTCACCCGGTGCACACACCCGGGACGTGCTGAAGCTCGTCGTCGCGCAGAACGAGCTCAACACCGAGCCGTTCAGGCTTCCCGCCTGGTCTGTGGACGGATGGCGGCACCACCGAGGAACGGACATCGCCGGGCCGCTGCGGCTCACTCCTCCGCGCAGCACACGGCTGCCGGGTGGCCCTGCCGACCGCGTGGGCCTGTGGGGCACTGCCTCGGTGGTGATCCGCACCGAAGTACCCTGATCTCCATCCTGGGCCTCACCACCCGAGATGAGTGAATCCCGCCCAGCCGGTCAGGTCCCGACCGTCGAGGTCGGGCAGCCGCGCCACGAGTTCCGGGGGCATCCCGTCCGGCGCACGACGTGTTCGCCTGTCCCGGAGCATCCACAACTGCGCCTGCCGCAGGGCCTGCCCGGGTGACAGCCCCTCACGCACCAGGTAGTGGTGCGTCATGTACATCAGGAGCGAGGTCGCCTCGTCCGGTACCGGCCAGAGGGACCCCAGGACCGACCTGGCGCCCGCGACCAGGAACGCCGTGGACAAGCCGTACGCCTCGTCGTGGCCGTGCACGGAGACGTTGCTGCTGCACGCGGCAAGCACCACCAGCTCCAGATGGTGGTACCGGGCCGACCCCTCGGTCAGGTCCTCGGCCGAGAGGTCGCCGCCCGACAGTTGCAGATACGCGGTGCGTCGGCGGCCCTGTTCCGCCACTCCGTGACACGCCAGGTGCAGCATCCCCCCTCTCTGCCGTCCGAGCCATGCGGTGACTGCCGCCGGTGTCCCGGTGCCTGCCGCCAGCAGCGTTCCGTCGCGATGGAAGGTCCGGTGGATGGCCTTCGCCTCCACCCCCGCGTGGAACAGTTCCCCGGTCGGATCGCCGACGACGAGCGATTCGCGTGTCCCCGCGGGAGGGCGAGAGGCCACTTCGCACATCAGCCGAGCCGACGGCAGATAGGAGACCTCCGCCACCTCGCAGGCGTATCGACGCCCTCCGAACGTCGCGGGCAGCCTGGCGGCGTGCCACGGAACGACTCCCGCCTCGGCCATGGGCACGAGGACGAGGGAAGGCACCAGCCCGGGCTTGCGGGGCACCGCCTTCAGCAGTGGCTCCATGACGGCGCGTCCCGCCCACTCGCTCAGGCGGTCGAGCGACGCTCTGTCACGCCCCGCCGGCCCGGCGGAGGCGTTCCCGGATGCGGGCACGCTCGGCCCGGGCGGCCCGCCAGGGAGCCGTGCGGGCCCCGAGTCGGCTGCTCCCACCTCCAGGTACGCCCGCAACTCGGCAGCTTGGTAAGTGAGTTCGGGCAGGGGCACTGGCAGAACCTCGCCCTCCACCGGCACGGCGAGTGCCGTACCGATACCTTCCTCGTCGCCCGGCACGAGATAGACGACGGCGTCGCGCCCGAGGGCTCGGAGAGCCTGTCGGATCTCGTCAACGGAAGGAACGTGGAGCAGTCGTCGCCGCTGCGGTGTGGCCGCCAGCGCCTGGAGGACGCGACGACGCAGCCGGCTCGAAGGGCCCGCGGGCCGCGCCCCGGGCAAGGTGCCCGCCTCGGGCAAGGTGCCCGCCTCGGGGGCGGACTCACCCGCCTGCCGCCATTCCCCGGCGAGCTCCTCCTGGCCGAGGGCAGTGAGCATGTCGGGCACACCCGTGGCCACGGTCGCCGCGTGCAGGACCAGCCCGCGCCCGGAGTCCAGGGCCCGCACCGCATCCTCGTAGGCGCCGTCGGCGACGCACCAGCGCGCCACGTCGACCGCACGTTCCGCCGCGAGTCCGCCCACCTCGGCCGCGTGGACCGTACCGCTCTGGAGCAGCACGTCCCAGGAAGCGGCCCGTAGGGCTTCCAGACCGAGGCGGCGCGCCTCTTCGTGGTTGAGGCGGGCTGCGCGGGTGCCCACCGCCTCCGCGTCACCTCGCGTGCGGTACGCCCTCGCCAGTGAGTGTCCCGTGCCGCCCCACAGCGGATGCTCCGGCCCTCCCATCAGGCGCAGAGTGTGCTTCAGCCAGGAGATGCCCTGGTCGAGGTGACGCGGCCGGTCCTGGAGCGGCGTACCGGCAAGGCCCGCGACCGAGCAGTGGGCGACTCCGAGCATGCAGGTGCAGCGCAGCCACTGTTCGTCATCGGGTTCGAGCAGCTCCAGAGCGTCCTCGAGCAACGTCGCGGCGTCCAGAATCCCCGCCGGGTCACGGCGCAGGAACGCCTGACCGCCGCGGCTGACCCCCGCCTCGATCAGGACGGTGGCTCTCACTCCGCTCGGCATCGCAGCCGCATTGCTGCGGACGTCCTCCGCCGTCCTCGCCCCGCCCCTCTCGCCCACCGGTTCGAAGCGGCCGGTCCGCCGCGCTCGCAGGTACGCCAGATTGCCCCGCGCGTTCTCCAGGCCGGACTCCAGGGTCGGCCGGTCCATGTGATCGGTCGCCAAGTGGGCGACGACGCCTTCGATGACGCGGATCTCGTTCACGAGAGATTCCTCGTCCTCTGCCCGCGCGGCCTGGTGGGAACGGAATACGGCGATCTGGCCCTGGACCACGGCCCGCTGCTCGGCGCTGAACATCGGAGAGTCCCGCAACCGTTCCAGATCCGCGACCGCCGAGTCCATCTCGTCCTCCCCACCGCCACGCTGTGACAGATGCACTCGCAACGCGGCATGGGCGACGTCGAAGGCCTCGCGTTCCGGGGCGTCCTCGGGCAGGACCGCCCGCGCCTCCTCGATCCGGGCCATGGCCGCCTCCATTTCGGAGACGTCCTGACCGAAATCCAGGACGCCCGATGTGCTCGCGAGCACGGCCACGTTCGCCTGCCATCGCGGGTCGGCCGGTCCTTGGGCCCGGACTGCGTGGAGGAGTTCGGCCTCGTCTCCGGTGGTTTGAAGCCCGCCGAGTCGCAACACCGGCAGCACGCTCAGGATCTGCCCGGCTCGGAAGCCACGGAGTGGTGTTCCCTCGGGAAGTGCGCACCAGTCGCGGTACAGCCTGTCGTAGGCGGACGCCGCGGTGTCGCAGCCCAGACGGTCGAGGACCAACGAGACCAGCCGCGCGACGTCCGCTCCGCTGACCAGCCCTCCGGCACCCATCTGCTCCAATTCGAGCAGCACCACCTGCAAGTCGTACGGCTTCCAGCTCACCCCACTCCCCCCACCCTCGGCGCCCCCCGCGCCCAGTACGCCGCCAGCACCCCGTTCAGCCACCGCTCCCCCTCCCCCGTCCCGAAGTCGACACGTTCCGGCCCCGCCGGCTCCAGCGCGGCGGCACCCCCGAAGCGGTCCTCGAAGAGCACCGCCACCCGGTCCGACGGCTCGCGCTTCGACGGCCAGACGAAGCCCTGCGCCCACGGCGCCGTCCCGCGGCGGATCCAGTGGCCCCAGTCCCGCGTCTGCGGATACTCCGCGCCCTCGGCGTGGACGAGCCACGAGTCCTGCGCCACGGCGGCCAGTTCCGCGCCCGCCATCAGCGAGACGACCTCCACGTCGGCGGCCAGCCGCAGGAACGACAGGCAGCGCCGCTCGAACGAGGCGCGCGGCAGCAGCCGCACCGATCCGTCCCCCTCGAAGGGGACGGATCTCAGCAGCACCTCGCAGACCGCCGCTCCCACACTGAGCCCGATGTACGCGTAGCCGTACGGCTCGTACACGGTGCTGTCGAAGCGGCCCCCGTAGTAGAAGGGGTGCGCCTGCCGGGTGTTGAAGGCGGTGGCGTCCCGGTGCGTGCCGTGGACGCGGTAGACCGGCGTCCCGGCGGGGAGCACGGCGCGGACGGGCTCGCCCGGCAGGGCCTCGGGCGGCGGGTACTTGGGCACGCGGCGCCTCACCACTCCCCGAGGGCGCGGGCCGCGCCCAGCAGTTCGGGGTCGCGGGCACGCCCGAGCAGCCCGGCGGGGGTGGTGCCGGTCCAGGCGTTGGCGGAGAGCCACCAGTCGGCGGCGCCCCACGGGTCGGTCCGCGCCCCGAGCAGGTCGTTGACCTCCAGCACGACGGGCCACGGCATGCTGCCCGCCTCGTACTGGAACGCCGGGGCCCGGCGCGCCCCGTCCACCCCGGTCAGCACGATGAGGCGCGAGTCCGCCGGGCCCTCCACCGGCAGCGCGGGCGCGGCGAGCAGCCGGTCGCGGACGGGGCCGAGGACCGGCCCCACCATGGGGTTGCCGTCGAGCACCAGCATGCACAGGTCCTGGACGCCGTAGCCGGACACGGTCGCCGCCCCGGCCCCCGTGAACCGTCCCGCGTCCGCGGCGCCGTGCCGCAGCCGGGACGCCTCCTCGTCGGGCAGCGCGTCGAGCACGGCCCGTGCCGCCTCCTCGACGGCGCCCCCGCCCGGGGCACCGGCGCCGCCTTCGGCGCGAAGCCGCTCCAGGCGTTCGCCGAGCGTGTCCAGCGCGGCGGGGGCCATCAGCAGGGACAGCCGGGGCCAGTCGGCCGCGACGGCGCCCAGCATCACCTGGGGATTCACCTGGGGGTTCACCCGCAGTCCCGCCCCTTCTCGTCGTCGCCGGCGGCGGTACGCGCCCCGAGCACCTCGGTCACCAGGTCCGCGATCAGCGGACGGCGCACCACCAGGTGCAGTTCGCGCCCCTGGCCGGCGGCCGGCGCGAGCGCCGACCACAGCGCGCTGACGCTGCTCTCGACCGGCAGCCCGCCCCGCCCGGAGCCGAGCAGCGGGAAGCACACCGTGCGCAGCGGCGGGTCGTACGCGGCGCTCTCCTGGGCGGTGAGCACCAGGACGCGGGCCGCGGCGGCGGCGACGTCCTGCGGGGTGGCGTCGTAGTCGTTGGTCCCGGGTCTCGGGACGGCGACGGCCGCGTGGTGCAGCCGCCGGATGCCGCGGGCGGCGAGCGCGCCGGGCCCGGTCGGCGCGACGGTGCCCGGCCGCACCGGCCGGTGGAGGACCCCGTGGTGGGCGCGCCAGGCGAGGAGTTCGTCGTGCACGGGGTCGGCGACGACGTCGCCCGCGTCGTCCCGCACGGCCCCGGCGCGGCGCAGCGAGGCGGCGACGGAGGACTTGTACATCTCCGGGAGCCCGAAGTGGATGTTGCTCGGCGAGACGACGACGTCCATGTCCCGGAGCAGTTCGACGGGGTGGACGTGGAGCGTCAGGACGGCGGGCGGGCGCCCGGGTCTCGGGACGTGGAGCGTCCGGTGCTGGAGCCGGGGTGGCAGCAGGCCGACGTCGTTCGGCGCGGTGGCCCGCGCACCGGTTCCGGCGAGCCAGCACACCTGCTCGGCGATCTGCCCGAGGATCATCTCCTCCTGGCTCTTGCGGAAGCGCTCGACGCTGATGCTGTAGACCTGTGCGGCGAGTCTGCGCCGGTCGGCGGGGGGCCGGTCGCGCATGCCGTGGGCCAGTCCGAGGGTCAGCTCGGCGGCGTCCTGGAGCTCGCCCCCGCCGAGCCGGGAGACGGCCGCGCGTAAGAGGTTCTCGACCTCGACGGGCCAGGCGTCCGTCACCGCCCCGGGCACGGACACGGCCGCCCGTCGCAGCAGCGGCAGTTCGAGGTCCCGGATCCGGACCAGCCCCTCCAAACGCACCGTCTTCACCTCCCGGAGGACCGACGCGACGTCGAACTGTCCAGCGCGAGGTGACATGAAGCCATGATTGTGCGCGTGACAGGGCTCTCACAAGGCCGTTCCGGCCGTCTTCCGTCAGGCTAACGACGCCGGACCCCCGCCGCCCCGGCCCGCGCCGGGGCGGGAACGGGTCGATTCCGGGTCGGCGGGCCCGTGCCGCTCACCACCCGAGGTGGGTGAACCCCGCCCAGCCGACCAGATCGTCCGCCTTGATGTCCCCCACCCGGGCCACCATGTCCGTCGGCATCCCGGGCGGGGCCTGCCGCCCGGTGTCCAGCATCCACAACTGGGCACGGCGCAGGGCCGATCCGGGCGGCAGGCCCTCCCGGCTCAGGTAGTGGTGCGTCATGTACATCAGCAGGGACGTGGCGTCGTCAGGCACCGGCCACAGCGACCCGACGACGGACCGCGCGCCCGCGACCAGGAACGCGGTCGACAGGCTGTACGCCTCGTCGTAGCCGTGCCCCGAGACGTTCGTCCGGCACGCGGCCAGCACCACCAGCTCCAGGTCCCGCAGCCGCGACGCCCCCTCCGTCAACTCCTCGGCGGGCAGACGGCCCCCGGAGAGCTCCAGGTACGAGCTGTGCCGGCGCCCTGCCTCCACCGTGCCGTGGCAGGCGAGGTGCAGCACTCCTCCGCCCTGCCGTGCGACCCTCCCCGCCACGGTGGCGGGTGTCGCCGTGGCCGTGCCGAGCAAGGTGCCCTCCGGGTAGGACGCCCGGTGGATCGCCCGCGCCTCAGCGCCCGCGTGAACCAGGTCCCCGGTCGGATCGCCGACCACCACCGCCCGCCGCACCCCCGTCGGCCGCCGCCCGGCCACCTCGCACAGCAGTCGCGCCGAGGGCATGTACGAGATCTCCGCCTCCTGACACGCGTACCGCCCCGACGGCAGCCGCGCGGCATGCCAGGGCACGGCCCCCAGCTCGCCCATCGGGACCAGCACGAGCGAGGGAGTCCGCCCATCGGGTCGGGACACGGCATCGAGCAGCGGGGCCATGACCGTCCGCCCGGCCCAGTCGCTCAGCCGGTCGAGCGCCCCGGGATCACCGGACGGTGTCGCGTCCTGCCCGGGCGGTCCTCCGGCGAGCCGCTTCGCATCCCCGGTGACGCCGTAGCCGACGAGTTCCGGTGCGGCGAGGTCCAGGTTCGGCAGCGGCACGGGCCGGACGTCACCGTCGCACGTGATCACCAGTGCGGCCCCGGGGCGCCCGCCGCTTCCCGGCAGCAGGTAGACGAGCGCCGTGCGACCCATGGCCCGCAGCGCACCGGCCATCCCGTCGGGCGAGGGCACGTCCCGCAGCCGCGCGCGGTACGGGCTGTTCTCCAGCACCTCCAGCACTCGCCTGCGCAGACGGCTCGACGGTCCTGCCGTGCCGGTCCCCGCCAGGGGAAGCGCGACGCTCCACGCCGATCCGGACATGAGGGCACCCGACGTACGCCACTCGCCCGCGAGGTCCGGCCTGCCGACCGCGTCCAGCATCTCCGGCACCGACGCACCCACCGTCGCGGCGTGCAGGGTGAGGCCCCGGCCTGCTTCCAGTGTGCGGAGGGCGCCGGTGTGCGCGCCGGCGGCCAGGCACCAGCCGGCGATGTCGACGGCCCGCCGACCGACCATCCGGGCGCTCTCCGCCGCGTGGTCCGTGCCCGACTGGAGCAGGACGTTCCACAAGGCGCCGTCCACGGCGGCTGCTCCCGTCCGCCGGGCGGCGTCGAGATCCCCGGGGGCGGACGGTTCGCGCGGGAACGCCTCGGCCCGGGTGTGCAGGGCCTCGGCGAGGGTGAAACACATACCGGCCCACAGCGGATGATCGGGCCCTCCTGCCACCCCGACGGCGCGCGTGAGCCAGTCGATCCCCTGGTCGGCGGACCCCCGCGAGCCCAGGGGACCGAGGCCGTCCCGCTCCGCGATCCAGCAGTGGCCCCACCCGAACTGGTAGGCGTAGGGCGCCCAGCGCAGGTCGTCCGGTGCGAGGAGGCCGAGACCGTCGCCGAGCAGGGAGAGGGCTTCCCGCGCACCGGCCGGATCATCGGTCGCCACCGCGCGGTGCAGGCGCGCCACACCTGCTTCGCACAGCACGGCCAGCCGCACGTGTCCGGCGAAGCTCCGTGCCTGGGCGCGCACCGCGTCGGCCGTGCGCACGGGGCGGTCCCCGCCGGGAAGGCGCACCGCGCCCCGCGCGGCCCGAAGCGTCTGAAGGATCTCCCAGGACATCTCGCGCGCGATCTCGAACCGGAGCCGGGCCGGATGGTCGAAGGGCAACGTGGCCTGCACGGCGTCCAGTTCGTCCACCTGCTGTGCGAGAGCCTTCTCGTCCGCCCTCCGCAGCGCCTGCTGCACCCGGAGCGTCGCGAGGGATCCACGCAGGATCCGACCCGTCTCGGCGTCCGCCACGGGCGCCTGCCGCAGCGCGGCGATCTCCTCCACCGCGGCGTCGAGGTCGTCCTCGCCGCCGAGCACACCGAGCTGGAACCGGATGAACGCCCGCACCAGGTCGAGGCCGTACCGATCGTCGGTCCCGGCGGGCACCGTTCCGCGCACCCGTTCGACGGTGGCGAGCTCCCTCTCCAGGGCGTCCGGACGTGACGTCCCGATGCGCATGCCGTGCGACGCCGAGAGGAGCACGACCCACGACTTCCAGCCAGGGTCGTCCGGACCGTGGTCGACGGCCTCCTCGCACAGGTCGACACGTGCCTCGTCGTCGGACAGCGGGCCCGCGAACCCCAGGTAGGGCATCATCCGCAGAATCTGTCCGGCACGTATGCCGGACCGGGGCGTCCCTCGGGTGCCCGCCCTGAAGTCTGCACACAGCCGCGTCCACGCCTCGTCCGGCGTGCCGGCACCGAGCCTGTCCGTGATCAACGACGCGATGCGCGCCAGGTCCTCCGCGCTGCTCACGCCCTGCCGGACGGCCCGCCGGACGTCCCGCTCCAGTCCGTCCAGGTCGTACCGCCGATACCGCTGCTCCCCCACGCCGACTCCCCCGCCCCCACGATTCATCCGGCCTCGGACACTCTGCCCCGCATTGGCCGCGTTCAGCCTCGAATCTGCCAGATGCCCCCGGGCCGGATCCGGTCGGAATCAGGGCGGCTCCAGGGCGGCTTCCGCGTGATCCGACACACCGTCACATGTCCTCTACAACAACGGGTTTGCGGCTCCGCCGACGCGCGCGGCGACTCGGTTACGCTTCGCCCATGCAGGGGGAGCCGGACAACATTTCAGGTTTGCAGGGCAGTGGGGCCACTCCGCTCACCCCGGGTGACCCGCAGCGCATCGGTGCGTTCCGTCTCCGGGGCGTGCTGGGCTCCGGCGGCATGGGGCGGGTCTACCTCGGGACGGCCGAGGGCCGGTACGCCGCCGTGAAGCGGGTGCTCCCGGTGCTCGCCGAGGACGAGGACTTCCTCCGCCACTTCGGGCACGAGCTCGACAACCTCGCCCGGCTCCCCGGTGGTGTCAGCGCCAAGCTGCTGGCGTCCGACCGCACGGCACGGCCCCCGTGGTTCGCCACCGAGTACATCCCCGGCATCACCCTCAGCGAGGCGCTGCGCCTGCACGGCGGCGCGCTCCCGCCCGAGAGCCTGTGGCGACTGCTCCGGGACGCCTCCGCCGGGCTGCGCAAGGTGCACGCGGCGGAGATGGTGCACCGCGACCTCAAGCCGTCCAACGTCATGCTGACCACCGCCGGCGCCACTCTCATCGACTTCGGCGTCGCCCGCGCCGCCGACCAGAGCCGGCTGACCAAGACGGGCATGGTCATCGGCACCCCCGCCTACATGGCGCCCGAACAGGCCACCGCCGGCAAGCAGATCACCGGGGCCGCCGACGTCTTCGCCCTCGGCAGCCTGCTGCTGTACGCGGCGAACGGACGCCCGCCCTTCGGCGACGGCTCCGGGCTCGAACTGCTCTACCGCATCGTGCACGAGGAGCCCGACATGGGCGACCTCGCCGAGGCCGTGCCCGGTCTGGCCGAGATCGTCACCCGCTGCCTCGCCAAGGCCCCGGCGGACCGGCCCACCGCCCAGGAGCTGTACGACCTCGCGGGCGACCACACCCTCCCGCTGACCCCCGCCTCGCCCGCCCCGTGGCCGCGCCAGGTCGCGGAACGCATCGCGGAGCGCGCGGCGTTCGCCGCGAGGTCGCCCGAGGATGCCTTCGGCCCCGATACGGAGGAGGACGACGAACCGGCCGTGGTCCCGCCCCCGCCCGTCGTGCCCCCGACTCCCGGCACGCCCCCGGCGAAGAAGCCGCGCGAGCGGCGCAGGCGGACGATGCTGCTGGTGCTGCCGATCGTCGTGGTCACCGGCACCACCCTGACCGTGGCGCTCTCCCCGTACGACATCCCGGGCCTCGGCAAGGACCCCGGCGTCTCGGCGAAGCCCTCGCCGACGCCGTCCGGAAGCGCCTCGTCCGCCCCCTCGCCCGACGGGGTCTCCCCGTCGCCCACCCGTCCCGGAGCGTCACCGGCCGGGAGCGCGTCGCCCTCGACCGGCGCCCCGGGCGGGGTCCCCGGAGACGGCGGCGCGGGCGGCGCGGGAGCAGGCGGCTCCGGCGACGGCCAGGACCCGGGCGCCTCCGACGGAGGCGGCGGCAACGGGTCCGGCGGTTCGAGCAGCTCCGGCGCCTCGGGCGGGTCCGGCTCCGGTGGCGGCGGCCAGGCCCCGGCGCCGCCCCCGGCCCCCTCCACCAGCGGGCGGCTCAAGGGCCTCGCCCTCGGCCGGTGCGTCGCGGAGAACAAGAACGCCTACTCGGGCAGCTCCTCCGTCATGAACGCGGTGTGCGGCGAACCGGGGGCCAACGGCACCAAGCGGTACTACACATGGACCTACCAGCCGGTGTCGTCCACCACGTTCAAACTGGTCGGCGAGACCGGCAAGTGCCTGAAGTCCAACGCCTTCTACGGCCTCGCGGTCGAAGCCTGCAACGGCTCGGAGGCCCAGCTCTGGCAGATCGGCGCACGGGGGGCCGGGGGACACACGCTGAAGAGCCGCGCCGACGGCATGTGCCTCGCGATGACGAGCAACGTCGGATTCGCCAAGGCTGCCTGCGACGCGACCCAGCAGTCCCAGCTCTGGGCCGGCTGACCGCGCGGCACCCGCTACGGCAGCCGCCCCTCCGCGTTGCGCACCCGCACCCGGGCCCGCAGCACCTCGGAGGGCTCGGCGGGGCGCAGTTCGGCCGGCGGACAGTCCCACTCCCGCCCGCCGCCCACCGGGCGCAGATAGCCGTACGCGCCGAAGTACGCCATCACCCGGCCCACGCGGCCGTCCCGCCGGTCGACGGCCCACGTCCCGGGCTCCGGGGCCCCGGGCGCCGCCCTCACTTCTCCAGCCCCTTCAGCACGCACGCGAGCCGCAGCGCCGTGTCGAGGTTGCAGCGCCCCAGCTCGATGAGCGGATACGGCGCGTCACTCGCCAGCGGGACGACGTCGACGCGCAACGACGGCAGCGTCACCGACACCACGTCCAGCCCGTCCTTCAGCCGGGCCACCACCTCCTCCGCGGCCCGCAGCCGCTCCCCCGAACGCACAACCTGTCCCATGACCGGATTCCTCCACCACTGAGTGTTCACTTTCCTCACCCAGCGTGTCCGTCACGCCGCTAGCCTGGGAAGAGTCGACGCCCAACAACGCGACCTGCTGTCCCTGGAGTTGCGCCATGCCCGGACCGAAGGATCTCGACCCGTCCACCTCCCCGAGGGCACTCCTCGGCGCCGAACTGCGCCACGCCCGCATAAAGGCCGGCCTCACCCAGGACGATCTCGGCGATCCGCTGTTCGTCAGCGGGTCGTACATCGGCCAGATGGAGGCAGGCACCCGCCGCATCCTGCGCGAGCACGCGGTCCGACTGGACGAGGTGTTGGGCACGACGGACTTCTTCACCCGCAACTGCGAGGCGTCCGGCAGGTCCCGCTACCCCGACCACTTCGCGGAGGCCGCGGAGGCGGAGGCGACGGCGGAGAGCATCCGCGAGTACGCGCCCCTGCTCATCCCGGGGCTGCTCCAGACGGAGGGGTACGCGCGGGCGGTGTTCCGCGCGTACCAGCCGACGGCCACGGAGGACGTCATCGACGCCCTCGTGGAGGCGAGGCTCGACCGCGCGCGGCTCCTCGCGGATCCAACACGGCCGCTGTTGTGGGCTGTACTGGACGAGGCGGTGCTGCGGCGGCGCGTGGGGAGCGACGCCGTCATGGCGGAGGCGCTGAGACACGTGGCGGACCTCGCCCGGCGCCACCGCGTCATCGTGCAGGTGCTGCCGTTCGACGCGGGGGCGCACGCTTCGATGGGCGGCGCGCTCAAGTTGATGAGCTTCGTCGACGCACCTCCGCTCACCTACCTGGAGGGCCCGGGAACAGGCCAGTTGGAGGACTCCCCGGCCTCCGTCGCCCGGCATCAGTTGGCCTACGATCTGATCGGGGCCAGCGCGCTGTCGCCGGAATCATCCTTGGCCCTGATCACCTCAGTGGCAGAGGATTACGCGCATGACGAGCAGCAGCCCTGAGCACGACCGCACCTCGGCGATCTGGCGCAAGTCCAGCTACAGCGGCGGCGAGGGAGGCAACTGCGTCGAAGTCGCCGCTTCCTGGCGCAAGTCCAGCTACAGCGATGGCAGCGGCGGCAACTGCCTCGAAGTCGCCGACGCCCCCGCCCCGCACACCGTCCCCGTGCGCGACTCCAAGGTCCCCGACGGGCCCCGTCTCACCTTCCCGGGGCCCGTCTGGCAGACCTTCCTCGCCGGGCTGAAGCAGCCGTAACCGGCGGCCCGGATCTCGGGTGCCGAGAGTCGAGACCCTTCTTCAGGGAAGGGGTGGGAGGGACCTCAACCCACCCTCCCACCCTGCCCGTTGACATGCTCGCGGACGTTCCGCGACCGACTTGCCACGCAGCGTCATCACGCTCTACGGTTCCGATAAACGAACAGCCCCCGCCGGTGCGCCAACACCGGACGAGGGCCTGACCATCGAGATCGAGCAAGAGGCGATCCATGGCTGACAGCCACTTTAGTGATGCCCCGCACCCCCTCGCCAATCCCGGCTACGGCAAGCGCTCCGTGTCCGCGGAAGGCCCCCTCGCGGGCGACGACTTCGCACATCTGACGCCCCGCGAGGCCGCCGTCGCCGCTTACGTCGACCGGCTTCCCGACACCAGCGACATCTCCATCAAGACGCTCGCCAAGCACACCCCGTACGGGCAGACGGCGATCACCACCGTGCTGCGGGCGCTCGTCCGTGCCGGGCACCTGCGGCACGGGCTGGAGTCGGTGGTCGCGCCGGACGGCACCTCGCAGTGGGTCACCCGCACCTGGTGGTCCCGGACGGCGCGCGACGACTCCTGGTGGGACGCGTACGCCAAAGGAGAACTCCCCGCCGAGCGCGCCGAGGAGCGCCGCCGCCCCACCCGCTCCCGGGCGTACATCCTGCTCGCCGCCCTCGGGCGCGAGCACCCCACGATGTCGCTGTCGCACGCGGACTGCACCGCCCTCGCCCCGCTCGTCGAGGAGTGGTTCGCCCGTGAGACGGGCGAACGCCAGGTGCTGCACGCCCTGACGGCCGGGCTGCCGGGCACCGTCCACCACCCCGCGGCCCTCGCCCGCCGGCGGCTGACCGACAAGCTGCCGCCCGCTCCCCCGCCGAAGCCCCGCCCGGTCCGCGTCATCGAATGCGCCGAGTGCGGCCGTCCGCCCCGGGCGGGGGCGCTGACCGGTGGCAAGTGCGCCTCCTGCCGGGGCGTGCCCACCGGTCCCCCGCCCGCGCTCCCGGCCGCCCGCGTCCACGCCCTCGCCGCGGCCTGCCGCACCCCGGCACGAACACCGGAGCGATCCCCGGAGGGAACACCCTCATGAGCCTTCCGCTCACCCGCCCCCGAACCGGGGCACGATGGAGGGGAGGAGGCGACGCCATGACCCGCATTTCCGCCGAGCACCCCCAGATGTCCGTCGAGGACTTCGAAGAACTCGCCGCGAAGGCCCCCGAGGGGGTCAAGCTCGAACTCATCAACGGAAAGTTGCAGGTCAAGCCGGTGCCGGACCAGCTCCACCGGGCCATCGTGATGTGGCTGCTCACCCAGTGCATGCAGCAGCGACCGGACACACTCCTCTATCCCGAGCAGGACCTGCGCGTCTCCGCCTACCGCCGGGGGCGTGCCGTCGCGGACGCCGTTCTCGCGCCTGTCGACCACTTCGTGACGCACGACGGCATGTGGCCGGAGCCGACCGGTGTCCTGATGGCGGTCGAGGTGACCTCGCACGACGCAGACACCGATCTCCGCGACCGGGTCGAGAAGCGCGACGCCTACGCGCAGGCCGGAATCCCCGTCTACCTCCTTGTGGACCGGGACGCCGACCGGCTCGTGGTGCACGCGGACCCGAGCGACGGCACCTACCGGTCGATGCGCGTCCACGACTACGGGGCCACCGTCGACCTCCCGGCCCCAGTCGCCATCACCCTCGACACCGAGAAGCTGAAGGACTACAGCGGCTGACCGCCGGGCCGCTCACGCCCGCGGCGCCACTCCCTGCCCCCCTCACCGGGCCCGTCGCAGCCGGCCGATCTCCCACCACGCCACGGCGGTCACCGACAGGGGACCGCCCAGGACGGCCAGGAGCTGGACGGCCAGGGGGCCGGGCGGCAGGTCGGAGACGACAAAGCTGATCAGGGACAGTTCCCACACCAGCACGCCGGTCAGCAGCGCGGGCAGTGCCGGGTGGACGTCGGCGGTCCCGAAGGCGGTGCGGACGACGGTCCCCGAGGCGAACCAGAGGAAGAACCCCAGCCACACCACCGCCACGTACGTCACCAGCCCGGCCACGACGAGGACCGCGTCCGGTGACCCGCCCGAGCCGTCGCCGGAGATCGTCTCCTGGAAGACCAGCACCAGCAGACCGGCCAGGACGACGAAGGCGGTGAACGCGCCGAAGAACCGGAGCGCGGACCGGAGCACCGGACGCAGCCGTGCCCGCATCTCGGTGCGCCTGGCCGGGGTGGCCTTCCGGAACAGCAGGGCCATCACCACCGGCGCCGTGAGCAGTAGCAGCCACGGGGTGGCGATCAGGCGCAGGTAGTACTGCTGCTGCGCCTCGTTCCAGTCCTCCGACGTGCCGAAGACGGCCAGGATCGCGAGTGACGCGCCCACCGCCAGCCAGGCCCGGATCGTCTGCACCCGCAGGACGGAGGCGTCCGGGCCGTGGCCCCGGTGCGGAGGGAAGCTGAGCCGCGCGCGGTGGCGGGCCGAGCGGATCACCGGATAGCTCGCCATCACGGTCAGGACCGGCCCCAGGAAGCAGAAGAGCAGCGGGACCCAGAGACAGCCGTGGACGCGCCCGAGGTGCGACAGCAGCTCGCGCAGCGTCGGCCACTCCCCGTCCCGGAACTGCCGCCACAGCGAGGGGGGCCGGACGGGCGGGAGATTCGGCGGAAGGGGCCCGTACGGCCCGGGATACGGCCCGTAGGGCCCCGGACGCGGCCCCGGATACGGCCCCGGTTGCGGCGGAAGTCCCGGCGGAGCCGGTGTCTGCGGCTGCCACGAGGGGCCGTACGGCCCCTGTCCCCCGTACGTCACTCCGGTGTCCTCTTCTGCGCGGTGAGCGGGCTCCGGACGGAGGCCCGTTCCCACTCAACTCCCGCAGGCCCGAGGAGTCATGACCTGCGGGACGGCCGCCCCGAGTCCGACCGGGAAACGCCCTACGCCGCGCAGTACGCGTCCCGCGCCGGCCGCTCCCCCGTCAGCAGGAAGCGGGTGACCTTCGCGTCGCCGCACGCGTTCCCGTTGTCCACGTAGGCGGCGTGGCCGACCGCGTCCACGACCACCATCCTGGCCCGGTCGCCGAAGGCACCGCGCATCTTCCGGGCGCCGGCCAGCGGGGTGGACACGTCCCGCGCGTTCTGGATCATCAGCACGTTGGACGGGCCGTGCGGGGTGATGCGCGTCGTGGGCTCGGTGGGGCCGAGGTCCCAGAAGGCGCACGGCATGACGTTGACCGGCATGCCTGCCGTCAGGGGATGACGGGCGCGGCTGTCGGCGACGTCCTTCTCGTAGACGGCCTGCCCGTCGCCCGACCAGGCGTCCACGTCGTTGCAGATGGTGGCCAGGGAGGCGGCGACGGTGTTCTGCATCGCCCCGTCCGGCGGGGTGTTCGGCGCGGGCAGCGGGCCGCCGTCCCGGGCGGCGGTGATCAGCGCGGCGAGGGCCGGGAAGCGCTTCGCGGAGTAGAGGCTGTCGAGCAGGGTCTGCCGCAGGACGTTGCCGTTCAGCTCCTCGGGGTTGGCGCCCGGCCAGGGGAGCGGCTCCCGGTCGAGCCGGGCGGCGAGCGCCAGGAGCATCGGCCGGACGTCCTCGGCGCGCTCGGCGAGACGGTCGGGGTTGGCCGGGTCGGCGGCCCAGGCGGCGAAGTCGGGGAAGGCGTCCTCGACGCCGACGGCGTAGTTGGCGAGCCAGCCGCGCGCCACCCGCTCCGGATCGGGGTCGCCGCTGCTGTCCAGGACCCAGCGGTCGGTCCGGTGCGGGAACATCTGCGCGTAGACGGCCCCCGCGTACGTGCCGTAGGAGACGCCCCACGCGGACAGCTTCCGCTCGCCGAGAGCCTCGCGGATGCGGTCGATGTCGCGGGCCTCGTTGCGGGTGCTGACGGTGCGCAGCACCGTGGTGTCGCCGGCCTCGCAGGTGTCGGCGAGCCGGCGGGCGGTGGCCATGGGGGCGTCGATCGAGCCGTCGGCGGCGGGCCAGGGGCGCAGCCGCTCCATCGCCAGGTCCTCGTGCGGGAGTTCGCAGGAGACGGGGGCGGAGCGTCCGGTGCCGCGCGGGTCGAAGCTGACGACGTCGTAGGCGTCGCGCACCGACTGCGGGAGCTGCCGTCCGCGCCGGGAGGGCTCGTGCAGCCCGGCGTTCCCCGGGCCGCCGGGGATGATCAGCAGGGTGCCGCGGCGTGCGGCGGGCTTCTCACTGGCGATGCGGGAGACGGCGAGGTCGATCCGGGGGCCGGACGGGTCGGCGTGGTCGAGCGGCACGGAGACGGTGCCGCACTGCTGGCGCGGGTCGAGCCCGCTCATGCCGGTGCACGGGCCCCACTGGATCGCGGTGGCACGGGCGGGAGCCGCCGCGGCGGCCGGGCCGGGTGGCAGCGCGACGAGCGCGGTGGCGAGCGCGGGCAGCGTGAGGGCGACGGTGACGGCGGGGTGCCGGAAGGGGCGTGTGATCGTCATGCCACGACCCTTTCGCGTCCCGCCGTATCGCCCCACGGGGCCAACCGGCCTCTTCCCAGGGGGGTTTGCCCCAGGGAGGAGGTCCGGCGGCCCCGCGTGGGCGCCCGGGTCACGGCCGGGGAGGGCCGGTCGTGGCGGGCGGTCGGAGCCGGGGTCACGGCCGGGACGGCCGGCCGTGACAGCCGCTCAGAACGGCGGGTTGTAGCAGTCGATGAACCGGATCTGCCCGTTGGACGGGTCGCGCCAGTAGTCCGGCCACTTCATCGCCGCACGGGTCGCCGGTCCGTAGACGCCGTCGGCGCTCACGCCGAGGCGGTTGGCCTGGAGCCACCGGACGGCCTCCACCGTGCCGGTGCCGTAGGACCCGTCCGCCCCGCCGCTGTCGCGGATCTTCTGGGCCGCGGCAGTGGTGCCGTAGCAACGCAGAATGGCCTTCTGCAAAGCCGTCACCGCGTTCGCGCTCCCCGTCGCGTACCGCATGTAGCAGCTCAGGCCGTTGCCGGAGCGCGCGGGCACCACGTAGTAGTTGTGGACGGCCACCCCGTCGGTGCGCTTCACCGTCGTGTTGCACGGGCCGTAGGCCGCGTGGGCCGGGGTGGTCATCACCGGACTGGCCGTCAGGCCGGCGGCGAACAGCATCGCCGCGGCACCCAGCACGCCCATCCGCGTGCGGCGTCTGGTCATTTCTCGTTGCACGGTGCAACCCTTCTGGTCGGTGGCGTCGTCTCAGCGACTGTCCCGGCTCGGACCTTAGGCATGCCGCGGGTCGTGGACTGTGTCGTCCGTGCAGGAAACGTTGTCGGTGGTGCCGGCCCGGCGCCGGCGCCCCGACGAGCAGTGATCCCGGCGGTCCCGCGCCGGGAGACGTACGCGTCGAGGGGGACGGATGAGAGAGCGGGCCGCGGTGGTGCCGGATCGGCCCCACCGTCCGAGCGCGCGGGGGACGGCCGCATGAGCCCCGTGCTGGACACCGCCTTCGTACCGCCGCGGGACCGGGAGGAAGTGGTCCGGCACGCGGTGTGGGAGTCCGTGGTGGCGGTCGACATCGACCACGGGCCGCCCGCCGAGGACATGTCCGTCCGCATCGGGCTCGGCACCGTCGGCCCCTTGCGGATCTGCTCGGCGCGGGCGACCGCCGTCACCATCCACCGCACGGCACGGCAGGCCCGCCGGGACGACGAGGAACCGGCCGTCTTCCTCGGCCTCCAGGTCTCGGGCACCAGCCTGGTGGCGCAGAACGGCCGCGAATGCGTGCTGCGGCCGGGCGAGTTCGCGCTCTACGAGTCGGTCTCCCCCTACACCCTGCTCTTCGACGAGGGCGTGGACCACCACTTCCTGCGCTTCCCCCGGGCGGCGCTCGCGCTGCCCGACCGGCTGCTGCGGGAGACCGGCGCGCTCGCCCTGGGCCCCGGCAACCCCGTCGCGCGGCTCGCCTTCGACTACTTCTCCCGGCTGGCCGACGACGACGCGCTGCACGGGGGCGCGCCCGCCGAGGCCGTCGTGGAGCCGAGCGTCGAACTCCTGCGTGCCGTCCTGACGTCCCAGCACGGCGACACGGCCCGGGCCAGGGCGCCGCTGGAGGCGACCCTGAGCCTGCGGATCACCGCCTGGATCCGCGAGCACCTGGCCGACCGCGACCTCTCGGCGGCCCGGATCGCGGCCGCGCACGGCATCTCCGTACGGCACCTCTACGCCGTGCTGTCCCGCTCGGGCATCAGCCTCGGCGACCATGTCCGCGCACGGCGCCTGGCCGAGTGCCGCAGGGAACTGGCCGGCCCCCACGGCCGCCTGCGCACCATCGCCGCGACGGGCCGCCGCTGGGGCTTCGTGGACGCGACCCACTTCAGCAAGGTGTTCAAACGCGCCTACGGCATCTCCCCCCGCACCTGGCGCGACCTGCACCACCCCCGCTGAGCCACCCGGCTCCCGCGACCTGAATCGGCCGCCCGGGCCCTTACGACGGGCTTGCTGCCCACTGCCCCCGAGACGTACAGTTTTCTGTACGTACAGGATGTTGTACCTATCGGGAGCAGACCATGCGCACCATGACCTACACCGAGTCCCGCGCGAAGTACGCCGAGACCTTGAACGCGGTGGTCGACGACCGCGAGGAGGTCATAGTGACCAGGGCCGGACGCGAGCCCGTGGTGATCGTCGCGCTCGCCGAGTACGAGTCCCTGAAGGAGACCGCCTATCTGCTGCGCAGCCCGGAGAACGCACGGCGGCTGCTGGCCTCCATCGACCGCCTGGAGAACGGCGGCGGGACGATCAGGGAGCTCGCCGAGTGAAGTTCGTCTGGGACGAGTCGAGCTGGGCCGACTACGTCTGGTGGCAGGCCCAGGACCGCAAGGTCCTGAAGCGCATCAACACCCTGCTCCAGGACATCGCGCGCAACGGCAACGAGGGCATCGGGAAGCCAGAGCCTCTCAAGCACGGCTTCCAGGGCTACTGGTCGCGCCGGATCACCGACGAGCACCGTCTCGTCTACAAGATCGTCGACGACGAGATCCGGGTCGCCGCCTGCCGCTACCACTACGAGCGCTGAGCCACCCCGCCCCGGCGGCTGCACCACCCGCGCCGCGCCACCCCGCCCGCGGGCGGGCCGCGCGCCGCCGTTGTACGGAAACGCCCGAGGGCGGCACCCCCTGGGAGTGGGGTGCCGCCCTCGGAACGAGACGGACTGGGTCCGATCCGGGGAGCCGGATCAGAAGTCCATGTCACCGCCCGGCATGCCGCCGCCGGCGGGCGCGGCGGCCTTCTCCGGCTTGTCGGCGATGACGGCCTCGGTGGTGAGGAACAGCGCCGCGATGGAGGCCGCGTTCTGCAGAGCGGAACGGGTGACCTTCGCGGGGTCGATGATGCCCTCGGCGATCATGTCGACGTACTCGCCGGTCGCGGCGTTCAGACCGTGGCCGACGGCCAGGTTGCGCACCTTCTCGACGACGACGCCGCCCTCGAGACCACCGTTGACGGCGATCTGCTTCAGCGGGGCCTCCAGCGCGAGCTTCACGGCGTTGGCGCCGGTCGCCTCGTCGCCGTCCAGCTCCAGCTTCTCGAAGACCGCGGAGGCCTGGAGCAGGGCCACGCCACCACCGGCGACGATGCCCTCCTCGACGGCCGCCTTCGCGTTGCGAACGGCGTCCTCGATGCGGTGCTTGCGCTCCTTGAGCTCGACCTCGGTCGCGGCACCGGCCTTGATGACGGCCACGCCGCCGGCCAGCTTCGCGAGGCGCTCCTGGAGCTTCTCGCGGTCGTAGTCCGAGTCGCTGTTCTCGATCTCGGCGCGGATCTGGTTGACCCGGCCGGCGACCTGGTCGCTGTCACCGGCGCCGTCGACGATGGTGGTCTCGTCCTTGGTGATGACGACCTTGCGGGCGCGGCCCAGCAGGTCCAGGCCGGCGTTCTCGAGCTTGAGGCCGACCTCCTCGGAGATGACCGTGCCGCCCGTGAGGATGGCGATGTCGTTCAGCATGGCCTTGCGGCGGTCGCCGAAGCCCGGGGCCTTGACGGCGACGGACTTGAAGGTGCCGCGGATCTTGTTGACGACCAGGGTCGACAGGGCCTCGCCCTCGACGTCCTCGGCGATGATCAGCAGGGGCTTGCCCGACTGCATGACCTTCTCCAGCAGCGGAAGGAGGTCCTTCACGTTGCTGACCTTGGAGTTGACGATCAGGAGGTACGGGTCGTCGAGCGACGCCTCCATGCGCTCCATGTCGGTGGCGAAGTACGCCGAGATGTAGCCCTTGTCGAAGCGCATACCCTCGGTGAGCTCCAGCTCCAGACCGAAGGTCTGGGACTCCTCGACGGTGATGACGCCTTCCTTGCCGACCTTGTCCATGGCCTCGGCGATGAGCTCGCCGATCTGGGTGTCGGCGGCGGAGATGGAGGCCGTGGAAGCGATCTGCTCCTTGGTCTCGACATCCTTCGCCTGCTCCAGCAGCGCACCGGAGACGGCCTCGACGGCCTTCTCGATGCCGCGCTTGAGGGCCATCGGGTTGGCGCCGGCGGCTACGTTGCGCAGGCCCTCGCGGACCAGCGCCTGGGCCAGGACCGTCGCGGTCGTCGTGCCGTCACCGGCGACGTCGTCCGTCTTCTTCGCGACTTCCTTGACCAGCTCGGCGCCGATCTTCTCGTACGGGTCCTCGAGCTCG
Organism: Streptomyces zhihengii; assembly: GCF_016919245.1. NCBI lineage: Bacteria > Bacillati > Actinomycetota > Actinomycetes > Kitasatosporales > Streptomycetaceae > Streptomyces > Streptomyces zhihengii. The sequence goes on along the minus strand of NZ_JAFEJA010000001.1, from coordinate 4,562,221 downwards.
ATCTCCTTGGCGATGGACACACCATCGTTGGTGATCGTGGGGGCGCCCCACTTCTTCTCGAGGACGACGTTGCGACCCTTGGGGCCAAGGGTGACCTTGACGGCGTCGGCGAGCTGGTTCATCCCGCGCTCGAGACCGCGCCGTGCCTCCTCGTCGAACGCGATGATCTTGGCCATGTGAAGTGGTCCTCCCGGACTGGGGTGGATTGCTTCGGATCGCGTCAGGTGCCCGCGACGGACGGTCCGCGAGCCCGGTGGTTCCTTGCCCCACCCGGCTCGCCGACCTCACCTGAACGATCCAAGTTCTGTCACTCTCACTGGGAGAGTGCTAACGCCAATGATTAGCACTCGACCCCTGAGAGTGCAAGCGCCTTCGAAGAAGGCCCGGTGAGGGGCGGTGGCCGGGCGGCGGGAGGGCGCAAGCGCCGCCGGGGAACGGCCGCTTGCCTCCGCGCGCACGCGCGCACGCACGAGGGGCCCGCGTCCCGGGTGGGATGCGAGCCCCTCGTGCGTGAGTGCGTCGGTGGCCGAACGCGCCTGGATCAGTCGGATCAGACGGCGAGCTTGACCATGTCCGCCTGCGGACCCTTCTGGCCCTGCGAGATCTCGAATTCGACTCGCTGACCTTCTTCAAGGGTGCGGTACCCGTCCATCTGGATCGCGCTGTAGTGGACGAAAACATCCGCACCACCGTCGACCGCGATGAAGCCGTACCCCTTCTCCGCGTTGAACCACTTGACGGTGCCCTGAGCCATGCCTAACTCCCCTATTACTGGCCCTTGCGCAGGACCGCACTTCGCGGACCCTGGGTAGACCTCACCCCCGACAGGAGGGGTGTGCGCCGGAACGCGTCGACCGCGGCTGAATGTATCTGCCCAACTGCCCTCTGCAACAGGTCAGTCGGACGAGAAATCCGGGCACGGCCGATCGGCCGATCCCTGCGAATCCGCTGAATTCCCGGGCAAGTCGGGCCCGACATAGCGGCACTTTTAAGGCAATTCGACCGCAGACTTTGGCCGCATTCTTACGGTGCGGGGCGCATTCGAGCCGGGTCGGCGGAGGGGGCTTCCCAGACTCTATCGCGTCTAACCATGCAGAATTGCCCCCTCCGCTTCTCGAGCGGAGGGGGCAATTCGGTAACTCTGGGTAACTCGCCCCCGAACCGGGCGAGAAACGCGGGAAAGGATCAGCAGCCGCCGGCCACGGCGGGGATGATCGAGACGCCCGCGCCGTCCGGCGTCGCGGTGTCGAGGCCCTGCTCGAAGCGCACGTCGTCGTCGTTCACGTACACGTTCACGAAGCGGCGCAGCTTGCCCTGGTCGTCCAGGACGCGGGCGGCGATCCCGGTGTGGTTCTTCTCCAGGTCCTCGATGACCTGCGCGAGGGTCGCGCCCTCGGCACTCACCTCGGCCCGGCCGCCCGTGTAGGTGCGCAGGATGGTGGGGATGCGGACGTTGACGCTCATGCGAGGCCAGCCTCTCGGAAAGAGTCCAGGTTGGGGCGGATGACTGCGGACATACCCGCTGTGGGGGCCACCGCGTCGAGGGTCTTCAGGCCGTCACCCGTGTTGATGACGACCGTGGTCAGGGACGGGTCGATGGCGCCGGCCTCGATCAGCTTCTTCGCCACACCGAGGGTGGTGCCGCCCGCGGTCTCCGTGAAGATGCCCTCGGTGCGGGCCAGCAGCTTGATCGCGTCCACGATCTGCTCGTCCGTGACGTCCTCGACGGCGCCGCCGGTGCGGCGGCAGATGTCCAGGACGTACGGGCCGTCGGCCGGGTTGCCGATCGCCAGGGACTTGGCGATGGTGTCCGGCTTCTGCGGGCGCACCACGTCGTGGCCGGCCTTGAAGGCCACCGACACCGGGGAGCAGCCCTCGGCCTGCGCGCCGAAGATCTTGTACGGCCGGTCCTCGACGAGCCCGAGCTTGATCAGCTCCTGGATGCCCTTGTCGATCTTGGTGAGCTGGGAGCCGGAGGCGATCGGGATGACGATCTGGTCCGGGATCCGCCAGCCGAGCTGCTCGCAGATCTCGTACGCCAGCGTCTTGGAGCCCTCGCCGTAGTACGGGCGGAGGTTGACGTTGACGAAGCCCCAGCCCTCGCCCGCCGGGTCGCCGATGAGCTCCGAGCAGAAACGGTTCACGTCGTCGTAGTTGCCCTCGATGCCGACGAGCTCGCCGCCGTACACCGCGGCCATGACGACCTTGCCCTGCTCCAGGTCGTGCGGGATGAAGACGCAGGAGCGGAACCCGGCCCGGGCGGCGGCGGCGCCCACCGCGCCGGCCAGGTTGCCCGTGGACGAGCAGGACAGGGTGGTGAAGCCGAAGGCGCGCGCGGCCTCGATGGCCTGGGCGACGACGCGGTCCTTGAAGGAGTGCGTCGGGTTGCCGGAGTCGTCCTTGACGAAGAGCTTCCCCGTCTCGACGCCCAGCTCGCGGGCGAGGTTGTCCGCCTTGACGAGCTTGGTCCAGCCCGGGTTCAGGTTCGGCTTGTCGGCCACGTCGGCGGGGACGGGCAGCAGCGGGGCGTAGCGCCAGATGTTCTCGGGACCGTTCTCGATCCGCTTGCGCAGGCCCTCGGGGTCGCCGCTCGGGAAGTCGTAGGCCACTTCGAGCGGCCCGAAACAGATCTCGCAGGCGAAGATCGGACCGAGGGCGAAGCGCTCGCCGCACTCGCGGCACGAGAGGCCGGCGGCGGGTCCGAGGTCGACGGTGTCGGCAGTGGTCACGACAGTCTGTGAAGCCATGGAGGCGAGGCCCTTTCTCCTCATCTTCCTCATGGCGCATCTCGCCATGAGACGGATTTGGCACCTTCCCTAGCCGGGAGCCTCGCTTCTGATGAGAACGAGACCGGCTGGAGGGTTGCCGGGGCTTCAACGGGCCGTATCCCTCTGCCCCTCTGGATGAGCGGTATTCGATTGTTGGGCTTGTCCGCGTGACGACCCCGACATGCAACGGCCGTCCGCGTTGTTCAAGACTGTAACCGAACCCCCGGACGGTTTGAGCTGGTCGTCCGATCCGCGAGATGGAGATCACGTGCTGGATGAGGTGGAGCGCTGGCTGGCCCGGCGGTCCTGGTCGGTGGCCGACCGCCCCCTGGGCCGGCTGCTCGCCGCCAAGCAGAACACCACGGTCAGCGTGGTCCTCCCCGCCCTGAACGAGGAGGCCACCGTCGGCGAGATCGTCACCGTGATCCGCGACGAGCTGATGACGGACGCGGTGCCGCTCGTCGACGAGCTGGTGGTCGTGGACTCCGGGTCCACGGACCGGACGGCCGAGGTCGCGCGGGAGGCGGGCGCCCGGGTGGTGCACCGCGACGCGATCCTCCCGCGGCTGCCCGCCGTGCCGGGCAAGGGCGAGGTGCTGTGGCGCTCGCTGCTGGCGACCGGCGGCGACATCGTCTGCTTCGTCGACGCGGACCTGCGCGAGTTCTCCGCGGACTTCGTCTCCGGCATCGTCGGCCCGCTGCTCACCGAGCCCGACGTGCAGTTCGTCAAGGCGATGTACGACCGCCCGTACGGCAACGAACCCGGCCAGGGCGGCCGGGTGACGGAGCTGGTGGCCCGCCCGCTGCTCAACCTGCACTGGCCGCAACTGGCCGGATTCGTCCAGCCGCTCGGCGGCGAGTACGCGGCCCGGCGCACGCTGCTCGAACAACTGCCGTTCCCCGTCGGCTACGGCGTCGAGCTGGGCCTGCTCGTCGACGCGCTGAACCTGGTCGGCATGGACGCCCTCGCCCAGGTCGACGTGGGCACCCGCCTGCACCGCCACCAGGACGGCCAGGCCCTCGGCCGGATGGCCGCGACCATCTACCGCACCGCCCAACTGAGACTGGCGCGCGGTCACTTGGTCCGCCCGGCGCTCACCCAGTTCGAGCGTTCCGCACAGGGCTTCGTCCCGCGCACCCACCCGGTGGACACGGAGGAACGCCCGCCGATGCGCGAGATCGGTGAGTACGCGGCGCGTCGCGCGGCATAACCCGGCACCGCCGGGCATTTTGTCTACCTTTCCGATGTATGTACGCCGTGCTGCACGCCCTCACCCCTGACGTCCGCCGCTCCCGTGCCCGCCGCGCGCCCGCCCGGGCGGCCCGGCTCCTCGGCACCCTCACGGTGACCGCGACCGCCCTCCTCGGCGCGGCCGCCCCCGCCCCGGCCGCCGCCGCGCCCGTGCCCGTCCCGGTGGACGCCCCGGGGCCGGTGCCGGTGGCCGCGCCCGCCGGCGCGGAGGACGCGGCGGCCGGGACCGCCCTTACCGCCCTCACCGCTCCGGACGCGCAGGCCGCCCCGGGCGCATCGGCCGCTTCGGGCGCATCGGGTGTTTCAGGCACCTCGGCCGCCTCGGGCGCCTCGGGCGGGCAGACCGCCCACGCCGCCCCCGCCGAGCTCGCGCGGACCGGGTCCACCGCCGAGCAGCTCTGGCTGCTGGGCGGGGTCGCGCTCAGCCTCACCGCCGCCGGCGTGGTCGCCGTCGCGGCGTCCCGTGGCCGGAAACGGGACCACTGACCTGCGGCGCAGCCGCACGCACGTTTGAGGGGACCCGGCACGGGCTAGGTTCGCCACATGGTCACCGACCTTGCCCAGATCCTCGTCGCGTCCAACCGCGGCCCGGTCTCCTACACGGCGACCGAGGCCGGGGAACTCGAAGCACGCCGCGGGGGCGGCGGCCTCGTCTCCGGCCTCTCCGCCATCGGCTCCGGCGAACAGTCCCTGTGGGTGTGCGCCGCCCTCGGCGACGGCGACCGCGAGGCCGTGCGGCGCGGGGTGGGCGAGCCGGGCGTCCGGATGCTCGACATCGACCCTCAGGTCCACACCGACGCCTACAACGGCATCGCGAACTCGGTCCTGTGGTTCGTGCACCACATGCTCTACCAGACCCCGCTGGAACCGGCCTTCGACCAGGAGTTCCGCCGCCAGTGGGACTCCTACCGCGCCTACAACCGCGCCTTCGCCGAGGCCCTGGCCCAGGCGGCCGCCCCCGAAGCGGCCGTCCTCGTCCAGGACTACCACCTGGCCCTGACGCCCGGGATGCTGCGCGAGCTCCGCCCGGACCTGCGAATCGGCCATTTCTCGCACACGCCGTGGGCGCCGCCCGAGTACTTCGGCCTGCTGCCCGACGACATCGCCGGGGAACTGCTGCGCGGCATGCTCGGCGCCGACCGGCTCGGCTTCCTCACCCGGCGCTGGGCCGACGCCTTCACCGCCTGCTGCGACCACGTCGTCGGCGGGACCGGCCGCACCGCGACCGGCGTGCACGGCCTCGGCGCCGACGCCGACTTCCTGCGCGAACGCGCCCACCGCCCCGACGTCGACGAGCGCCTCGCCGAACTGCGCGAAGCCGTCGGCCCCGACCGCCGCACCGTCGTCCGCGTCGACCGCACCGAGCTGTCCAAGAACATCGTGCGCGGGCTGCTCGCCTACCGGGAGCTGCTCGAAAGCCGCCCCGAGTGGCGCGAGCGCGTCGTGCACATCGCCCTCGCCTACCCGTCCCGGCAGGACCTCGCCGTCTACCGCGACTACACCGCCGAGGTGTCCCGCCTGGCGGCGGAGATCAACGACACCTGGGGGACGCCCGGGTGGCAGCCCGTCCTGGTGCACGTCAAGGACGACTTCGCCCGGTCCCTCGCTGCGTACCGGATGGCCGACGTCGCCCTGGTCAACCCGATCCGCGACGGCATGAACCTGGTCGCCAAGGAGGTCCCCGTCGTCTCCGACGCCGGCTGCGCCCTCGTCCTCTCCCGCGAGGCGGGCGCCCACGAGGAGCTGGGCGAGTTCGCGATCACCGTCAACCCGTACGACGTCACGGCCACGGCGGACGCCCTCCATCGCGCCCTGACCATGCCCCCCGCCGACCGCGCCGACCGCACCGAACACCTCGCCGCCGCCGCCACCGCCCTCCCACCCCGCCGCTGGTTCCTGGACCAGCTGGAGGCGCTGCGCGCGCTGTGAGGGGGGCGCGCCGGGGGCGCGCTCGCTCGGAGTGACCGGGGTCCCGCGCCGGGGCGCTTGCGGTGGGGTGAGGCGTCTCGCACGGGGGGCTGCCCAAGGTGACCGGTCCCGCACCGGGAGCGTTACCCGGGCAGCCGGGGTCCGTCGAGTGCCGGCGCCGTCCGGCCTTCGGGCCGGTGCGTGTCACCCGCCGTCCCGTCCCGGGCGTCCGCCCGTGATCCCGCACCGCGCTCCGCGCGGTCGCCTCAAGCGCCGGCGGGGCTGACATTGTCAGCCCCGCCGGCGCTTGAGGCGCGGGGGTCCGGGGGCAGCGCCCCCGCAAAGACGCCGCGCTCCCCGGCAGCGCAGGCTCAAGTCAGACCCGCCGGCGGTACAGGGGCGGCCACACCATCCCAGCCCCGCATGGGGGCACCTCCCACGGCCGCCAGGCCGTAGGGGGAGATTGAGGCGCGGGGGCTCGGGGGCAGCGCCCCCGAGGCGGGAGACCCCGCTAGGGGAGGCGTTCGGCGAGGGCCGACAAGAGGTCGGCGACCGCCCCCGGTCCCGCCACCACCACGTCCGCCCGCTCCCCCAGCTCCGGCACCTCGTCGCCGCTGCACACCAGCACCCCCGGCGTCCCGTCCGAGCGCAGCTTGTCGACCGCCGTGTACGCCGCGAGGTCGCCGAGGTCGTCCCCGGCGTAGAGGACGGACGTCGCCCCCACCTCTCGCACGTACTCGGCGAGCGCCACGCCCTTGTCCATGCCCGGGGGCCGCAGTTCGAGGACCATGCGGCCCGGCTCCAGGACCAGCCCGTGGCGGGACGCCAGCGACGCCAGCGGCTCCCGCAGCGCGTCGAACGCCGCCTGCGGGTCCTCCGCGCGGCGGGTGTGGACCGCGACCGCGCGGCCCTTCTCCTCGATCCAGGTGCCCTGCCACGCCCCGATCGCGTCCAGGAACCCGGGCAGTTCCGCGCGGACGGCGGCGACCCCGGGGTGCGGCGCGGGCGCGGTCACGGTGCCGGTGGCCGCGTCCCAGCGTTCGGCGCCGTAGTGGCCGAGGACCACCAGGCCGTCGAGGCCCTCGACCCCGGCGAAGCCGCCGTAGCGCACGGCGACCCCGGCGGGCCGGCCGGTGATGACGACGACCGAGCCCACCCGGGGCGCGAGCGCGGCCAGCGCGGGGACGGCGCGCTCGTGGGCGCGGGCCTGTTCGGGGTCGGGGACGATGTCGGCGAGGGTGCCGTCGAAGTCGAGGGCGACGACGGTGCCGGCCGGCCGGTCGAGGATCGCCGCCAGGCCGTCACGGCCCTCGGGAGTGGACGGCGTCGGCATGGTGTGTGCGTACGGGGAGCTGCCCATGTCACCGACCCTATCGGCGACTTCTCCTCGCGTCCCTCACACGGCGAAGCCGGTTGACGGTCACCGGGTCGTGGGCGAGGGCCCGCCGGTCGTCGAGCAGGGCGTTGAGCAGCTGGTAGTAGCGCACGGGCGACATCCCGAGCTGCTCCCTGATCGCCCGCTCCTTGGCCCCGGGCCCCGGCCACGAGCGCTGCTCCATGGCGAGAACAGCGCTCTCCCGCTCACTGAGCGCCCCGTTCCCCGCGCCGCCGCCGGACTCCTCGGTCATCCCACCAACCTAGCCCCGCCCCCCGACACCCGGCACGGAACGGCCCCGCCCGGCCCGCGCCGAGGCCGCCGAACCGGCCGGAAGCCGCCACCCGGGGCCCACCGCGGCACGCCCCGGCCTGCTCCGCCGCCTCCGCGGCCTACTCCGGGGCACGCCCCGGCCTGCACCGCGGCACGCCCCGGCCTACTCCGCCGCCTCCGCGGCCGACGCGTCCCGCTGGATCGCCCCGAGCGTCGCCGCCGGGCTCCCGCCGGGCGCGACCGCGGTGCCGACCTTCTTCTTCACGCTCTCGCTGACCGCCGCCCACGACGTCTTGCCGACCGGCGGCAGGACCGACTCCGGCAGCTCCGCGAGGAACTCCCGCAGGTCCCGGTGCTCCGGGTCCTGCTCCATCGCCTCGGAGGCGGACACCGTCACCGGCAGCAGGTCGTTCTGGCCCGCGAAGGCGAGGACGTTCTCGTCGCTGAAGACGAAGTCCAGGAACTCGCCGATCTCCTCGCGGTGCCCGTTCTCCTTGAAGCCCATGATCCAGTCGGCGACGCCCATGGACGCCTTGGCCTGGCCGTCCCGCCCCGGCAGGGCGACGGCTCCGACCTCGACGCCCTTGTTCCGCGCGGCCTGCATCAGCGAGGGGTGGCCGTTGAGCATGCCGACCTCGCCCCGGGTGAACGCCGCGAACGCGTCCTTGCGGTTGAGCTCGGCGGGGGCGACCGGACCGGTCAGCCCGGGCTCGACCAGGTTGTCCCGGAGCCACTCGAAGGTGGCGATGTTGGCCTTGGAGTCGATCTGGTAGGTGTCGACCGCGTCGGTGTAGCCCGCGCCCCCGCTGAGCAGCCACATCATCGTCTCCGCCTGGGCCTCCTCCGGGCCGAGCGGCAGCGCGAAGGGGTACTCCGCGTCGGTGCGGGACTTGAGCCTGCGGGCGTCCGCGGCGAGTTCGGTCCAGGTCTGCGGGGCCTCGTCGATGCCCGCCTCCGCGAACAGTTCCTTGTTGTAGAAGAGCAGCCGCGTGGAGGCGGCGAACGGCAGCCCGTACTGGGTGCGCTGCTGCTCGCCGGCGTCGGTCAGCGGGACGAGGAAGTTAGACTGGACGGGGATGGAGAGCAGTTCGTCCGCGGAGTAGAGCAGGTCGTCCGCCGCGTAGTCGGCGTAGGCGCCGATCTGCGCGATGTCGGGGGCGTCCCCGGCCTCGACCATCTCGGCGACCGTGCGGTCGACGTCGTTCCAGGACTCGATGCGGACGTCGACCTCGATGCCGGGGTGCTCGGCCTCGAACGCCGCGGTGAGGTCCGCCCAGTACTTCTTGCTGCTCTCGCCGCCCGCGACGTCGTAGTCGGCGGCGACCAGCCGGAGGGTGACGGCGTCCGATCCGCTGTCACCGCCGCAGCCGGCCAGCGAGACCGTCATGCCAAGTGCGGCGGCCGCCGCGGTCAGACCTATGAAGGGCCGCTTCACGGTTCTCCCCACCCTCTGCCGTTGGTTGCGTGACATGCCCCGTTCGGTACGAGTCATCCCCCGTGACGCCCTGCGGAACGAACGTAGATTCTCCCATGCGGCCCCATGAGGTCTACACCACTGTCGGTCTCGCTTCGGCAACGTGCGCCCCGGCGCACGAGGGGCGCTCGGTTCCCCCGTTTGTATGCACTGGTAACAATCTCGGTAAGTGGACTAGACCTATTCCCCGTCCAGGGGGAACACTGTCCCCGTGAGACATGTCATCGCCCTCGATGTGGGCGGCACCGGTATGAAGGCCGCCCTCGTCGGCGCGGACGGGACCCTGCTGCACGAGGCGCGGCGGGCGACCGGGCGGGAGCGCGGCGCCGACGCCGTCGTGGAGTCGATCCTCGGTTTCGCCGAGGACCTCCGCGCGCACGGCGTCACCCACCTCGGGCAGCCCGCGGAGGCCGCCGGCGTGGCCGTGCCGGGCATCGTCGACGCCGAGGCGGGCGTCGCCGTCTACGCCGCGAACCTCGGCTGGCGCGACGTACCGCTGCGGAAGCTGCTGAGCGACCGGCTCGGCGCCATCCCCGTCGCGCTCGGCCACGACGTCCGCACCGGCGGTCTCGCCGAAGGCCGCATCGGGGCCGGCCGGGGCGCCGACCGCTTCTTCTTCGTCCCCCTCGGCACCGGCATCGCGGGCGCCATCGGGATCGACGGCGCCATCGAGGCCGGGGCGCACGGCAGCGCGGGCGAGATCGGGCACATCACCGTGCGCCCCGACGGCCCCGAGTGCGGCTGCGGCCGCCGCGGCTGTCTGGAGACCCTGGCCTCCGCCGCCGCCGTCACCCGCGCCTGGGCCGCCGCGTCCGGCGACCCGGCGGCCGACGCCGCCGACTGCGCGAAGGCCGTCGCGTCGGGCGACGAACGGGCGGTCGCCGTCTGGCAGGAGGCGGTCGACGCCCTCGCCGACGGCCTGGTCACCGCGCTCACCCTGCTGGACCCCCGGACCCTGATCATCGGTGGCGGGCTCGCCGAAGCGGGGGAAACCTTGTTCACACCGCTGCGGGCGGCGGTCGAGGAACGCGTCACCTTCCAGAAACTGCCCGCGATCGTCCCGGCGGCCCTCGGGGACACCGCCGGATGCCTGGGCGCAGGGCTGCTCGCCTGGGATCTACTCGCCACGGAGGTAACCGACTGATGGCCGCTCGCGCCACAGCCACCGTTCTGGCCGGAGCCCGCGTGGTGCTTCCGACCGGGACCGTCGAGAACGGACGGGTCGTCGTCGAGGGCACGAGGATCGCCGGCGCAGCGGGCGCCGACGCCCCCGTGACCGACCTGTCCGGCCACTGGCTCGTCCCCGGCTTCGTCGACATCCACAACCACGGCGGCGGCGGCGCCTCCTTCACCTCCGGCACGGCCGAGGAGGTGCTCAAGGGCGTCGACACCCACCGCCGGCACGGCACGACCACCCTGGTCGCCTCCACGGTCACCGGCGAGATGGACTTCCTCGCCCACCGAGCCGGGTTCCTCTCCGAACTCGTCGAGCAGGGCGACCTCGCCGGCATCCACTTCGAGGGCCCGTTCATCTCGCCCTGCCGCAAGGGCGCCCACAGCGAGTCCCTGCTGCGCGACCCCGACCCGGCCGAGGTCCGCAAGCTGCTCGACGCCGCCCGCGGCACCGCGAAGATGGTCACCCTCGCCACCGAACTGCCCGGCGGCATCGACTCGGTGCGGCTGCTGGCCGAGCACGGCGTGATCGCCGCGATCGGCCACACGGACGCCACCTACGAGCAGACCGCCGAGGCGATCGACGCCGGCGCCACCGTCGCCACCCACCTCTTCAACGCGATGCCCGCCCTCGGCCACCGCGCGCCCGGGCCGATCGCCGCCCTGCTGGAGGACGAGCGGGTCACCGTCGAGCTGATCAACGACGGCGTCCACCTGCACCCCGCCGCGCTGGAGCTCGCCTTCAACGCCGCGGGCGCCGGCCGCGTCGCGTTCATCACCGACGCCATGGACGCGGCGGGCTTCGGCGACGGCCGCTACCAGCTCGGGCCGCTGGCCGTCGAGGTCAGGGACGGGGTGGCCCGGCTGGTCGAGGGCGACTCGATCGCCGGCTCCACGCTCACCCAGGACACCGCGTTCCGCCGTGCGGTCACCGTCGACCGGATCCCCGTGGAGGACGTCGTCCGGGCGATCTCCGCCAACCCGGCGAAGCTGCTCGGCGCCTGGGACCGGATCGGCTCCCTGGAGCCGGGCAAGGACGCCGACCTCGTCGTCCTGGACGAGGACTTCCGGCTCAAGGGCGTGATGCGCCGGGGCGCCTGGGTGGTCGACCCGCAGGCCGGCTGAGGCGCCCCGGGCAGGCGCCCGAGGCAGCGACAGCACGGCGCGGAACAGCGACGCGACGGAGGGCGGCCGGCCCCGGGCCGGACGGCGGCTCTTGGGCCGACCGCCCTCCGTTTGGCATGATCAGGACCCGTACGAGCACAGCAGACGCTTCCCAAAGAGGTGTACGGGTGATCCTGACGGTCACGCTCAACGCCGCCCTGGACATCACCTACCGGGTCCCGGCCCTCACCCCGCACGCCACCCACCGGGTGGCCGGCGTCGAGGAGCGCCCCGGCGGCAAGGGCCTCAACGTGGCACGGGTCCTCGCGGCCCTGGGCCACGACACCGTCGTCACCGGCTTCGCCGGCGGCCGCACCGGCGACGCGCTGCGCGAGATGCTCGCCCCGCTGCCCCTGCGCGACGCCCTGGTGCCCGTCGCCGGCACCACCCGCCGCACCCTCGCGGTCGTCGACGGCACCAGCGGCGACACCACCCAGCTCAACGAGCCCGGTCCGGCCGTCACCGCCGCCGAGTGGTCCGCCTTCCTCGGCGCCTACGAGGGCCTGCTGGCGGACGCCGCCGCGGTCGCCCTCTGCGGCAGCCTCCCGCCAGGCGTCCACGTCGGCGCCTACGCCGACCTCGTCCGCCGCGCCCGCGCCGCGGACGTCCCGGTGCTGCTGGACACCAGCGGGGAGCCGCTCCTCCGGGGCGTCGCCGCCCGGCCCGACCTGGTCAAGCCCAACGCCGAGGAACTCGCCCGTCTCACCGGCTCCCGCGAGCCGCGGCGCGCGGTGCGGGACGCCCGGCGCCGCGGCGCCCACGCCGTCGTCGGCTCACTGGGCCCCGACGGCCTGCTCGCCGCCACCCCCGACGGCCTCTGGCAGGCCGCGCCGCCGGCCCCGGTGGCGGGCAACCCGACCGGCGCGGGCGACTCCGCGGTCGCGGGACTGCTCTCCGGCCTGGTGGAGGGCCTGCCCTGGCCGGAGCGCCTGGCGCGCGCGGTCGCCCTGTCGGCGGCGACCGTCCTCGCACCGGCCGCGGGCGAGTACGACACCGCGGCCTACGAGGAGCTGCTGGGGCGCGTCACGGTGACGGAACGATCCGCCACCGGCTGACCCGCCGGAACCGCCCCCGCATCCGGTCGCGCCCCGCGCCCCCTTCGTCGCGATCCGCCCCGACCCCGCGCCCGCCCCCGGGAGCGCGCCGCCCCCGAACGCCGCGGAGCCCCCCGCTCGCGCGAGGGGCTCCGTGACACGTTCGCCGGGCGCGGCACCGGGAGGCGCCGCGGGCCCAAGGGGCGTCAGCCCTTCTGGCCGGCCTCCAGCCAGACCTGGTCCAGGTAGGCGTCGCACTGGTTGCCCGCCTCGCAGGAGATCTTCAGGTCGTTCTTGCCCTTGTTGAGGTTGACGTAGGCGTAGGTGTTGGTCCACCCCTTCTCCCAGTCGCCCTCTCCGGCCTTCGCGAAGTTCGCCATGTTCAGCTCGCGGGGCGTCTGCCCGTTGATCGTGAGCGAGGTCTTCGCGTCCTTGCCGGGCACGCTGTAGGTGAGGTACATCGTGTACGCGCCGGCCTCCGGCACGTCCACGGACCAGCTCGCCGAGCCGCCCTCACCGTTGAACATCACATAGCCGCCGCCGGTGCCCTTGGCGCCGGGGACGGTGTTCGCCGCGGTCGCCGGGCCGCCCAGCGAGAGGGTGGCGGCGTCCTGCTTGGGCAGCTCGACCGGGCCCTCGGGGTCCTTCGACGGCTGCTCGCTCGGCTTCACGGACTCCGCCGCCGTGGGGGAACCGCCGGTGCCGGGCTCGCCGTTCGCCTTGTCCTTCTCGTCACCGCTCGTCATCAGCGCGGCGCCGATGCCTATCACCACGACCGCGACCACCGCGATGGCGCCGATCAGCAGACCCCGGGTGTTCGGGCCGCCGCCGCGGCCGTGGCCGCCCTGCGGGGACACGGACGTCTGCCGCGTCTGCGGGCCGCCCGGGTAGGTCTCCGGAGCCGCGTAGGCGGCGGTCGGCTGGCCGTAGCCCTGCTGCTGCTGACCGTAGCCGCCCTGCTGACCGTGGCCCTGCTGCGGCGGGACCTGCGGCTGGGTGTACTGACGGCGCTCGCCGACCGTGCGGACCTGGTTGTACGAGGTGCGCGGCACACCGGGCTGCGCGGCCGGACCGGGGTAGCCGTAACCGCGCCCCTGGCCGGGCGGGGTGGCACCCGCCGCCTGACCGTCCTCGTACAGGTAGCCGAACGGGTCGTCGTTCTCGGGCGTGCCTGCGCCGTTGTTCGCGGCCGTCATCCAGTCACTCCTCACCATCTCGTCAGCACAATGCTGACGCCAGGCGAGCCTACCCGGTTCCACTCACCCCATCGGGTGTCCTGCGCCTCATCCGGCCCGGCGGTGGACCTTGGCACGGGACCGCTTCTCCACGTACATCCGCTGGTCGGCGGACTGGAGGACCTCCTCGACGGACATCCCGCACTCCGCCCAGCCGATGCCGAAGCTCGCACCGACCCGGACACCCCGGCCGCCGACCCGGATCGGGAGGATGATCGCGTTCCGCAGGCGTACGGCGAGGTCGGCGGCGTCCGCGGCGCCCAGGCCGTCGGCGAGGACCACGAATTCGTCGCCGCCGAGCCGGGCGACGGTGTCCCCGTCCCGCACGCCGGTGGTGAGCCGGCGCGCGACCTCGACCAGCACCGCGTCACCGGTCTGGTGCCCGAACCGGTCGTTGATCGACTTGAAACCGTCCAAGTCGCAGAAGAGGACCGCCATGCCCTTGGTGCCGTCGTCGATGTCACCGTCCGGCGCCACCATGTGGACGTGGTGGTCGTAGGGGCGGCCGCCGAGGGCGTCGAAGCCGAAGCCGTCCCCGGAGTACCCGTCGCCGTCGTAGGCGGCGTCGAGGGCCTCGATGTCGGACGTGTAAGGGGCGTTCGGCCGCTCGCAGAGCCGGGCGCTCAGCCGGGCCCGGAGCTCGGCGCTGTTGGGCAGCCCGGTGAGGGCGTCGTGCGAGGCGCGGTGGGCGAGCGCGAGCTCGTGGCGCTTGCGGTCCTCGATGTCCTCGACGTGGGTGAGGAGGAAGCGGGGGCCGTCGGCGGTGTCCGCGACGACGGAGTTGCGCAGCGAGACCCAGATGTAGGCGCCGTCCCTGCGGCCGAGCCTGATCTCCGCCCGGCCGCCCTCCGCGGAGGTGCGCAGCAGGGTGCCGACGTCCTCGGGGTGAACGAGGTCGGCGAAGGAGTAGCGCCGCATGGCGGAGGCGGGCCGGCCCAGCAGCCGGCACAGCGCGTCATTGGTGCGCAGCAGCCGTCCGTGCTGGTCACCGCCCATCTCGGCGATGGCCATACCGCTGGGCGCGTACTCGAAGGCCTGCCGGAATGATTCCTCGCTGGCGCGCAGCGCCTGCTGCTCGCGCTCCAGGCGGACCAGGGCGCGCTGCATGTTGGCGCGCAGCCGGGCGTTGCTGATGGCGATGCCGGACTGCGAGGCGTACATCTGGAGCGCCTCCTGGCCCCAGGGGCCGGGCCGGCGGCCGTTGCGCGGCCGGTCCACGGAGATGACGCCGAGCAGTTCGCGCCCGCCGCCCGAGGCGTACATCGGCGCGTAGAGGCGGTCGTGGGGGTGCCATTCGTCCTCGAACCGCGGCTCGGGACCGTCGGTGTGCCACTGCGGGACGTCGTCCTCGATCAGCACCCAGCCCTCGGTGTGGGGTATGAACCGCAGGTCGCCCCAGCCCTCGCCCATGGTCAGCCGGCGGTCCCAGGAGGCACGGGAGCCGACCCGGCCGGTGATCAGGGCCTCGGCGGCGGCGCTCCCGGCGAACGCGGCGACGACCAGGTCACCGTCGGGGCGGACGAGATTCACACACGCCAGCTCGTAGCCGAGCCCGGTGACGATGCCGTCGGCGACGGTCTGCAGGGTGTCCGCCAGGCTGCGGGCGGTGTTCAGCTCCGCGACCACCTGGTGCAGCTGTCGCAAGGTCGCAAGACGGACGTAGGGCTCCGACTCGGTCTCCATCGCTCGCTCTCCCCGAGACCTCGACAGCAAACTCCAGGATTCTGATCGGCTTCCTCGTAGCGGGTGTTCCAGCCACTGAATCACAGCGAGCTGTCCCCTCGGTACACAGGGTCAACAAATAGTCGGCTCTGTGACTCAAGTCACAACAGGTGATGAAGGATCAGATCAGCGCGACGGCCTCCCGCCGTCATCTTCTTGAACACACAACCATGTCAGGGACTTCCCCCGGCCGCCTCCGCGGCCTCCCCTCACCCCCGACCGACCCCTTCCGGGGAGACGACCCGGCGTACGGCACACGGCATTTCGGGAACGTACGGGTGAACCACGGGCAACCGTGCCGGAAATGTACCTCCCCGATGGCCGGAAGTCCTAGGACTCGGCTGGTCCCAGGGCCCGATGCGCTCCGCGCGGCGCCCCGGCTAGCGTGCCGGGTGTGTTCCCTACGACGATCGCCACCAGCACCGCCCCCGCCGTCCCCCATCCTGAGGGGGTGAGCAACGACGAGTTCCGCGCCGCGATGGCGAGACTGGCAGCCGGAGTGGTGCTGATCACCGCCCGCGACGCCGACCACGGACCGCGCGGCGAGGACGTGGGCATGACGGCGACGGCGTTCATGTCGGTCTCCCTCGACCCGCCGCTGGTCCTGGTGAGCCTGCGCAACGGGTCCCGGATGGACGACCTGCTGGCGGAGCAGCCGCTGTGGGGCGTCTCCGTGCTGGCCGAAAACCAGCGGCAGATCGCCGGACGGTTCGCGATGAAGGGACGGGTCAGCGACCGGCTCCTCTTCGAGGACCTGGCGTACGAACGCGGCGGGGTGTGCGGCGCACCGCTCATCGGGGACGCGCTCGCGACGCTGGAGTGCCGCACCGAGCAGCGCGTCGAGGCGGGCGACCACACGCTGGTGGTGGGCCGGGTCCTGACGGCGTCGGCCGGCGGCGACGGCGGTCCGCTGACGTACTTCAAGGGGCGGTACCGGCACCTGGGGTGAGGCCGCCGGGCTCTCCCGGAGGGATTCGGCTCGCGGGGGCGCGCCCTGTGGGTCGGGACCGGGCTTCGGGGCGGGTCCCGTGGACCAGCCCGGAGGGCGGGCGCGAGCTTCGGGGGCGGACCCGGTTCGCGGGGGCGCGCCCTGTGTCAGGACCAGTCGCGGCCCGAGCGCCCGCGCTTCGTCTCCGCGCGCTGCTTCTTCTCGCGCAGCCGCCGCTCGTTGATGCCCCGGGGGATCCGGGTCGCCCGGCGCGGCCTCGGCGGGGGCGCCGTCGCCTCGGCGAGCAGGGACGCCAGACGCACGGCCGCCGTCTCGCGGTTGCGCCACTGCGAGCGGTGCTCCGAAGCGCGAACGGCGATCACCCCGCCCACCAGCCGGCCCGCGAGCCGTTCCAGCGCCCGCTCCTTCCACACCGGCGGCAGGGCATCGGTCGCCGCCAGGTCGAAGCGCAGCTCCACCTGGGAGTCACTGGTGTTGACGTGCTGGCCGCCCGGTCCCGAGGACCGCGAGAAACGCCACTGGAGCTCGGCCTCCGGCAGGGAGACCGAACCGCGGATGATGTAGGGCCCGGACATGACACCCATGGTCCCGCGCCCACGGGGGCCCGTCATCCGCTTTTCCGCCGGTTCGCGGAACCTGCCGGAGCCCTGCCCGCGTTATGACGGATGACGGTAGCTTCGCAGACAGTGCGAAGCCCGCACTCACGAACCGAAGGGGACTTCCCAATGGCAGTAAGCCTGTCCAAGGGCGGAAACGTCTCGCTCACCAAGGAGGCGCCCGGCCTGACCGCGGTCACCGTCGGCCTCGGCTGGGACGTCCGCACCACCACCGGCACCGACTTCGACCTGGACGCCTCCGCGATCGGGGTCAACCCCGCGGGCAAGGTCGCGTCCGACGCGCACTTCGTCTTCTTCAACAACAAGTCGACGCCGGACCAGACCATCGTCCACACCGGCGACAACCGCACCGGTGAGGGCGGCGGCGACGACGAGCAGATCAACGTCAACCTCGCGGGCCTCCCCGCCGACGTCGACAAGATCGTCTTCCCGGTCTCCATCTACGACGCGGTCGCCCGCTCGCAGAACTTCGGCCAGGTGCGCAACGCCTACATCCGCATCGTCAACCAGGCCGGCGGCGCCGAGATCGCCCGCTACGACCTGAGCGAGGACGCCGCCGTGGAGACCGCCATGGTCTTCGGCGAGCTCTACCGCAACGGCGCGGAGTGGAAGTTCCGCGCGGTCGGCCAGGGTTACGCCGCCGGCCTGGAGGGCATCGCCCGCGACTTCGGCGTCAGCATCTGAGCCGTCCGCACCTCGTCGCGCCCACCCCCGCGACACCGCGCAGGGCCCCGGCCGCTCCCGGCCGGGGCCTTCGCCGTGTGCGGGCCGCGGGCGGGGGCGGGGGCGGCCGGTGCCTTCGCCGTGCGCGGTCGGCCTGCGCGGACGGGTGGGGCGGGGGCGGGGCGGACCCGGGCGCCGTGGGTGCTGCTCGGCGGCGGGCGGGCGGGTCAGGGGAGGGGCGGGCGGGTGCCGCCGTACAGCCAGGCGTCCCACACCGCGTCCAGGTCCCGCCCGGACTTCTCCTCCACGTACGCGGTGAACTGCGCGGTGGACGCGTTGCCGTGGCGGTGCTCCGCCGCCCACCCCCGCACGATCCGGAAGAAGGTCTCGTCGCCCACGGCCGCGCGCACCCGGTGCAGCACCATCGCGCCCCGCTCGTACACCGGCGGCCCGAACAGATCGGCCGGGCCCGGCGGATCGGCGGGCGGGAAGGCCCAGTTGGCGTCCGACGCGTACGCCTCTCGGAAGCTCTCCGCCACGGACACGCCGTCGGCGTCCTCGTGCCACAGCCACTCCGCGTAGGTCGCGAAGCCCTCGTTCAGCCAGATGTCCCGCCAGGACTCGGGGGACACCGAGTTGCCGAACCACTGGTGCGCCATCTCGTGCACGAGCGTCGCCTCGTCGAACTGCCCCAGCGGGAAGACCGGGCGGGACTGCGTCTCCAGCGCGTAGCCGAGCCGGTCGTCGGGCACCACGACGGCGCCGGTCGAGGAGAACGGGTACGGGCCGAAGCGCTCCGCGCACCACGCCAGGAACTCCGGCACCCGGCGCAGCAGCCGGCTCGCCCCCGCCTCCACCGCCGGATCCGCCGCGGTCACCACCGGCAGCCCGGACTCGGCACGGGACGAGGTCACCCGCAGATCGCCGACGGCCAGGGTCGCCAGATAGGCGGCCATCGGCTCGGCCGACCGCCAGACCGACGTCGTGCGCCCGCCGGCGGTGTGCTCGCCGGTCCGCACCCCGTTGGAGACCGCCCGCAGCCCCTCGGGCACGGTGACCGTGATGTCGTAGGTGGCCTTGTCCGACGGGTGGTGGTTGCCGGGGAACCAGGCGGCGGAGCCGGCGGGCTCCCCGACGGCGATCGCCCCGCCCGGTGTCCTCAGCCATCCCTCGCGCGAGCTGTCGGCGTCCGTGACCGCCCGCGGGACGCCCGCGTACCGCACCACGGTCCGGAAGACGGTGCCCTCGGCGATGTCGCGGCGCGGGCGGACGACCAGTTCGTCACCGGCCCGGTTCGCTGCGGCGGCCCGGCCGTCGACGGTCACGGAACCGACCGTCATGCCGTGCAGGTCCAGATGGAAGGCGCTGAGATCCTGCGTCGCCCGCGCGGTGACCTCGGCGCTGCCGGTGAGACGGCCGCTCGCCGGGTCCCAGTCCAGGGTCAGCGCGTAGTGGCCGACGTCGTACCCGCCGTTCCCGAGCTTCGGGAAGTACGGATCCCGCAGCCCCGCGGCCCCGGGCTGCCCCCGCACGCCCCCGCCCGCCGGCGTACACCCCGCCGCGGCCACCACGACGGCGCAGACGACGACGGCGGCGGCACGGGAGGAAAAGCGCAGGTCCACACGCCGATCCTAGATTCCCCGCCCACCCCCCGCCGGGCACGTCGCCCCGGGGCGCGGCGGGGGCGGGCTTCCGCCGAGGGCGGGGCGGGCAGCCCGGCACGGGGTGCGGGGCGGGGCGGGGCGGGGCGTGCCCGGGCACAGGGCGGCCCGGCGTGGTCTGCGGGCCCGGGCGCTCGGCGCCGTCTGCGGGCCCCGGCGCGGGCCTGTACGGGAGCGGGCCCGGAGGCGGATGCCTCCGGGCCCGTCACGATCGGGACGAGAGCCTCAGCGGTTGAGCGCCGCGACGCCCGCCTTCGCGAACTTCTCGTCCAGGTCGCCGCTGGGCGCGCCCGCGACACCGATACCGGCGATCGGCGCACCCTTGACCTGCACCGGAGCACCGCCGCCGAGGAAGAGGGTGCCGGGGATGTCCTTCAGGTTGGGGGCGTTCTCCAGACGCTTCACCAGCTCGGAGGTCGGGGCGTTCCACGACACGGCGGTGTACGCCTTGCGCTCGGCCGACTCGAAGGACTGCGGCCCGGCGCCGTCGCCGCGCAGCGTCACGATGGTGTTGCCGTTGCGGTCGACCACGGAGACGGTGATCCGCTGGTTCTCCTTCTCGGCGGCCTTCAGCGTCGCCTGCGCGGCCTTGGTGGCGGCCTCGACCGTGAGGTGGGTGGTCTGCTGGAGGTTGCGGTTCGAGACGTCCGCGGTGACCGCCGCACGGGTCTCCGCGGCCGGAGCCGCGGCGTTGGCGGAGACGGCTCCGAACGCGCCGACGGCGACGGCGACGGCTGCGGCACTGCCGATCAGGACCTTCTTCATGGTGTGCACTCCTTGGGACCGGGGAGGTCGTCGGGGGATCCGGACCGTTCGCGCATGTCGAACAGACGGATGGATCGGGGATCGCGGTCGAGCGGGCCGGGAGGGCGTCTCGCTCTGACATCGATCCTCCGGCCCCGCACCGGGCCGCACCGTCGCCGGAGCGGCTGCGTCCGCCGCGCGGGACGGCCGACGGGCGTGTCAGCCGATCGGTTGATGCCGATGTGGTCCCGCCGGGTCAGGATGGATGCGTCATGGCTGGTCACGGCCGCGTCGGGAAGGAGACGGTGCACGGTGGAACACGAGCGCGACCCCGACGCCCACTGGTTGGCCCGCGTCATGCACATCGCCTTCTTCCTGCTGCTCGGCGCCTCCCTCAGCCGCTATCTGCTGCGGCACCCCTGGGAGCCGCGGTCGCCCTGGATCATCGGGCTCTCGGCCGCGCTCGCCGTGCTCTACGTGCTCGGCCCCGCGTTCGCCCAGCGGGCCCGCCGCGCCACCCCCCGGCGGCTGTTCTGGCTGGCCGGCGTGGTCGCCGTGTGGATGGTCCTCGTCGTGCTCGCGCCCAGCTTCGCCTGGTGCGCGGTGCCGCTCTTCTACACCGGGATGCGCACCCTGCCGCCCCGCGCCGCGATCGTGCTGGTCGCGCTGCTCACCCTGTTCGTCGTCGCCGCCCAGCTACGGCTGGCGCACGGCGGCTTCGACCCCAACCTCGTCATCGCCCCGCCCGCGGTCGCCGCCGTCGCCACCGCCGTCTTCGTCCACGCCGAACGGCTCGCCGCACGCCAGCGCGCCCTGATCGACGACCTCATCAGGACCCGACGCGAACTGGCCGCCACCGAGCGCCGCGAGGGCACCCTCGCGGAGCGCCAGCGGCTCGCCATGGAGATCCACGACACCCTCGCGCAGGGCCTGTCCAGCCAGCGGATGCTGCTCCAGGCGGCCGACCGCACCTGGGAGGGCGACCCGGCCACCGCCCGCCGCCACGTCCGCACGGCGGCGTCGATCGCCGAGCACAACCTCGCCGAGGCCCGCCGCTTCGTGCACGACCTCGCCCCCGCCGATCTCGCCGAGGGCGGCAGCCTCGAAGAGGCGCTGCGCACGGTCGCGCTCCGCGAGTCGGCCGGTTTCCGGGTCGACGGCACAGCGGCCCCGCTCCCCGAGCGCGTCCAGTCGGCGCTGCTGCGCATCGCGCAGGGCGCGCTGGCCAACGTCCGCGAGCACGCGGGCGCCACCGCCGCGGCGGTGACCCTGACCTACCTGGACGACCAGGTCGTGCTGGACGTCGCCGACGACGGCCGCGGCTTCGAGCCGGCCGCCACCGCGCCCGCCGGGGTACGCGGGCACGGCCTGCCGGCGATCCGGGCCCGGGTGCAGCAGCTCGGCGGCACCCTCACCATCGAGTCCGCGCCCGGCGAGGGCACGGTCCTGTCCGCCGCGATCCCCCTCTCCCTGGAGACGTGATGACCGTACGGATCCTGCTCTGCGACGACCACGCCGTGGTGCGCGCCGGGCTGCTCGCGCTGCTGGGCAGCGTCGACGGCATCGAGGTCGTGGGCGAGGCGGGCAGCGGGGAGGAGGCCGTGGCGATGGCCGCCAAGCTGGAGCCCGACGTTGTCCTGATGGACCTCCAGCTCGGCTCCGGCATCGACGGCGTGGAGGCCACCCGGCGGATCGCCTCGCCCCGGGTGCACGTCCTGGTGCTCACCACCTACGACACCGACGCCGACATCACCCGCGCCATCGAGGCGGGGGCGACCGGCTATCTGCTGAAGGCGGAGCGCCCCGAGGAGCTCTTCGCCGCGATCCGTGCCGCCGCCGAGGGGCGCACCGCGCTGTCCGCACCCGTCGCCGGGCGGGTCATGGACCGGATGCGCGGCGCGGCCGGCCCGACCCTCACCGAGCGGGAGCGCGACATCCTCAGCCAGCTCGCCCACGGCCTCGGCAACCGGGAGATCGCCCGCGCGCTCTTCATCAGCGAGGCGACGGTGAAGACGCACCTGGGGCGCATCTACGCCAAGCTCGGCGTCGACACCCGCGCGGGAGCGGTGGCCGTGGCCAAGGAACAACGCCTCCTCCCCTGACCGCCCGCCCCACCCGGCGCCCCCGATGCCGTCCCCCTCCCTGCCGGCCGCCCTCAGCCCCTCCCACGGCCGCCGCCCCGGTACGGGCCGACGGGCCGCCCGCCCGGCATGACACCATCGGTCCCGTGCTCGACATCGGCTACTCCCTCTCGCGCCGCTTCCCCGACCCCCCGCAGACCGACTACCGGCGCGCGGACGTCCACGCGCTGCGGCACGACCTCTTCTGCGGTGACGTCTACCTCGCGGACACCAAGGAGGACCGGGAGGTGTCCACAGCCTGGGGATGGGTGCCCGTGCTCGACTTCGCCTGGGCGCTCTGCGACATCGTCGAGCAGCTCGACCGCGACCCCCTCGGCAGCCGTGCGTCGAAGCCGCAGTACGCGGAGATCGACTTCACCGAGTCCACCGACCGCATGCTCTTCGAGCGCCGCTTCGGCTGGGTGGACGTCGAGGCCGACTGGATGCCGGGCGACGAACCTCCCCTGACCTTCGGGCACACCGCGCTGCGCCGCGAGGCACGGGACTTCCTCCACGACGTGATCGCCGACCTCACCGACATGCACGGGGGCCTCGCCGACAACCCCGTCGTCTGGGACCTCCAGGCACGCTTCCCCCGCATCGCCTGACCCGCCCCGCCTGACCCTCCCCGCCCCGGAAGCAGCCCCTCCCCCTCGCCCGGCCCTCCCCCGCCCCGGGGGGAGTCCCGCGTCGGGCGCAGTCCCGCGCTGCCCGGGGTCGCGACGGCCCCGGAGCCCCGGCGCCGCCGGAGCCCTCGCGCCGCACGGGCTCAGGGCGCCGCGTCCTCCACCCGCACCCCGATCTGCGCCGCGAACGCCGGAGCCAGGTCGAGCAGTTGGCCCGGGCTGATCACCGCCCCCGCCAGCCGCTCCACCCCCCGCGCGATGTCCAGCTCGGCGACGGCCCGCAGATCCACGTCCTTCATCCGCACGGCGCTGAAATCCACGCGCCGCAGCACACAGTCCCGGAACGCCACCCGCTCCAGCTGCGCCCCCGCGAAGTCCGCCTCCGCCAGCACGCACCCGTCGAACACCACATCCTTCAGCCGCGCCTCCCGCAGATTCAGATAGTCGATCTTCCCTCCCTTCAGCACCACGCCCGTGAGCACCGCTCCGTGCAACTGCGCCCCGCCCAGCCGGGCCTCCCGCACCTCCACGTCCCGCAGCGACGCCCCCGCCAGGTCCGTCCCCACGCCCCGTACGCCCTCCAGCACGCTGTCCACGAACCGGGCCCCCGCGAGCCCCGTGCCGTCGAGCGCGCACTCCCGCAGGGCGCAGTCGATGAACCGGGCGCCCGCCCCCTGCTGCCCGCCGAGGTCCAGCCCGGCGAACTCCACCCCGTCGTAGTCCCCGTCCGGCTCCAGCTCACCGCCGTCGAAGGCCGTGAGCGGCGGCAGCCGCACCTCCGCGATCCGGGCGGCCGCCACCGCCGCCCGCTTCGTCCTGCCCCGCGCGTTCGCCATGCCCTCCATGGTGACGTGCACCACTGACAACGCCCTCCGGGCCGGCCGATGTCACATCCGCCCACCCGCGATCCGTCCTCCCTGTGACGGGACGGGGCGGGACACCGCCCCGTCACCAGGAGCCCGCGGGCACCGGTCGCACCGGCCGGCGCCCGCGGACCGCCCGGCAGCGAAGGACCGGCCGGGGCACCCGGGAGGTCCGGGAGCCCGAGGGCGGACGTTTCGGACACGTTCTGGACACGGAGGAGAGCAGCATGCAGAGGATCACGGTCGTCGGCGGCGGCCTCGCCGGACTCACCGCGGCCGTCACCGCCGCGGAGTCCGGGGCACGGGTGACGCTCTACGAGGCGCACCACACCCTCGGCGGCCGGGCCCGGACCGCGGAGGGCCCCTACCACACCAACGAAGGCCCCCACGCCCTCTACAGCGGCGGCCCGCTCTGGACCTGGCTGCGGCAGCGGGGGCTGCTCGGCCCCATGGCCTCCGTACCGCCGCTCGACGGCGCCCGGTTCCGCTTCCGCCGCGACGGCGCGCTGCGCAGGGTCCCGCCGCTCGGCATGCTGAGGATCGCCCGCCGCCCCGTCGCCGAGGCGCCCGTCGACGCGGACTTCCTGAGCTGGGCCACCGGCGTGGCCGGTCCCGCCGCGGCGCGCGCCGCGGCGCACTACTCGGGCGTCGCGCTCTTCCACCACGACCCCGGCGCGCTGTCCGCCCGGTTCGTCCAGGAGCGGCTCCGGCGCGCGACCGCCCTGCCTCCCGAGGCGCACTACCCCCGCGGCGGCTGGGGAACGCTGGTCGACCGGATGGCGGCCCGCGCCTGGGACCTGGGCGTGCGCATCGAGACCACGTCACGGGTCGACGCCCTCCCGGAGGACCACGGCCCGGTCGTCGTCGCGACCTCCCTCGACGCGGCCCGGGTGCTCCTCGGGGACGAGAGCCTGCGCTGGACGAGCGGGCGCACCACCCTCGTCGACCTCGCACTCCGTCCGCGCCGGGGCGACCCGTTCGTGATCAGCGACCTCGACGCGCCGGGCTGGGTGGAGCGCTTCACCGCGCAGGACCCCTCGCTCGCCCCGTCCGGACGGTCGCTGCTCCAGTGCCAGTTGCCCATCGGCCCCGACGCCGCGAAGGCCGACGGCGTGGCCCATGCCGAAACCCTTCTCGACCTCGGGTTCCCCGGCTGGCGCGAGCGGACCGAATGGCGGCGCGCGTCCCTCGCGACCGGCCGGACGGGGGCGGTCGACCTGCCCGGGACCACCTGGCGGGACCGGCCGGCGATCAACCGCGGCGGCGGCGTCTACCTCGCGGGCGACCAGGTCGCGGCACCCGGACTGCTCTCCGAGGTGGCGTTCAACAGCGGCCTGGAGGCGGTCTCCCTCGCCCTGCGCGACGGCCGGGACGGCCGTGCCGGCCGGCCCCTTGACCTCAAGCGCACTTGAGGAAGAACAGTGGGCGCGTACCCGGCACCACGGGCCCGGCCACCACCGGCGCCCGCCACCACCCGAGGGAGCCCGCCCATGCACGCCGTCCGTCTGCACGCCTTCGGCCCGGCCGAGAACCTCGTCCACGAGACCGTCGAGGACCCCGTACCGGGCCCCGGCCAGGTACGGATCTCCGTCGCCGCGGCCGGTGTCCACCTGCTCGACGCCGCCCTGCGGGAAGGTCTGCCGGGCCCCTACCCGACCCGGATCGACCTGCCCACGATCCCGGGCCGCGAGGTCGCCGGCACGGTGGACGCCCTCGGCGAGGGCACCGACCCCGCCTGGCTCGGCCGGCGCGTCGTCGCCCACATCGGCATGAACCCCGGCGGCTACGCGGAACTCGCCGTCACCGGGGCCGAGCGGCTGCACGCGATCCCCGGCGCCCTCGACCCGGCGGAGGCCGTCGCCATGATCGGCACCGGCCGCACCGCCCTCGGCATCCTCCAGTTCACCGAACTCGGCCCCGCCGACACCGTGCTCGTCCCCGCGGCGGCGGGCGGCATCGGCACCCTGGTCGTGCAGTGGGCCAAGCACGCGGGCGCCGAGGTCATCGGCCTGGCGGGCGGACCTGAGAAGGTCGCCCGGGTCCGCGCGGGCGGCGCCGACCTGGCCGTGGACTACACCCGCGACGACTGGGCCGCGGAGGTCCGGGCCCACCTCGGCGGCCGCGGGGCCACCGTCCTGTACGACTCCGTCGGCGGCGAGGTCGCCCGCACGGCGGGCGACCTGCTCGGCAAGGGCGGTCGGATCATCGTCTTCGGCTGGTCCAGCCAGGGCTTCGAGGAGGCCCCGCCGGTCTTCACCGACGAGGAGCTCGCCGCCCGCGGCATCACCTCCGAGAGCGTCCTCGGGCCCGCGATGCTGGAGCGCGCGGGCGGCCTGCGGGCCCTGGAGACCCGCGCCCTGGAGGAGGCCGCGTCAGGCCGACTGCGTCCGGCCGTCACCCGCTTCCCGCTGGCACGGGCCGCCGACGCCCACCGCGCACTCCAGACGCGCGGCACCGTGGGCAAGGTCGTCCTCGTCCCGGAGCACGCGCCCGCGTGAACCCGCGCACGGCCGCGCGCGACGCACGCCCCGCGTCCGCCGCGCCCGCCGTTCCCGGCCGCCGGCGCGCCCTGCCCCTCCTGCGCCGCTACGCCTCCGGGCTCCCCAGCGACGCGAGCGCCCCGTCCGTCAGCCGGTACACCGTCCACTCGTCCTGCGGCCGCGCGCCGAGGGACTCGTAGAACGCGATGGACGGGGCGTTCCAGTCCAGCACCGACCACTCCAGGCGCTCGTAGCCGCGCGCCACGCAGATCCGCGCCAGCTCCGTCAGCAGCGCCCTCCCGTGACCGCCGCCCCGCACATCGGGGCGCACGTACAGGTCCTCCAGGTAGATGCCGTGGACACCGCGCCACGTCGAGAAGTTGAGGAACCACAGGGCGAATCCGGCGACCTCCCCCTCGTCCGTCTCCGCGATGTGCGCGAAGGCGGCCGGCCGCTCGCCGAACAGCGCCTCGCGCAGGTCGTCCTCGGTCGCCCGGACCTCGTCCAGGGCCTTCTCGTAATCGGCCAGCTCCCGGACCATCTCGTGGATCACGGGGACATCGGCGGGGGTCGCGGTGCGAATCATGGCCACAGCCTGCCCCGCGCCCCGCCCGCGGTGCCAGCGCGTTCCGCCCGGTGGACACCCGCCCGGCGCACCGGCGCATTCCCGGTCGACGGCCACTCACCCGGTCCGCGGCCACCCGCCCGGGCAGCCCCCGGCCGGTCGACAGCCGCCCCGCCCGGCGCACCCCCGCTACCTCTCCAGCAGCGTCCGGGCGATGCCCACCTGGGCGGCGTCCAGCCGGACCGGCGCCTCCGCCTCCGCGCCCTCGCACGCCCACAGCCCGTTCTGGAGCACCCGGCCCAGCGTCCACGCCCGCGCACGCCCCCGGTCGAGACCGAGCGCCTCGGTCAGCAGGTCGAAACGCCAGAGCACCTCCCCGGGCGCGAAGCGGTTCCACAGCGCCGGCATCAGCTCGAACCCCGGGTCACCGGCGAGCGGCTTCGGATCGATGACCAGCCACGGCTCCCGCTCCCCCGCCAGCACGTTGTCGAAGTGCAGGTCCCAGTGGAGCAGCCGGTCCCCCGGCTCCCCCGCGACCTCCCGCACGGCCGCCGCGCAGTCCAGGAGCAGTCGCCGCTCCGCCTCCTCCGCGAGCAGCGGCACCCGGTCGGCCACCTGCGCCAGCATCCGGTCCATGACGTCCGAAAGCCGCCGCAGCCCCTCGGGCGCCGGCACCGCCGACAGCCGCGCCAGCAGCCCCGCGAGCGTCCGGGTCGCCGCGCGGGCGTCGGCCACCGACGACAGGTGCCGCCCCGGAACCACCCGCTCCAGCAGCAGCGTCCCGGTGTCCGCGTCGTGCTCCAGCAGCAGCGCCGCCCCGTCGCCCGCCCAGGTCCGCAGCGCCAGCCACTCGCCCTCGGTCTCCTCGTCCCGCCCCTGGAGCTTGAGCATCGCGCGCGTGCCGTCGGCGCGGACCACCGGCAGCACCAGCGACACCCGCCCGCACAGCGGCCGCCCGTCCACCCGCAGGCCCCACCGCGCCAGGAACTCCTCCGCCCGGCCGGGCAGCACCTCCAGCAGCGCGCGCCCGGACTCCTCGCCGTACGACAGCAGGGAGGCGACCAGCTCACGGGGGATCTCGATCACCCGCCGATCGTACGGACCACCTGTCGCGGGCCGCGGGCGGGAGCAGTACATTCCCGCCACGCGCACACGCGCGCCGCCACCCGGCGGCAACGGACCGGCAGGGGAAGCGGCGATCCACATGAACACCGTCAACGGCGGCATATCGTTCTGGTACGCGCAGGACGGCACACCCGCTCCCCGCGAACCCCTCCCCGGCGACACCTCGGCGGACGTCTGCATCGTCGGCGGCGGATACACGGGCCTGTGGACGGCGTACTACCTGAAGAAGGCCGTCCCCTTCCTCAACATCACCGTCCTCGAAGCCCGGTTCTGCGGGTACGGCGCCTCCGGCCGCAACGGCGGCTGGCTCTACAACGGCATCGCCGGGCGCGACCGCTACGCCAAGCTGCACGGCCACGAGGCGGCGGTCCGCCTCCAGCAGGCCATGAACGACACCGTCGGCGAGGTCGTCCGCGTCGCCGACGCCGAGGGCATCGACGCCGACATCCACCGGGGCGGCGTCCTGGAGATCGCACAGACCCCGGCCCAGCTCGCCCGCCTCAAGGCCTTCCACGCGGTGGAGATCGCCTTCGGGGAGAAGGAACGCCGGCTCCTCGGCGCCCGCGAGACCGCCGAGCGCATCCGCGTCACCGGCGCGGTGGCGTCGAGCTGGACCCCGCACGGCGCCCGGCTGCACCCCGCCAAACTCGTCAAGGGCCTCGCGGCGGCCGTCGAGGCGCTCGGCGTCACGGTCCACGAGTCCACGCCGGTCACCGAGATCCGCCCGAAGCACGCCGTCACCCCGTACGGCACCGTCCGCGCGCCCTACGTCCTGCGCTGCACCGAGGGGTTCACCGCCTCCCTCAAGGGCCACCGCCGCACCTGGCTCCCCATGAACTCCTCCATGATCGTCACCGAGCCGCTGCCCGAGTCCGTGTGGGCGGAGATCGGCTGGGAGGGCCGCGAGGCCCTCGGCGACATGGCCCACGCCTACATGTACGCCCAGCGCACCGCGGACGACCGCATCGCCGTCGGCGGCCGGGGCGTCCCCTACCGCTACGGCTCCCGCACCGACAACGACGGCCGCACCCACCCGGCGACCGTCGCCGAACTGCGCGAGATCCTCGTCCGTTTCTTCCCCCGCCTCGCCGGCACGGCCGTCGACCACGCCTGGTCGGGCGTCCTCGGCGTCCCCCGCGACTGGTGCGCCACCGTCACCCTGGACCGCTCCACCGGCCTCGGCTGGGCCGGCGGCTACGTCGGCTCCGGCGTCGCCACGGCCAACCTCGCCGCCCGCACCCTGCGCGACCTCATCCAGCAGGACTCAGGCCAGTCCGGCCCCACCGACCTCACCGCCCTCCCCTGGGTCGGCCACAAGGTCCGCACCTGGGAACCCGAACCCCTGCGCTGGCTCGGCGTCCGCACCCTCTACACCGCCTACCGCCACGCCGACCACCGCGAATCCACCACCCACACCCCGACCACCCCGCGCCTCGCGACCTGGGCCGACCGCATCTCGGGACGCCACTGACCGAGGGACCGCCGGGCGGCGCGGAAGTACCCTGCCGCAGCCGCCCGGCCCGCTCAGGCGGGTGTCACGCCACCTCGATGCCGAAGTCCCCCACGAGTTCCTCCAGCCCTCCGCCGTACCCCTTGCCGCCGAGCACGAAGTCCCAGTCCCCGCTCGCGCGGCGCCGGAACGAACCCAGCACCAGGGCCGTCTCACCGGGCCGCCCGTCCGACACGACCAGCCGGTCCAGCTCGGCACCCGAAGCGTCCCGCAGCCGGATCCCGGCATCCGTGAAACTCGCGAGGTCGGCCTCCGGATTCACCTCGGGGTCTATCGCCGCGACCAGCACCAGCCGGTCCGCGGCGGCGGGCAGTCGGTCGAAGGCGACCCGGATAGCCGCCCGGTCCCCGGCGAAGGACCGCATCATGCGCACCGAACCCTCGGGCGTCGCGTGGTTGTTGAAGAACACGAAGTGCTCGTCCCCGAGCACCCGTCCGCCCGCGCAGACCAGCGCACACACGTCCAGTGCGACGCCGCCCTGCCAGGACATCCCGAGGACGTTGAAGTCCTCGTCGAAGTCCCCCTCACCCGCGTCGTCGGAGCCGTCGGAGACATCCGGCACGTCCGGATCCGGCACCGCAACGGTGGAGGGAGCCGGGCCCGTACCGTCCCCGAGCCGTCCGCGCAGGCCGTGCGTGTGCAGCAGCTCCACCAGCTCCGCACCCGAGACCAGGGTCAGCGGCTTGCCGTTGGCGAAGGTGTAGGCCCCCGGCCCGAAACCCGACGTCGTCACCAGCACGCCCTTGTTGGCGCCACCCGCCTGCACCGTGCCGAACAGTTCCCGGACCGCCGCCACCGGCACCGTCCTGCGGTACCGCTTCACCTGCACGAAGATCTTTCCGCCGCTGATGGGATCGGGATCGACGGCGTCCACGTCGACTCCGCCGTCGTTCGACCGCTGCGTCGTCATCGCCTGGAAGCCCCGCGCGCGGAACAGCTCGGCCACCAGGCCCTCGAAGGCGATCGGGTCCATCGCCAGAAGATCCGGCTCCTCCCCGTCCCCGTGGGACACCACCCCGGACCCGACCTGCGCCGGGGAGCGGACGGGACGGACGGCGGCGCGCTGATCGGGGCGGGCCGAGAGGTGCCCGCCCAGTCCGCCGGTGAGGCAGTCCACCGCGCTGACCAGGGCGAGGTTCACGGCCTGGAACTCCGCCCGGCCGACCGACAGGGACGCGACCACGACCCGCCCCGCCCGTCCGGTCGCCGGATCCACGTCGTCGACGAAGCCGTTGAGCACGATCCCGTCCAGCACGCCGTGCTCGTCCGCCGCGAACAGCTCCCGCACGGCCAGCAGCACGCTCTGGGCGAGGACGTCGCGGTAGAGCGCGCGGCGCTGGGCGACCGGTCGCGGCACCACCTTCTCCTGGTCCGTCCCCACCAGGTAGCGCACGCCCTTCGCCTCGGGGACCGCCTGGTAGGCCGGCAGCTCCCAGTCGAGGACGAGCTGGCGGGCCGCACGGTCGTACGCGGCCGAGACCTGGCGCGGAAACCCGTCCGGCCAGGCAGCCGACGCGCAGAGGGCGGCCGAGAAGTACTCGACGACGGTGTCCGGCTCGCCCGCACGCAGCGCCCGCACCATCTCCGCGATTCCGGCGTTGTGCGTCCGTATCTCCGCGAGACGGGCCGAGGCCCATGCGTCGTACTGCCGGCGATAAGTCTCCAGGTCCGCGAGCCGCCGGGACTCGGCCGCCTGCGCCGCGTACCAGTCGTGCTCGTAGCGCGCCCGCGCCTCCTGCTGAGCCTGCGCCCTGCCGGCGGCGGTCCAGGCGCCCCCGTGAGCCTGGTACCGGGAGGGGTCCGGCATCACCACGGGCTGGGCCAGCGCACCCGGCGCGAACGGCTCGATGGTCTCCTCACGCCGCAGGGTCTCCGTTCTGAACGGAGCCGCCGCACACCCCTCGGCCAGCAGCCCCTCCAGCGCGGCGACCTGCGCGTCGATCTCCTGTGTACGGACCAGTACCTCCTGCTCCCGCCGACTGCGGTACGCGGCCCGCTGCTCCCGGTGCATCCGCGCCATGTCGCGGGCATGCTCCCGCTGCCTCCGGTCGTGCTCACGCTGCTGCCGCAACACCGCCAGTTGCTGGGCCTCGCGCTGTCGCTGCTGCTGGCGCTGCGCCTCAGCCCACGACGAAATCAACCCACCCGAACGCCGCCCCATCCGACGCACCTCTCCCCAGGTCCTCCGAAACACCCCCGTAGCACTCAAGTCTCCCGGAAGGACGGGATGTTGGTCACACTTTCACCGACTCCGGACACAAGGAGACCCAACCGGCAGCGGCACCGCCGCCCGCCCCCTCGGGCCCGGACGTCCCCGAGCGCTGCCGTCGCTGTCCGGCCGGAGACGCCGGCAACACGGCATGTCAAAGGCCCCCGGCCTTCACGGCCGGGGGCCTTTCGCGCTGGAGCCCCCTGTCGGGTTCGAACCGACGACCCCCGCTTTACAAGAGCGGTGCTCTGGCCAGCTGAGCTAAGGAGGCAGCGAGAGCAGTGTAACCAACCCCCACCCCGCGCCGGCCGAAAATTTCGACGGCCGGCAACTGCTGACAGAACCCGGTTCGCCAGGTAGCGTCACGGCAGGTTCACTCCGTTGGACTACACCACTCCTCTTACTCGGATCGTCCGGCACGTTCCTGCCGGTGAAGGAGCAGCATCAGCATGGCTACAGTCACGTTCGACAAGGCGACCCGTGTCTACCCGGGTTCCGAGAAGCCCGCCGTCGACCAGCTCGAGATCGCGATCGAGGACGGCGAGTTCCTCGTCCTCGTCGGCCCCTCCGGCTGTGGAAAGTCCACCTCCCTGCGCATGCTCGCCGGGCTCGAGGACGTCAACGGCGGTGCCATCCGCATCGGTGACCGCGACGTCACGCACCTGCCGCCGAAGGACCGGGACATCGCCATGGTGTTCCAGAACTACGCGCTCTACCCGCACATGTCCGTCGCGGACAACATGGGCTTCGCGCTGAAGATCGCCGGCGTCAACAAGGCCGAGATCCGCAAGAAGGTCGAAGAGGCCGCGAAGATCCTCGACCTCACCGAGTACCTGGACCGCAAGCCCAAGGCGCTCTCCGGTGGTCAGCGTCAGCGTGTGGCCATGGGCCGCGCCATCGTGCGTGAGCCGCAGGTCTTCCTCATGGACGAGCCGCTGTCGAACCTCGACGCCAAGCTCCGTGTCTCGACGCGTACGCAGATCGCGTCCCTGCAGCGCCGCCTCGGCATCACCACCGTCTACGTCACCCACGACCAGGTCGAGGCCATGACGATGGGCGACCGTGTGGCGGTCCTCAAGGACGGTCTGCTCCAGCAGGTCGACTCGCCGCGCAACATGTACGACCGCCCGGCCAACCTCTTCGTCGCCGGCTTCATCGGCTCCCCCGCCATGAACCTGGTCGAGGTCCCGATCACCGACGGTGGCGTCAAGTTCGGCAACAGCGTCGTCCCGGTCACCCGTGACGCCCTGACCGCCGCCACCGAGCGCGGCGACAAGACCGTCACGGTCGGCGTCCGCCCCGAGCACTTCGACGTCGTCGAGCACGGCGGCACCGCCGCGGGCACCCTCTCCAAGGACGCGCCGGCCGGCCTCGCGGTCTCGGTCAACGTCGTCGAGGAGCTCGGCGCCGACGGCTACGTGTACGGCTCCGCCCAGGTCGGCGGCGAGCACAAGGAGCTCGTCGTCCGCGTCGGCGGCCGCAGCGTCCCGGACAAGGGCAGCGAGCTGCACGTCGTGCCGCGCGCCGGTGAGCTCCACGTCTTCTCGACGTCGACGGGCGAGCGCCTCAGCGACTGACGTCCCCCGCGTGACCGGCGCCCGCGGCGCCGGTCCCCGTGAGCCGTACGGCCGGGCCCCGCACCTCTCCAGGTGCGGGGCCCGGCTTCGTGTGCAGGAGGGCGCCGGTCCGACAAATACCCGGCATATCGGGGCACTTCACCCCAGGACGTCAACCTGCTAATCGAAAGAAAGCCCTGAGCGATCACCCACGTGAGTGACTGAATGTCGCCATGCCGTCACCGCCCGCTACGCTCGCCCGTGTGACCCACACAGCCCGCCGCATCGGCCGCACCCTCGCCCTCGTCCTGCCCGTCGTCCTGGTGCTCTCCGGGACCCTCGCGGTCTCCACCGTGCCGTGGGCCGGGCAGTCGACGGAGTCGCAGATGCTCACCGCCTCGTCCGAGAACGTCTCCGTCCGCGCCAAGTCCCGCGCCCCGCAGGACGTGCTGCGCGACCGGCTGCTCACCGAGCTCCAGGCGAAGGACCCGGGCGTCGCGCTCACGTCCCTCCAGCGGGAGGTCGAGGCGCGCCCCTCGCTCGCCCAGCACTGCATGTCGATCGCCCGCGAGCTCGGCAAGGCCGCCGTGGACCGGTACGGCCCCACGCGCGCCCAGCGCTTCTCCCGGCCGGTCTGCGACACCTCGTTCGCCACCGGTGTCTCCCAGCAGGCCCTGGGCCACTGACCCACGGCACCCGGGGCCGACCGGGCCCCGGACAACCCACGGCGGCGCGAGCGCGCCGCACCTCGCCGGCACCGGGACCGGACCCGTACCCACGGGTCCGGTCCCCTTCGCGTTCCGGCCTGCGCCTATCGTTCACGGCATGCAAACGCCTACGCATCCGACGCAGGCCGTGATCCTGGCGGGCGGCCAGGGCTCGCGGCTGCGCCCGTACACCGACGACCGCCCCAAGCCGATGGTGGAGATCCCCGGCACGGGGACGCCGATCATCGGCCATCAGCTCGCCTGGCTCGCCGCCGAGGGCGTGACCGACGCGGTCGTCTCCTGCGGCCACCTCGCCGAGGTGCTCCAGGACTGGCTGGCGGGCGCCGACCTGCCACTGCGGGTGACGACGGTGGTGGAGACGGAACCGCTGGGCCGCGGCGGCGGCCTCAAGTACGCGGCGGCCAGCCTGCCGCACCCCGACCGCCCCTGGTACGCGACGAACGGCGACATCTGGACCCGCTTCTCGCTGCGGGAGATGGCCGGGTTCCACGCGGAGCGCGACGCCGCGGCCACGCTCGCCCTGGCCCGCCCCCGGATCCCGTGGGGCGCGGTGGAGACCGACACCTTCGGCCACATCACCGACTTCATCGAGTCGCCGCCGTCGCCGTTCCTGATCAACGCCGGTGTGTACGTGTTCTCCGCGGAGTTCACCGGTCTGCTGCCGGACGTCGGCGACCACGAGCGCACGACCTTCCCCCGCCTGGCCCGCGACCGGCGGCTGGCCGGCTTCCCGCTGCCGCAGGGGGCGTACTGGCGCGCGATCGACACGGCGAAGGACCTGACCGAGGCCGCGAAGGAACTCGCCGCCCAGGCACGCTGAGCCGCCCCCGCGCGGTGACCCGCCGGCCGTACCGCGGCCTGCCGCTCCCCGCGCAGGCGCCGAGGACGCACACGAGGGTGGTCACCGGAGAGAGCTCCGGTGACCACCCTCGTACCGTGTGCGGCGGGTCAGCCCAGCAGGCCGCCGATGACCTTGCCGCCCTCGGAGCCGCCGCCCCCGTCGCCGCCGCCGGATCCGGTGCCGGTGCCGCCCGAGCCGCCGGTGCCGGGCGATCCGCCCGTGGTGCCGCCGCCGGTGCCGCTGCTGGAGGCGGGGCCCGAGTCGCTGGGCGGCGGCGGGGCCGGCTGGGAGCCCGTCGAAGGCTGCCCGCCGGTCCCCTGGGAGCGGCCGGGGGCGCCGCCGGAGCCCTGCGTCTCCCGGGGGGCGTCCTGGGCCGGCGTCGACGCCTTGGACTCCGGGGTGGAGGAGCGGGTCGCCGAGGGGGTCGGGCTGTTCTTCCGGGCCGCCGGGCTGCGCTCGGCGCCGGACTCCTGCGGGAGCGGCGCGCCCGGCAGGTGGTTGGCCGGGTCCTGGCCGGGACCGGGCACGGTGACCATCTCGGTGGAACGGACCGCCCCGCCGAGCATGGAGCCGATGAGCATCGTCAGACCGACGACCACCGCGGCGACCAGCCCGCCGCGCCGCAGGACCCGGCGCCGGAGGTCCCGGATCTCGGAGCGCGGCCCGAGCGTGCGCCAGGCTTCGCCCGCGAGCCGGCCGTCGAGGGAGTAGACGGGCGCGCCGGCGATGATCAGCGGCGACCAGGCGGCGAGGAAGATGATGTCCGGCGCGTCGTAGACGGGGACGGTCCGCCAGCTCACGGTCAGGATCAGCGCGGCCGACAGCAGGGCGCCGAGCGCCGCCGCCAGCCGCTGCCACAGACCGAGCAGCGTCAGCACACCCACGATGACCTGGAAGAACGCGACGGTGAGGCCCGAGCCCACCGGGTGGGCCAGGGCGAAGTCGCGCATCGGCTCGGCGAGGGCCCACGGCTCCAGCGAACCGAGCCACCGCACCATCGAGCCCCGCTCGCCGCCGTCGAAGTAGACGGGGTCGCAGAGCTTGCCCATGCCCGCGTAGACCGAGATCAGGCCGAGCAGGATGCGCAGCGGGAGCAGGACGACGCCGAGGTTCATCCGGCGGCCGGGGTAGTAGGCGTGCCGGGTGTGGTCGCCGCTCGCGCGGTGGCCCGCGGGCGCACCGGTCCCGGCCCGCCCGTCGCCCTCGTCGGGGCTCAGGTCGTACGCGTGCGACGTCCCGTCGTCGTCGTACGGGGCGCCGTACCCGTGGTGCCCGCCGCCGTCCTGCCCGTGGGCCGGGGGGTGGTCGTAGGCGCCGACGGCCTGGCGCATGGGCGGCAGCAACGGCCGGTCCCGGCGCTCGGAGAGACCGGCGTCGGTGACCGCGGGGTGCTGGACGGTGTCGCCGGAGAGGTCGACGCGCGGGATGACCTGGGTGGAGCCGGTGCTGTACGGGTCGTCCTGCTCCAGGGTGGAGTTGCGCACCGCCTGGAGCAGGCCCGTGGCACCCGCGTCCCCGGGGGCGGATCTGCCGCTCCACACGACGGGGGCCCGGCGGCGCACGACCCGGCCGGCCGCTCCCGCCGCGGCGGGCACTCCCGCGCCGCCGGCCGCGCCGAAGGGGGCGAGCCGCGCGGAGTCCGCCAGGGCTCGGGCGGGGCGCGGGCTGTGCCCGAGCTGCACCCGGAAGCTGGCGTGGTTGACGATGACCTGCGCGGGATCGCAGTGCACCTTGACCATGCTCAGCGCAGGCTGATCGTCGAACCCGGACCGGGGTGTTCTGGTGTCCACACTCATCTAACCGAGTGATGCGGGTTTAGGGCACGGCCCCGGGAGGCTCTACGTGTCCGAGACCCGTCAAGAGCACCTTGTCTGCTTTTTTGACCGCCCCGCCCCTGATCCGGTCCGCGCCCGCGCGAGGGCCCCGCCCCTGATCCGGTCCGCGCCGGCACCGCGCCCGCGCAAGGCCCCGGTGCCGGGGCCGGTCCCGGAGCGCACAACACCCGGGGCGCCGCCCCGCGCGAAGCCGCTCCGGGGACGGGAAGCCCGCCCCCGGAGCGGCCCGCGCGCTCAGCGGCGCTTGGCCGCCTCGTACAGCACGACGCCCGCCGCGACACCCGCGTTCAGCGACTCGGCGCCGCCGGGCATCGGGATGCGGACGAGGAAGTCGCAGGTCTCGCCGACGAGGCGGGACAGCCCCTTGCCCTCGCTGCCGACCACGATGACGACCGGCCCGCCCAGCGCCTCCAGCTCGCCGACCTCGGTGTCGCCGTCGGCGGCGAGGCCGACGACGGTCAGCCCGGCCTTCTGGTACGCCTCCAGCGCGCGCGTCAGGTTGGTGGCGCGCGCGACCGGCGTCCGCGCGGCCGTGCCCGCGGAGGTCTTCCAGGCGCCCGCCGTCATCCCGGCGGCACGGCGCTCGGGCACCACGACGCCGTGGCCGCCGAACGCCGACACCGAGCGGACGACCGCGCCGAGGTTGCGCGGGTCGGTGACGCCGTCGAGCGCGACGATCAGCGGGTCCTCGCCGTCGTCGAAGGCGGCGGCCGCGAGGTCCTCGGGGTGGGCGTACTCGTACGGCGGGACCTGGAGGACCAGGCCCTGGTGGTTCAGCCCGTTCGTCATCCGGTCCAGCTCGGGGCGCGGCGCCTCCATGATGTGGATGTTGCCGCGGCCGGTGGCGAGCTGGAGCGCCTCGCGCACCCGCTCGTCGTTGTCGATGAACTGCTGGACGTAGAGGGTGGAGGCGGGCACGCCGTCGCGCAGCGCCTCGAAGACCGGGTTGCGGCCGACGACCATCTCCGAGGTCCCCTTGCCGCCGCGGCGGACCACGGGGCGGCGCTGGGCCTGCTTGGCCTTGGCGTTGGCGATGCGGTTCTTGGTGTGCCCCTTGCGGGCGGAGGCGGGCGGCGTCGGGCCCTTGCCCTCGAGTCCGCGGCGTCGCTTGCCACCGCTGCCGACCGTCGCGCCCTTCTTGTTGGACGTGCGGCGGTTCCTGCGCTGGCTGTTCCCGGCCATGACCTACCCGTTCCTGTAAAGCTCGCTCAGACGAGAACGAGTCCGCGTCTGTGTGTCTGCGTCAGTGTCTGCGTATGTGTCTACGTAAGGAAGTGTGCCGCCCGGAGCTCCGGGCGGCACATCGCTCTCGTTCCTCAGCGGGACCCGAGGGTCCACCGGGGCCCGTCGGGGCCGTCCTCGATGACGAGGCCGGACTGGTTGAGCTGGTCCCGGATGGCGTCGGCGGTCGCCCAGTCCTTGCGGCCGCGCGCGGCCTCGCGCTGGTGGAGGACCATCTGCACCAGGGTGTCGACGACACCGTGGAGGTCGTCCCCGCGCTCGCCGGAGCCGCCGCCCCACCGCTCGTCGAGCGGGTCGAGGCCCAGCACGCCGAGCATGGCGCGGACCTCGGCGAGGCGGGCCACGGCGGCTTCCTTGTCGTCGGCCGCGAGCGCCGAGTTGCCCTGCCGGACGGTGGTGTGGACGACCGCGAGCGCCTGCGGCACCCCGAGGTCGTCGTCCATCGCCTCGGCGAACGCCGGCGGCACCTCGTCGGCGGGCGCCACGACGCCGCCGGCCTTCTCCATCACCCGCTGCACGAAGCCCTCGATCCGCGCGAACGCGGACTCCGCCTCGCGCAGGGCCTCCTCGCTGTACTCGATCATCGAGCGGTAGTGCGGGGTGCCGAGGTAGTAACGCAGCACGATGGGGCGCCAGTTCTTGACCATCTCGCTCACGAGGACCGAGTTGCCGAGCGACTTCGACATCTTCTCGCCGCTCATGGTGACCCAGGCGTTGTGCACCCAGTACGCGGCGAAGTCGTCGCCGAACGCCTTGGCCTGGGCGATCTCGTTCTCGTGGTGCGGGAAGATCAGGTCGAGCCCGCCGCCGTGGATGTCGAAGGCGGAGCCGAGGTACTTGTGGGCCATCGCCGAGCACTCCAGGTGCCAGCCGGGCCGGCCGCGCCCCCAGGGCGTCTCCCAGTCGGGCTCGCCCGGCTTGGTCGCCTTCCACATGGCGAAGTCGCGGGGGTCGCGCTTGCCGGAGACGCCCTCGTCGGGCTGGCGCAGATCGTCGATGTCCTGGTTGGAGAGCTCCAGGTAGCCGGGGAAGGAGCGCACGTCGAAGTAGACGCTGCCGTCCGACTCGTAGGCGTGGCCGCGCTCGATCAGGCCGCGCATCATCTCGATCATCTCGGGGACGTGGCCGGTGGCGCGCGGCTCGTACGTCGGCGGGAGGCAGCCGAGCGCCTCGTAGCCGCTGTTGAACGCGCGCTCGTTCTCGTAGCCGATCGACCACCAGGGGCGGTTCTGCTCGTCCGCCTTCTTGATGATCTTGTCGTCGATATCGGTGACGTTCCGCACGAAGGTCACGTCGTAGCCGCGGTACTCGAACCAGCGGCGCATGATGTCGAAGTTCAGCCCCGACCTGATGTGCCCGATGTGCGGGGCCGCCTGCACGGTGGCGCCACACAGGTAGATCGAGACGCAACCCGGCACGAGAGGGGTGAAGTCACGGATCTGCCGGGCGCTGGTGTCGTACAGGCGAATGGTCACGGAACCAGGGTAGTGGGCGCGGGGCCATGCCCCACGCCCCCTGTGCACACTGAGGGGCCCGACGTCGCGCCGGTCCCGGCCCCCTCAGGCCGCGCGCACCACGAGAGCGGTCGCGACGGCCGCCAGACCCTCGGCCCGCCCGGTCAGTCCCAGGCCGTCCGTGGTGGTGCCGGACACCGAGACCGGGGCCCCGGCCGCGGCCGACAGGGCCTTCTGCGCCTCGTCCCGACGCTTGCCGATCTTGGGCCGCACGCCGATCACCTGCACGGAGACGTTGCCGATCTCGAAGCCCTCCGCCCGCACGATCCGCGCGGCCTCCGCGAGGAGGGTGACGCCGGAGGCGCCGGACCACTCGGGGCGGGACGTCCCGAAGTGGGCGCCGAGGTCGCCGAGCCCGGCGGCGGAGAAGAGGGCGTCGCAGGCGGCGTGGGCGGCCACGTCGCCGTCGGAGTGCCCGGCGAGGCCGTAGCCGTCGGCGTCCTCCCACAGCAGACCGGCGCACCACAGCTCACGCCCCTGTTCGAAGGCGTGCACATCGGTGCCGATCCCCACCAGGGGGAGGAGCGGGCGGTCAGAAGCCATCGTTGGCCCTCCTGCGGGCGAGTACGGCCTCGGCGAGGACGAGGTCGAGCGGACGGGTCACCTTGAACGCCTCTTCGTGGCCGGGCACCACGACCACCTTCCGGCCGAGCCGCTCGACCATGCTCGCGTCGTCGGTGACCTCCCCGGTGACGGTCCGGTGGGCCTCGGCGAGGGTCTCGTACGCGAAGCCCTGCGGGGTCTGCACGGCGCGCAGCCGGGCGCGCTCCGGGGTGGCGACGACGGGTTCGGGCGCACTGCCGGAGGCCGGTTCGACCTCCTTGACGGTGTCCGCGAGCGGCAGCGCCGGCACCACGGCCGGGGCCCCGTCGCGGACCGCCTCGATCACCGCGTCCACGGTCTCCACGGGCACCAGCGGGCGGGCCGCGTCGTGGACGAGGACGATGTCGAAGCCCTCGGGGAGCGCGTCGAGGCCGAGCCGGACGGACTCCTGGCGCGTCTCGCCCCCGGGGACGACGAGGTAGTCGGTCCGCTCGGGGAGGGAGTGGGCGTCGAGGAGGCGCCTGACGTCGGGCGCGCCGTCGGGCGGTGCCACGACGACGACGAGGGAGACGGCGCGCGAGGCGGCCATCGCGCGGACCGCGTGGACGAGCATCGGCGTGCCGTTCAGCGTGCGGAGCGCCTTGGGGGCGCCCGGTCCGAGGCGCACGCCCCGGCCGGCGGCCGGGATCACAGCGGCGGTGCGAGGCGGACGCGGTTGGTCGGACATCGGTTGCACTCCGGAGGTTTGTTTCCTGAGTCGACGTGGGTATGGCCTGGTCGTGCCCCCGGCCGACAGGTCGGGGGAGTGCCGGGCGCGTCGCCTTGACCGGACCCTTCCGTGAAAACTGGTCTGCGCCAGCCGCCCGGGCCCGGCACATCACAGCATCACCTCGGTGACGCCACGGCCGGTGACGGACGTCGGCACCGGATCGTACGAGCGAGGGGCAGGGCCACGGCCGCGCACGCGGCGGCCGGCCAGGGGACGAACATGCCGCAGCGCCCGGCGACAGGCTGGAGAACTCCCAGCATGTCAGCGGGCACCGCGGCATCAATCGTGCGTCAGGACGCGAGGACCTCGTCGAGCAGGGCCTCGGCCTTGTCCTCGTTGGTGTTCTCGGCGAGCGCGAGCTCGCTCACCAGAATCTGGCGCGCCTTTGCGAGCATCCGCTTCTCTCCGGCGGACAGCCCTCGCTCGCGCTCACGACGCCACAGGTCACGCACCACTTCGGCGACCTTGATGACATCGCCGGAGGCGAGCTTCTCGAGATTTGCCTTGTACCGACGGGACCAGTTCGTCGGCTCCTCGGCATAGGGTGCACGCAGCACCTCGAAGACCCGGTCCAGCCCATCCTGGCCGACCACATCGCGAACGCCGACGAACTCCGCATTGTCAGCCGGGACGCGAACCGTCAGGTCGCCCTGGGCGACCTTGAGCACCAAGTAGGTCTTGTCCACGCCTTTGATCTGGCGAGTTTCGATGGCCTCGATCAGCGCGGCCCCGTGATGGGGATAGACCACGGTGTCGCCAACCTTGAACGTCATGTGACAGGTACCCCTTCCGTGGCTATCCAGGGTAACACGAACACAGCGTGTTCTGAATGGCGTTTTCGCAGGTCAGGGCATATCTCAGGGCTTGACAACACAGACAGGAACGTGCTGCGGCCGACGAGCGGAAGGGGGTATTCGCAGGTCGGAGCGGCTGCGCGGGCGCACGGAAACGCCCACGTTACACCTTGCGCAACCCTCCCCCGACGGGCCGAAAGTCCCATTTTGTCCGGGTGAAGAGCCGCCGCTTCCCGTGGTCCGTTCGAGGATCGGTCACATGTACGGAGTCACGCCGCGCCGAATCCTGAATTGATCACTAATGATCGCGCCGCCACACCCTCCGCGCTTTTCCGGGAAAACCCGATCGCCGATGAGAATTGATCACTCACGTTATGTGAACGGCGTGTGTACGGCCGCCCCGTAAGGCCTCCGCGCACTTCCGCGCCGCTCACCGGCGCCCGCGTCCGAAAACAACCGCCCGCCCGGCGCGGCTCACCGCGAGGTGTCCGTGTGACGCCAAAGGGCGGGTCGGGTGCGGGGCGTGACGGGCCGCTCGGTAACCTAAGCGCGAGCTGACGCCCAGCCCGGTGACAGCTGTTCCACAGTCCGTACGTCCGCTCGTCCAAGGAGATGCCGCCGCCGTGAGCAGCAGCCTTCGTCGCGGTGCCCTCGCCGGCGCTGCCGTCGTCTTCTCGATCGCCTCGCTCTCCGCCTGCGGTGCGGGCAACAACGCGCAGACCCTGGGCGTCCGCCCGGACAACGCCGCGACCGCCGTCGACAGCCTCAAGCTGCAGAACGGCACCGTCATCACCCAGCCGGAGCGCGACGCCGACGGCCCGGCCGTCGTCTCCGTCACCCTCTTCAACGACGGCACCAAGGACCAGACGCTGGAGTCGATCACGCTCCCCGGCTCGGACGCGAAGGTCGAGCTCAAGCCGGCCGAGGGCTCCGGCCCGCTGACCGTGCCCGCGGGCGGCCGCGTGATCATCGGCGGCAAGGGCAACGCCTCCGCCGTGATCGCCGACGGCCGCGAGGCCGTCGAGGACGGCCGCACGCAGGAGGTCGTCTTCACCTTCAGCGAGACCGGCGATGTCCGGCTGCTGGCCTTCGTCGTCCCGGCGACCAGCTTCTTCACCGAGTTCGGTCCCAGCAGCGTGCCCACCCCGCCGGCCGAGAAGCCCTCCCCGTCCGCCTCCGGCGACGCCTCCCCCTCCGGGTCGCCGTCGGGCTCCCCGTCCGGTGAGGCCGCGGGCGCCGAGGGCGACGAGGCCCCCGAGGGCGACGCCGCCTCCGCCTCGCAGAGCGCCGGCTGATCCGGCTCCGCGACAGCACAACGCCCGAGGGGGCGTCCACCGTGACGGTGGACGCCCCCTCGGGCGTTGTGCGGGGCGGGTGCGCGGGCCGCGCGACACCCGGCCCGCACGGCCGGTGCGGCCTACGGCTCGAACTTGTAGCCCAGGCCCCGCACCGTCACCAGGTACCGGGGCGCGCCCGGGTCCGGCTCGATCTTGGCGCGCAGGCGCTTGACGTGGACGTCGAGGGTCTTGGTGTCGCCGACGTAGTCCGCGCCCCAGACCCGGTCGATGAGCTGCATCCGGGTCAGCACCCGGCCCGCGTTGCGCAGCAGCATCTCCAGCAGGTCGAACTCCTTCAGCGGCAGGTCGACCTTGCCCCCGGAGACGGTGACCACGTGGCGGTCGACGTCCATCCGCACCGGGCCGGCCTCCAGGGCCGCCGGCGTGACCTCCTCCGGCTCCCCGCGGCGGCGCAGCACCGCGCGGATGCGGGCGACCAGCTCCCGCGAGGAGAAGGGCTTGGTGACGTAGTCGTCGGCTCCTATTTCCAGGCCGACGACCTTGTCGATCTCGCTGTCCTTGGCGGTCACCATGATGACCGGCACGTTCGAGCGGCCGCGGAGCTGACGGCACACCTCGGTGCCGGGCAGGCCGGGGAGCATCAGGTCGAGGAGGACGAGGTCGGCGCCGTTGCGCTCGAATTCGTCGAGCCCCTCGGGCCCCGTGGTCGCCACCGCGACCTCGAAGCCCTCCTTGCGGAGCATGTAGGACAGAGCGTCGCTGAAGGATTCCTCATCCTCGACGACGAGCACTCGGGTCACGGAAGGACCTCCGGGGCTGGAATTTCGCTGTTCGGGTCGGTGTCGTAGAGCCGGTCGTCGTCCTTGACGACTCGATCGCGGCCTGAGTGGTCTCGGGCGGCCGCCTCGGGCAGCCGCAGGGTGAAGGTGGAGCCCTGTCCCTCGGAGCTCCACACCGCGACCTCCCCGCCGTGCGAGGCGGCCACGTGCTTGACGATGGCGAGGCCCAGGCCGGTGCCACCGGTGGCGCGGGAGCGGGCGGGATCGACGCGGTAGAACCGCTCGAAGATCCGCTCCCGGTCCTTCTCGGAGATGCCGATGCCCTGGTCGGTGACGGCGATCTCGATCAGCCCGGGGCCCGACCCCGGGGAGATG
This sequence comes from Streptomyces zhihengii, assembly GCF_016919245.1. Lineage (NCBI taxonomy): Bacteria > Bacillati > Actinomycetota > Actinomycetes > Kitasatosporales > Streptomycetaceae > Streptomyces > Streptomyces zhihengii. The sequence goes on along the minus strand of NZ_JAFEJA010000001.1, from coordinate 4,518,438 downwards.
CCCGCCGTCCCGGGCCCGGCGACCCGGCGCGCGGAGATGCCGACCCGGGTACGGGCCGGTGAGTAGTTGACGGCGTTCTCGACGAGGTTGCCGAGCGCCGCGGCGAGCTGCCCGCGGTTCCCCCAGATCCGCAGGCCGGCGGCGCCCTCGGGTCCCTGGGCACCGTCGTGTTCGATTCCCTCGGGCGTCCACACGTTCGTGGCCATGGTGATCTGCTTGGTGGACGCCGTGTGCCGGGAGCGGTCGATGGCCTCCGCGACCAGTTCCTCCACCCGGACCGGCTCGGAGTCCTCCAGCGGGTCGTCGTTCTGCACCCGCGAGAGGTCGATGAGCTCCTGGACCAGGTTGGTGAGCCGGGTCGCCTCGATCTGCATCCGGCCGGCGAACCGGGTGACCGCCTCCGGGTCGTCGGAGGCGTCCATGACGGCCTCCGACAGCAGGGAGAGCGCCCCGACGGGCGTCTTGAGCTCATGGCTGACGTTGGCGACGAAGTCCCGGCGGACCGCCTCTATCCGGCGCGCCTCGGTGAGGTCCTCGACGAGGAGCAGCACCAGGCGGGAGCCGAGAGGCGCCACCCGGGCGGAGACCGCGAGCGCCTCGCCGCGGCCGGTGCCGCGACGGGGCAGGTCGAGTTCGACCTGCCGTATCTCGCCGTCCCTCCGGGTGTCACGGGCCATGTGCAGCATGGGCTCGACGGCCAGTTTCCCGCCGCGGACCAGACCGAGCGCGTACGCCGCGGAGCTGGCCTTGACGACCGAGTCGGACTCGTCGAGGACGACCGCGGAGGAGCGGAGCACGGACAGGACCGTGTCGACGCCCGGCGGAAGCACGGCGTCCGTGTGCAGGGAGGTACGGGTGGGGCGTTTCTGTTCGCGCTCGCTCCAGCGGAACGCCAGCACCGCGATGACACCGGTGCACAGACCGGCAATCGCTGCTGCTGCGGCGACCGCCGCGTTCACGTCCATGCTTCCCAGGTTATGCGGGGTGCCGGGCGGTCTCCCAGCCAAACGGGTGGCACCTCGAACAGTCGTCGCTCAGAGTTCACCGAGGGGAAAGTGCCGGTTCATTTGAGAGGGAGGGTCCGGACCACTGCGGGCTCGAACGTGGGAGCGTGGGGGTTCGGAGACCATCCGGACCCCGGTCGCACAAGAGAGGGACACCCCATGCGGGACGCGTACCACGAGGAACTGGACTCCATCGGCGAGGGCCTGGTCGAGATGGCCCGGCTGGTCGGGTCGGCGATCGGGCGCGCCACCACGGCCATGCTCGACGCCGACCTCAAGCTGGCGGAGAACGTGATCGCCGCCGACCAGAAGGTCGACGACCTCCAGCACGACCTGGAGGCCCGGGCGATCGCGCTGCTGGCCCGGCAGCAGCCGGTGGCCACGGATCTGCGGATCGTGGTGACCTCGCTGCGGATGAGCGCCGACCTGGAGCGCTCGGGCGACCTGGCGCAGCACGTCGCCAAGCTGGCGCGGCTGCGCTTCCCCGACCGTGCGGTGCCCAACGACCTGCACGCCACGATCCTCCAGATGGGCCAGCTCGCCCAGCGCCTGATGGCCAAGGCCGCCGAGGTCATCATCACCAAGGACGTCGACCTGGCGCTCCAGCTGGAGCAGGACGACGACGAGATGGACCTGCTGCACCGCACGCTCTTCCAGCACCTGATGGACGACCGCTGGAAGCACGGCATCGAGACGGCCGTCGACGTGACGCTGCTCGGCCGCTACTACGAGCGCTTCGCGGACCACGCGGTCTCGGTCGCCAAGCGCGTCGTCTACCTGGTCACCGGCGAGCACGCGGACGAACTCCAGCAGCCGACGCAGGTCGAGGGCGCGTAGCGGCCTCCGCACGGCGCGTTCCGCACGTTTCCGGGATCCGGGAGGGCGCGTTGCGGCACTGACGGCGCGTTCGGGGGCGCTTGCGCGGGTGCGCCGTCCATGCGCCGTTGATGCGGGCCACCGGGCGGGCATGCAATGGGCGAAGGCGGCAATCCGTACGCCGGCGATACGCGCACACCCCGGGTGTGCGCCCGTCAGGAGGCACTTCATGGCCGAGACCCCCATGACCGACTCCCCGCAGGAAGCGAGCCCGGTCGGCGTGGACTTCCTGCCCCTTCTGGGCGCCTGCGGATGCGGCTCGGGCTGCGGCTGCGGCTGCCAGTCCGGCGCTCCGTGCCAGTGCGGCGGCTGCAGCGGCTGACGCGCACAGGGAAGGGCCCCGTCCGGATTCCGGACGGGGCCCTTCCCTGTGCGCGCCGTGCGCGCCGTCACGACGCCCGGCGACGGCGGTCGTACCGCCACAGCACCCGGACCACCCGCACCCCGAACACCCCCAGCGCACCGGCCACCGCCACCCAGGCGACGGCGCCCGCCGCCGTCCCCCGCAGCCCGAACACCAGCACCGGACTCGCCAGCACCACCCCGGCCACGCCCCCGAGGAACGCCCCCGTCACCAGCGCGTACCCGATCTCCACCGTCCTCGCGTCCCGCTCCCCCGCCATCCCCCACGCCCCCTCCGCCGACCACCGATACCCCGGGACCTACCCACCCGGGGCCCACCCCGACCCGCCCGGGTCCGCCGGGTACCGGGTCCACTTCGGGCCCGTGCCGGGTCCACCGGGTCCGCGCCCGCGGCCCATCACCGGCTCAGCGCTTCAGCGCCCGGTAGCGCTTCAGCAGCGCGGTGATGCGCGCGTGGTCGGCGGGGCCGTTCAGCTCGGCCAGCAGATCGTCCGGACACAGCTCGTAGTGATCCCCCCACCACTTGCGCCCCCTGCTGTCCCAGATCCGGTACCCCCCGGGCACCCCTCTGGCCACGTACCGCCGCCTCGCCACAAGCCCCTCCCTCAGGTCCCGGCACGCTACAGCCCGGCCGGGCCGGGCAGACAGCGAAAAGCCCCCTGCCCGCTGGGAGAACAGCGGACAGGGGGCTTCCTCGTGCCGTCGGGCTACTTCTTGCCCTGGTTCTTCACGGCCTCGATCGCGGCGGCCGCCGCGTCGGGGTCGAGGTAGGTGCCGCCCGGGTTGATCGGGTGGAAGTCGGCGTCGAGCTCGTAGACGAGGGGGATGCCGGTGGGGATGTTGAGGCCCGCGATGTCGGCGTCGGAGACGCCGTCGAGGTGCTTCACGAGGGCGCGCAGGCTGTTGCCGTGGGCGGCGACGAGGACGGTGCGGCCGGCGAGGAGGTCGGGGACGATGCCGTCGTACCAGTACGGCAGCATGCGCTCGACGACGTCCTTGAGGCACTCGGTGCGCGGGCGCAGCTCGCTCGGGATGGTCGCGTAGCGGGCGTCGCCGGACTGCGAGAACTCGGTGCCGTCCTCGAGGGCCGGCGGCGGGGTGTCGTAGGAACGGCGCCAGAGCATGAACTGCTCCTCGCCGAACTCGGCCAGCGTCTGCGCCTTGTCCTTGCCCTGAAGGGCGCCGTAGTGGCGCTCGTTCAGCCGCCAGGAGCGGTGGACCGGGATCCAGTGGCGGTCGGCGGACTCCAGCGCGAGCTGCGCGGTGCGGATGGCGCGCTTCTGGAGCGAGGTGTGCAGCACGTCGGGGAGCAGACCGGCGTCCTTCAGCAGCTCACCGCCGCGGACTGCCTCCTTCTCGCCCTTCTCCGTGAGGTTGACGTCCACCCAGCCGGTGAACAGGTTCTTCGCGTTCCACTCGCTCTCGCCGTGGCGGAGGAGGATCAGCTTGTACGGTGCGTCGGCCATGCGCACGAGCCTAATCGACGGCGCGCGCCCCCCGCGCCGGTGACCGAGGAGCGGACTCGATTGACGGCAGCCGTCAATCGAGTGGCCACCCACGACGCCCGGACCGTAACGTGCGGATACCTACCTGGCCACTTACATCTTCATGGGGGGATCCATGTCCGTCGTCGCTGTGCGGCGTGCCGTGAGCCAGAGCGTTTCGGGGCTCCCCCGTGAGTTCTGGTGGCTGTGGACGAGCACGCTCGTCAACCGCCTCGGTGCGTTCGTCGCCACCTTCATGACGCTCTACCTGACCCTGGAGCGCGGCTACTCGGCCTCGTACGCGGGGCTCGTCGCCGCGCTGCACGGGCTCGGCGGTGTCGTGTCGTCGCTGGCCGGCGGAGTGATGGCGGACCGGCTGGGGCGCCGGCCCACGCTGCTGATCGCCCAGACGTCGACCGCGTTCTCGGTGGCGCTGCTCGGGTTCGTCGAGGACCCGGTGGCCATTCCGGTCGTCGCCTTCGTGGTCGGCATGGCGAGCAACGCCTCCCGCCCCGCGGTGCAGGCGATGATGGCCGACATCGTGCGCCCCGAGGACCGGGTGCGGGCGTTCTCGCTGAACTACTGGGCGATCAACCTCGGCTTCGCCATCTCCTCGGTGGCGGCCGGCTTCATCGCCGAGTACAGCTACCGCGTCGGCTTCCTCGGCGAGGCGGCGATGACGCTGGTCTGCGCCGTCGTCGTCTTCGTCAAGCTGCCCGAGTCGCGGCCGGACAAGACCGCGGACGACGGGGCGGGCGAACCGGAGACCGGCCTGCTCGGGGTGCTGCGCGACGGACGGTTCATGTCGGTCGTCGGACTGTCGTTCCTGGTCGCGCTGATCTTCATGCAGGGCCATGTGGGCCTGCCGCTGGCCATGGGCGCCGACGGCTTCAGCAGCTCCGACTTCGGTCTGGTGATCGCCGTCAACGGTGTGCTCATCGTGGTGCTGCAGATCCCCGTCACCCGTCTCATCGAGCACCGCGACCCGGGCCGCCTGCTGATCCTCTCCGCGCTGCTCGCGGGGTACGGCTACGGGCTCACCGCGTTCGCCGGCTCGCTCGGCGTCTACGCGCTGACCGTCGCCGTCTGGACGATCGCCGAGATCATCAACGCGCCCACCCAGACCGGACTGGTCGTGCGCTTCTCGCCGGTGCACGCCCGGGGCCGCTACCAGGGCATGTACAGCCTGTCGTGGTCGGCGGCGGCGCTGGTGGCCCCGCTGATGTCGGGCTTCGTCATCGACGCCTGGGGCACCGCCTGGCTGTGGGGCCTGTGCGCGGTGATCGGCACCGTGGCGGCGGTCGGCTACTGGCTGGTGGTGCGCGACCTGCCCACCGAGCGGCCGGAGCCCGGCGGCCCGGAGCCCGGCAAGGGCACCCGGACCGCCAAGGCGGAGCCGGGCGCCGCGGAGCGCGCGGAACCGGTGACGAGGACGGAGCCGGTGGAGCAGCGGTCAGTCCCTGCGGCGGCGGGCGGCGTCGCGGTCGAGCGAGGCGGAGTCGACGCCGCCGCCTGACGTCCGGCCGCCGGGGCCACCGTCGGCCGGGGCGGATCCGCCGCCGGGATCCCCGTCCGCCGGTGCGCGGCGGTCGGTCCCGGCGGCCGTCGTGTCGCCGGGACCGACCGCCGCGCCGGCGGCTGCCGCCTCGCCGGTCACCTTCGTCCCGGGGTGGAAGTGCGCGCAGACGTACGCGACGGCGAGGGCTATGGCCATCCCGTAGAACACCCACTGGTTGGCCTGGGCGAAGTCCATCCGGATCGCGTCCATCGAGTCGCGCATGGTCGTCGCGAGCGGCCCGGTGCCGCTGGGGGTCGCCCCGTCCGCGTGGCCGGTGACGGCCTCGCTGACGGAGCGGGCGGCGTCCTGCGCCGCCCCCGCCGGGACGCCCTTGCCCTGGAGGGTCTCCACCACCCGGTCGGTGGTCACATGGGTGAGGACCGTCCCGAAGACGGCCATGCCCACGGCGGCGGCGTAGTTGCGCACGGTCTGCGTGATGCCGGTGACCTCGCCGTAGGAGGCGCCGATGGCCCGGTTGACGGCGTCGGTCGACGCCGGGGCCAGCAGGAGGCCGATGCCCGCGCCGGCGAGCGCCGCGTAGGGCCACTGGTCGTGCATCGACAGGTCGGTGAGCTTGTTGGCCCACAGCGCGAAGCCGACCGCGCCGAGCGCCGTGCCGAGTTTCAGCGCGGGCTTGGCGCCCCTCCGGTCGAGGATCCGCCCGCCCCACTGGGACGCGATGGCGAAGCCGATGAAGAAGTAGAGCAGGAACAGCGCGGCCTGGTTGGGCGAGGCGCTGAGCGAGACCTGTGCGTAGACGGACGCGAAGAAGAAGACCGGGACGAACGCGAGCATCGCGAAGAAGAGCACCAGGTTGTCGGCGGCGAACGCCTTGTCGCGGAAGACCCGCAGCTTCACCAGGGGCTGGTCCAGGGTGAGTTCGTAGCGGCAGAAGAGCGCCAGGACGACGAGGCCGCCGATGATGCACACCCAGGTCAGGACGCTGCTCCAGCCCCATGCCGACGCCTGTTGCAGGCCCAGCACGCTCAGCCCCATGCCGGCCGCGACCAGCACCGCGCCGGGGACGTCGAGCTTCTCGGGGCGCCGGGTGTTCGGGACGCGGGCGAGGAAGGTGAGGACGAGCGCGATCACGGCGACCGGGACGTTGACCCAGAAGATCGCCCGCCAGGTCCAGCCGGTGAGCCAGCCGCCGAGCAGCGGGCCGATGGCGGTCAGCGCGCCGGACAGCCCGAAGAACAGGGCGAGCGCCCGGCCGCGCTTCCCGACCGGGAAGACGTTGACGACGACGGCGAGCGCGGCGGGGAACATCAGCGCGGCGCCGAGGCCCTGGGTGGCGCGGAAGACGATCAGCCAGGGCTGGGCGAAGTCGCCGTCGGGGACGCACCCGCACAGCACCGAGGAGACGACGAAGGTGAGGGTGCCGACGACCATCACGCGCCGGTGGCCGAGGATGTCGGCGAGCCGCCCGCCGAGCGCGAAGAACGCGGCCAGCGTGAGCAGATAGGCGTTGACGACCCACTGCATCCCGGACGAGGTGAGGCCGAGTTCGTCGATGATGCTCGGGGCGGCGATCGAGACGATGGTCTGGTCGATGAACGTCATCGACACCGCGAAGAGCGTCGCCGCGAGAGCCAGCGTCTGACGTGGCGCACCGGGGCCTGATGCCCGCGTCGAGGAGACCGCGTGGGACCTGTCGTTGCCCATGCAATCGAGTCTGACCCCGTCCGCGCCGGTGCGCACATCCGCGCCGGCCCGCGCGTGCGCAGGAGGTTCCGGGACGGCGCGGGGCCGGGGCGGGGCCGGGGCGGGGCCGGGGCGGGGCCGGCCGGGCGGGGCCGGCTCGGGGCGGCATGTGGCCCCGGAGGGCCGTCAGTCGGCCGGAGGGGCGTCAGTCGGCCGGACGCCGGATCAGCGAGGCGAACGCGTCCAGGTTGCGCGTGGACTCGCCCCGCGACACCCGCCAGGCGTACTCGCGCCGGATCGCGCTCTCGAAGCCGAGCTCCAGCAGGGTGTTGAAGGCCCCGTCCGAGGCCTCCAGGATCGTGCCCAGCAGCCGGTCGAGCTCCTCCGGCGTGACCACGGACAGCGGGAGGCGGCCCGTCAGATAGATGTCCCCGAGCCGGTCGACCGCGTAACTCACGCCGTAGAGCTTGAGGTTGCGCTCCAGCAGCCAGCGGTGGACGGCGGCGTCGTTCTCGTCGGGGTGGCGGATGACGAAGGCGTTGACCGACAGCGAGTGCCTGCCGACCCGCAGGGAGCAGGTCGTCGACAGCTTGCGGGTGCCGGGGAGTTGGACGACGTAGGTGCCCGGCTCGGGGCTCTCCCAGTCCAGTTCGGCGTCCCTCAGGGTCTGCTCGACGACCAGCGTGGTCTGCTCGGTGCGCTGCGTCGCGCGCTCTGCGTCAGCCATGCTGGGAGCGTACGTCAGTGGTGGTGGGCCCGCGTGCAGTGGCGGTGCCCATTGGTAGTGGGCGCGCGTGCGGTGACGCGGTGCTCGTGCATCGCGGCCGCGTGCGGTGGTGGTGCTCAGTGGTGGTGGGCGCGCATGCGGTGGCGGTGCTCGTGCATCGCGGCCGCGTAGACGTCGGCGGTCGCCGAGGCGGACGTCCCCCAGCCGAAGGACTGCGCGTGCCGGGCCGCGGCCTGCCCCATCCGCTCGGCGAGCGACTCGTTGCGCACGAAGGCCGCCAGCACGTCCGCGTAGTGCTCGGGGTCGTGACCGGGGACGAGGAAACCCGTCTCCTCGTCGCGCACCGCCACGGGCAGGCCGCCGACGGCCGCGGCGACCACCGGTGTGCCGGCCGCCTGCGCCTCTATGGCCACCAGCCCGAAGGACTCGCTGTACGAGGGCATGACCAGCGTGGAGGCGGCCCGGAACCAGTCGGCGAGCAGTTCCTGTCCGACCGGGCGCCGGAAGTGGACGACATCGGCGATGCCGAGCCGGGCGGCGAGCTTCTGGAGGCCCTCCGGCTTGGCGAGGCCGCTGCCGCTCGGGCCGCCGACGACCGGCACGAAGATGCGGTGCCGCAGCGACGGGTCGCGGTCCAGCAGGACGGCGACGGCGCGCAGCAGGATGTCGGGGGCCTTGAGGGGCTGGATCCGGCCGGCGAAGAGCGGGATGAAGGCGTCCTGGGGCAGCCCCAGCCTGGCCCGCGCCGCCGCGCGTCCGTCGGCCGGGCGGAACACGTCCAGGTTCACGCCCGGGTGGACCACGGCGACCTTGGCGGGGTCCGCCTCGTAGAAGCGGACGAGCTCGTCGGCCTCCTCCGCGGTGTTGGCGATCAGCCGGTCCGCGGCGGCCACTATCTGGGTCTCGCCGATGACCCGGGAGGCGGGCTCGGGGGTGTCGCCCTCGGCCAGGGCGGCGTTCTTCACCTTGGCCATGGTGTGCATGGCGTGCACCAGGGGGACGCGCCAGCGCTCGGCGGCCAGCCAGCCCACGTGGCCGGAGAGCCAGTAGTGGGAGTGGACCAGGTCGTAGTGGCCGGGACGGTGATTGGCCCAGGCCCGCATCACCCCGTGGGTGAAGGCGCAGAGCTGGGGCGGCAGGTCCTCCTTGGCGAGGCCCTCGTAGGGACCCGCGTCGACGTGCCGCACCAGGACGCCCGGCGCCAGCTCGACCACGGGCCGCAGGCCGCCGGTGGTGGCCCGGGTGAAGATCTCCACCTCGATGTTGATGGCGGCGAGCCGCTTGGCGAGCTCGACGATGTAGACGTTCATACCGCCCGCGTCGCCGGTGCCCGGCTGGTGCAGCGGGGAGGTGTGCACGCTCAGCATCGCGACCCGGCGCGGCTTCCGGTGCCCGCTGGGGAACCGGAGACGCGGGGTCATCCGGCTGCTGCCGAATCGGGAGACGTACTGGCTCACGTCGGCGGTCCTCTCGGGTGCGGGCACGGCGATGGGCGGGGAGTGGGGATCCCCGCACGCCCCTCAACAGCGGAACGAACTCTTCCATTTCCAGGTCGGGGCCACTTTGCCAAATGATTGCCGAGATCGTGTCAGGCGGACCCGCCGCTTCCTGTTCCACGAGCGCTCCCACGAGCCGTCGCCGGGGGCGCTTCCACGGGCAGTCGCCGGGGCCACTTCCACGAGCACCGCCGGGGCCACCTCCACGGGCGCTCGCCAGGCCGGGGCCCTCTGTCGGAGCACGGCCAGCGGGCCGAAACCTCTACCGGGGCACGGCCGCCCGGCCGAAACCTCTACCGGGGCACGGTCACCGGACGGGAGGCTTCGCCGGCGCCGCGGCCGGGGGCGCGCGACGGCCTTTGCCGGCGGACGGTCGGCGGGTGGGGCGCCGCCGGGGCTCGCATACCCTCGGTGGCATGAACCGCCCCGTCGGCACCGCCACCCGCGGGACGACCAACCCCAACCGCCTGCGCCGGATGGACCGCTGGATCGCGGCCGTCCACGGGCCGGCGCTGCGCCGCAGCGAGGCCCCGCCGGTCGCCGTCGACCTCGGGTACGGGGCCGCCCCCTGGACGGCCGTGGAGCTGCTCCAGCGCCTGCGCACCGCCGACCCCCGCTGCGCGGTCGTGGGCATCGAGATCGACCCCGCCCGGGTCGCCGCCGCGGCGCCCTGGGAGCGTGAGGGACTCGCGTTCCGGCACGGCGGCTTCGAGGTGCCGACCGCCGGGCGGCCGGCGCTCATCCGGGCCGCCAACGTGCTGCGCCAGTACGACGAGGACGAGGTCGCCGCGGTGTGGAGCCGTCTGCGGGGGCGGCTGGCGCCCGGCGGGCTCCTCGTGGAGGGCACCTGCGACGAGATCGGACGCCGGCACGTCTGGGTGGCCCTCGGGCCCGAGGGCCCGCGCTCGGTGACCTTCGCGACCCGGCTCGGCTCGCTGGACCGCCCGTCCGACCTGGCCGAACGCCTTCCGAAGGCGCTCATCCACCGCAATGTGCCGGGGGAGCCGGTGCACGCCTTCCTGCGCGACTTCGACCGCGCCTGGGCGGCGGCCGCGCCCTACGCCTCGCTGGGCGCGCGCCAACGGTGGATCAGGGCGGTCGGCGATCTGGCCGGGGACTGGCCCGTGACGGACGACCGGCGGCGCTGGCGCCAGGGCGAGGTCACCGTCGCCTGGAGCGCGCTGGCCCCGGCGGCCTGACCGCCTGCCACTGCCCCCGCGCGCCCTCGCCCCCGCCTCCGCCACCATCCGATCCCCGCGCCCGCCTCCGCCACCATCCGATGCCCGCCCCGCACCGTTCGACCCGCACGTTCCCGCACGCTTCACCACGAACAGGACACCCACACGAGTGAACCTGCCGAACACGGGAACGGCCGGACACCGCCGCTCGTCAGTGACGGTGGAGCGGGGAAGAGTGACGCGCGTCGTGGTTCGGCAGGCGGCGCGGTCGGGGCGGGAGACATCGGGGGGCCGAACTGCCGTGCGGCTCTGTCACTTTCGCCGGAGCCATGACACCATCACGGTCGTCACCGATAAGTTACTGACCGTTAATCAAATTCACGGGCCAGGTGTCCGCCCGGAGGGGGAGTCGTGCACCGTCGCCGCATCGCCACAGCCGCCGCGATCGCCGTCGTCAGCGCGCTGACGGCGCTGACCCTGTTCGCCTCGCCGGGCACGGCCCACGCCGCCCCCGACCCGCAGCCCGAGCCGCCCGCGTCGGTCACCGTGCCCGGTGCGATGGCGCCGCCCGCGCCGAGCGCCTCGCTCGAAGCCGTCCGGCTGCGGATCGAGGAGCTGTACGGCCAGGCGGCCTCCGCGACCGACGCGTACAACCTCGCCGAGGAGCGCACTCGCAAGCAGTCGGCCGAACTCGTGACGCTGGCCGAGCGGATGGCCGCGGGCGAGGCCCGTATCGAGGAGCTGAAGAACCGCGCGGGCGCCGCCGCCCGCGCCCAGTACCGGGGCGGCGGCCTGCCCCCCGAGGCCCAGCTCGCCCTCACCGACGACCCGCAGCTCTTCCTGGACGGTCTCGGCCGGATACGCCAGGGCCAGAAGGCCACCACCGACCTCATCGGGGAACTGACGCAGGCCCAGGCCGATCTGGCGGCCTACAGCAAGGACGCCGGCCTCCAGTGGGAGAAGCTGGAGGACAACCGGGTCAAGCGGGAGAAGGCCCGCAAGGAGATCACCGAGAAGATCGCCGAGGCCAGGAAGCTCGAGGACAAGCTGCAGAAGGAGGAGCTGGAGCGGCTCCTCCAGCTCGAACGGCAGGCGCAGCAGCAGGCGCAGGCGCAGTGGCTCGGCTCCGGCATACTCCAGGAGATCGACGGTCGCGCGAGCGAGCAGGGCAAGAAGGCGATCGCCTTCGCCACCGCGCAGATCGGCAAGCCGTACGTGTGGGGCGCCGAGGGTCCGGCCTCGTACGACTGCTCGGGGCTCACCCAGACCGCCTGGGCGGCGGCCGGCCGGGGCATACCGCGCACCTCGCAGGAGCAGTGGCGGCTGCTCCCCCGCATCGACATCAGGGACATGCGCCCCGGCGACCTGATCATCTATCACTCCGACGCGAGCCATGTCGGGATGTACGTGGGCAACGGCTCGATCGTCCACGCCCCCCGTCCGGGCCGCCATGTGACGCTGGCGGGCGCCGGTTCGATGCGGATCCTGGGAGTCGTACGCCCCGACAGGTGACCGCCCCCGGCCCGGGGCGGCCCCTGCGCCCCGGTGCCGCGATCACGTGATCTGCGTCCCACCGGGCACCCCGCGACGGCCGTCGGCACGCCACGAAGCGGGGGACACCGGGCCGGCGCCGGCCCGGTACGTGAGCTGCGCCACCCGTCACAACGGGCGAAAGGGACGAGGTGCCGACGAGCGCGTGACGTTCGTCATGGATCGGCGGCCAACTGCGCCCCCATGTGCGGCATATGCCGCTGGCTCTTCGCCGATCAGCATTCCGTTCGGCCGCCGCATACCGCTATGGTCCCCGTCTGGCGGGACGTCGTTCGTCGCCCTGCCGCGCCCTCGGGGGGAGGGAAGGAAACAACACCGATGCCCGTACCCGTACCGCGACAGAGGAACGCCCCCGTCGCGGAGACCACCCCTGGCGGGGCGACCGGAAGCGACCTGACGCTTCTGGTCATCGAGGACGACCCGGCGGGCACCCTCAGCGTCCCGGAACTCCTCGACGCCTCGGGTACCCGGGTCCGCATCCGCACCGCACGCAACCTCACCGAGGCGGAGCGGCTGCTCACCGACGACGTGCACTGCGTCCTCGTCGACCTCGCCCTGCCCGGACGCACCCAGGGCGAGGAGCTGGGCGCGCTGAAGCACGTCCTGCGCCTCGCGCCCCGGCACGCGGTGCTGGCCCTGACCGCGTCCGGCGACACCGAGCTGGCCGCCGAGGCGGTCCGCGTCGGCGCCCAGGACCACCTCGTCCGCGAGGAGCTCGACGCCCGGCTGCTCAGCCGCGCGGTCCGCTACGCGGTCGAGCGCAAGCGCGCCGACGCCGCCCAGGTGAAGCTGGCCGAGTCCCGGCTGCGCGCCCAGGAGAACGCCCGGCTGGAGCGCGGCCTGCTCCCCACGCCGCTGCTGGAGGGCTCCGATCTGCGCTTCGCCGCGCGCTACCGCCCCGGCCGCTCCAGGGCGCTGCTCGGCGGCGACTTCTACGACACCGTCCGCACCCCCGACGGCACGGTCCACGCGATGATCGGCGACGTCTGCGGCCACGGCCCGGACGAGGCGGCGCTCGGGGTCGAACTGCGCATCGCCTGGCGTGCGCTGACCTTCGCCGGCCTGTGCGGCGACGAACTGCTCTCCACCCTCCAGCGGGTGCTGGAGCACGAGCGGGAGAGCGACGAGATCTTCGCGACGCTCTGCACCGTGGACATCGCCCCCGACGGACGGCGCGCGGGCCTGTGCCTGGCCGGTCACCCGGCCCCGCTGATAGCCCGCCACGGCAGGGCGGCCCAGCTGCTGCCGTACGAGGACGGCGGCCCCGCGCTCGGCCTGCTCCCCCGCGCCCGCTGGCCGCGCCGGCAGGTGGAGTTGGGCGGCGTGTGGAGCCTGATGATGTACACCGACGGGCTGATCGAGGGCCGTCAGGGGCCCGGCACCCGGCAGCGGCTCGGCCAGGAGGGCATGCTCGCCATGGTCAACCGCCAGCTCGCGGCCGGCCTGGAGGGCGAGTCCCTGCTGGAGGCCGCCGTCGGCGAGGTGCGCGAGATGAACGGCGGCGACCTGACGGACGACGTGGCCGTCCTGCTCCTCTCCCGTCACGCGAAGCGCGCCTGACCGCATCACCGGCGCCGCACCACCCGGACCGGGCCCCGGCAGGCCCGGTCCGGCCACCGCGCCGCCTCGTGCCCCGCCGGAACCGGCGCTTCACTGGGCCGCCTCGTGCTCCCCGGGGCCGGGCGCGTCACCGCCCGAGCGCGTCACCGCCACCGCCCCGAGACCATCGCCCCTCCGCCCGGGCGTGTCCGGACATGCCGACGGCGCCCGCGGTACGGGCGCCGTCGTGGTGGGGCACAGGCGGGTGACGGTCCGGGAGGCCGCCGCCCGGGGGCGGTTACCGGCCGCCGTTGTACGGGCCGTACGGCCCGTCGCTGCTCGAACCGCCGCGGCGACGGCCGCCGCCCGAGACCTGCTGGAGGGCGGGGCGCACGTCCACGAAGAAGACGATGGCGGCGATCAGTCCGGCGATCGACAGGAACAGCATCGACAGCCACGGGATCAGGTTCACCACGGCGGCGAGGCCGAGGATGATCAGCCAGAAGGACTTCGTCTTCTTGCCGGCGGCGCGGTAGGCGTCCTCACGGGCCACCGCGGCCATGACCAGGGCGATCAGCGAGGTCGCGACGAACACCAGCTTGGTGATCATCCACAGCCCGAAGTCGAAATTGTCAGCCAACATCCTGGAACACCGCCTACTCAGTCGTGTGTGCCGCCTCGCGGCCAAGGTACCTCCGGGGGAGCCGCCCGCGCGATGAGCCGGACGGGCACCGTGTCACACGGCTCCCCCCACGAGGTCACTCCGCCGCGGGGGCCTTCTTGGCGGCGGGCTTGCGCACCGGCGCCTTGCGGGCGGCGGCGGGCTTCTTCGTCCCGGCGGCCGCGGTCTTCGGCGTGGCCGTCTTCGCCTCGGCCTGCGCACCCGTCTTCGTCTCGGCGTCGGGCTCGACGGCGACGGCGATCTCCACGATCTCCTCGGCCGTCTCGCCGCGCCAGGTCCTGACCGCCTGCTCGCCGTGCTCGGCGACCCGCTCGTAGGTCTCACGGGCCTTGACCGCGTACTCGGCGGCCACGCCCACGCCGCGCAGCGCGAGGTCCTGGGCGGTCTCGCCGAGCTTCTTCAGGTCGGTGTCCAGGCCGCCGATCACCTCGGTCACCTTGGCCTGAAGGGTGGCCTGGGCCTTGCCGGCCTGGACGGACACCTTCTCCTGCACGGCCTTGGGGTCGGTGTTGCGCACCGTCTCGAAACGGCCGGGCGCCTCGGCGGCGAGCTGCTCCAGCAGCGCGGGCACCTTGCGGGCCTGCTGCACGGCGAGGTCGGCGGTGCCGGCGGCGAAGTAGAGGGGGGTCGGGTCGCTGAAGGTCTTGCGCAGGTCGTCGGTGATGGCCATGACTGTCGTCCTCCCGAACGCAGTGGGGGTCTTCTCAGGTCGACTTCGGTTCGGCTTCGCCCTCGCCGGCCGTGCGGGGGCCGTCATCGGGTGTGTCCTTCGGTGCGTCCGCGGCCGGGCCTTCGGCACCGGTCTCGGAATCGAGCCCGTTCTCCTTGCGGAAGGACTCGTAGATCTGCAGCAGCACCTGCTTCTGGCGCTCGTTGATCGACGGGTCGGCGAGTATCACCGCCCGCGTCTCCAGCGGGTCGCGCGCCTGCTCGTCGAGGATCCCGGCCCGGACGTAGAGGGTCTCGGCCGAGATCCGCAGAGCCTTGGCGACCTGCTGCAGCACTTCGGCGCTGGGCTTGCGCAGCCCGCGCTCGATCTGGCTCAGATACGGATTGGACACCCCGGCGGCGTCGGCGAGCTGCCGCAGCGAAAGCTGCGCGCTGCGCCGCTGTTCGCGGAGGTAGTCACCGAGATTGCCGACGTTGAGCGATGCCATGCCCCGATGGTGCCGCAACCCTGCTAACTATTGCAAGCAACTGCTTGCAATAGTGTTCCACGCCACCCGGACGAGCGATCCCGGACCTCGCCGCCCCTGTCCGCATCCCCCCGCCCCTCCCCCCGCGGGCTGTCACCCCCTGCGCCATGTCCCCCTGCCCCCATCCCTCTTCTCCCCTTCTCCCCTTGTCCCCTTGTCCCCTTGTCCCCTTGTCCCCTTGTCCCCGCCACCACCCGGCGGTGATCATGCCGGGGTGCAGCACCACGAGAGACTCCACGAACGGCTCGTACAGGCCGGGCTCACGGTCGTCGAGGACGTCCGCCCGGGCGGCCTCTTCCCGCCGGAGGCCGCGTGGCGCGTCGCGGGCCGCACAGCGGCGCCCGACACCGCCGGCCGCGGCACGCTCGACCCCGGGTGGTGGCACCGCCTGCGCGATGCCGACGGGTCGTTCCTGGTGGCCGTCGCCGGGCACCGGATCGGCGGCAACGACTCCTGGTGGACCCGGGTCCGCCACCTCGGGGACGGGGTGCCCGCGCTGGCCGGGGGCCCGGGGTTCGTGGCGCTCTCCCCCGACGGGCAGGTGCTGCTGGCGGAGCTGCCCGGCGCGGACGGGCCCCGGGTGACGGCCCTGGACCGGCTGCCGGAGCGCTTGGAGGAGGCCGCCGAGGCCGCCGGGCGCGAGACGGAGGCCGAGCGCGCCGCGGTGTGGGCGACGGTGCCCAGCCCCTCCGGGTGGCCCCTGCACTGGGCGGAGTGGATCGGCTTCAACCCGGCCGCTCCCGACGAGCTGCTGATCCGGCTGCTGGACGTGGAGACGGGCTTCCTGTACTCCTGCGACCGGCCCGCCGTGCTCGACGCCGCCGTGGCACACCCCGATCCCCGGGTGCGCGCCAGGCCCGCGGAGGCCTTCCGGCCCGCGCTCACCCCCGGTCAGTGGGTGCGCCTCGTGAGCGCCGAACGGTCACCGGTACGGCGCCTGCTGCTGGCCGAGCGTGCCCGCGCGTGGGACGTCGCGCTTCCCGCGTCCCTGTACGAGGACCTCCTGACCGGCCCGGCCCGGGCCGACGCCGCCGAACTGAACGGCATCCCCGCCCCGCTCCTCCCGGGTCTCGCGACCGACGCCGATCCCCGGGTGCGGAGGGCCGTCTGCGGCCGGTGGGACGACCTCCCCGCGCCGCTGCGGGAGCCGCTGCTGACCGACGCCGACGACACCGTGCGCACGGCGGCGCTGCTCGCCCACCACCGGAGCGCGCCCATGCCCCGGGAGGTCCTCGCCGCGCTGCCCGACCGGTGGCGGGCGCTGGAGGAGTGCCGCTTCGCGCCCGCACTGGAGGCGGAGCTGGTCCGGGACGGGGACGAGGAGGTGCGCCGGACGCTGGCCGGCAATCCGCGGCTCGGCGCCCGGGCAGTGGCCGTGCTGGCCCAGGACCCGTCCGGTGCCGTCCGCTCGGCGGTGGCGCTGCGCGCCGACCTCGGCGAGGAGCAGCGTGCCGCGGTGCGCCACGACTTCGATCCGACGACGCTCTGCCACCCCCTGCCCTGGGTCGAGAGCCTGCACGGCGACCCCGGGGCGATGCGCCGCCTGGCCGCCTCGTCCCATCCGCTCGTCCGCCGCAGCGTGGCCCGCGCCCGGCGGCTGCCGCCGGACGTGGTGGAGGCACTCGCGCGGGACGAGGACCGGGTGGTCCGGCTGTTCCTCGCCGAGGCGTGCGACGACGCGCCGCCCGCGATGCTGCTGGAGGTCTGGAGCTGGTGGGACGGCAGCTTCAGCCACCCCGACCGCCCGCGCAGCCATCCCCGCTTCCCCCGCACCGGCCTGCTGCGCCACGCCGGCGACCCCCGCGGGCGGATGCGCCGCCTGGTCCTGGACGACCCTGAGTCCACCCCCGCCGATGTCGCGCGCCTGGCCCGCGATCCCGAAGCCGAGGTGCGCTGCCGCGCGGCCGAGGACCCCCGGCTGTCACCGGCCGACGCGGTGCGGCTGCTGAACGACCCGGCCGACTCGGTCCGCAGGACCGCGACGCGCACGGCCCGGCTGCCGGCCCGCGTCCTGGCCGGGCTGCTGCACGACCGCGCCACGGCGTCCGACGCGGTGACCAATCCCGCGATCCCCGTCCCCGTCCTGCACCGCATCCTGGCCGCGACCGCCGATGCGGTCGAGGCGGCGGAGGCGGCGGAGGCGGCGAAGGCCGCGAAGGCGGCCGCGGAGGGATCCCGCACCGCACAGGACCGGAACCGCTAGCCCCACCGCGCCACCCGCCGCACAGGACCGGAGCCGCTAGCCCCACCGCGCCACCCGCCGCCCCCTGCCGCGCGGGCGCCGGAAACCCCGGTCGCCGCGCCGGGGTGGTGTGGCACGATTCCGCGGGTGACCAGCAGACCCACCCCGGAGCAGCAGCTGCGCGACCTGCGGCTGCTGCGCCGCGTCCGCGACCGGATCGACCGGGAGTACGCGCAGCCGCTGAACGTCGAGGCGCTCGCCCGCGCCGTGAACATGTCCGCCGGCCACCTCAGCCGCCAGTTCCGGCTGGCGTACGGCGAATCGCCGTACTCGTACCTGATGACCCGGCGCATCGAGCGCGCGATGGCCCTGCTGCGCAAGGGCGACATGAGCGTCACCGAGGTCTGCTTCACCGTGGGCTGCTCCTCGCTCGGCACCTTCAGCAGCCGCTTCACCGAGCTCGTCGGGGTGCCTCCCAGCGTCTACCGGCGGGAGGCGGAACGGGCCACCGCGGGGATGCCGCCGTGCGTCGCGAAGCAGGTCACCCGACCGATCAGGAATCGAGAAGCGCCACCCTCGTGACGGCTCTAACGTGACTGCCATGGACATCAGCATTCACGCCAGTTTCCTCCCGCAGGACGACCCCGAGGCCGCCCTCGCGTTCTACCGCGACACCCTCGGCTTCGAGGTCCGCAATGACGTCGGCTACGAGGGCATGCGCTGGATCACGGTCGGTCCCGCGGGCCAGCCCGGGGTCTCCATCGTGCTGCACCCCCCGGGCGTCGACCCGGGCGTCACCGACGACGAGCGCCGTGTCATCAACGAGATGATGGCCAAGGGCACCTACGGCAGCATCCTGCTGTCCACCGCCGACATCGACGGCACCTTCGAGCGCCTCCAGGCCGGTGACGCGGAAGTCGTGCAGGAGCCGACCGACCAGCCGTACGGTGTGCGCGACTGCGCCTTCCGCGACCCCGCGGGCAACATGGTCCGCATCCAGCAGCAGCAGCGCTGAGCCGGCCCGCGCGCCCCACAGATGGAGACACGATGAGCAGGACGACGAGGACGCGCACCCAGCCGTCCCCGCAGCACGCCGCCGACAGCCACGAAATGATCCGCGTGCACGGCGCCCGGGAGAACAATCTCAAGGACGTCAGCATCGAGATCCCGAAGCGCCGGCTGACGGTCTTCACCGGAGTCTCCGGTTCGGGCAAGAGTTCGCTGGTCTTCGACACGATCGCGGCCGAGTCGCAGCGGCTGATCAACGAGACGTACAGCGCCTTCGTGCAGGGCTTCATGCCGTCCACGGCGCGGCCCGAGGTCGATGTGCTCGACGGGCTGACGACCGCGATCTCGGTCGACCAGCAGCGGATGGGCGGTGACACCCGCTCCACGGTCGGCACCGCCACCGATGCCAACGCCATGCTGCGGATCCTCTTCAGCCGGCTCGGCACACCGCACATCGGCCCGCCCAGCGCGTACTCCTTCAACACCGCCTCGGTGCGGGCGGCCGGCGCGATCACGGTCGAGCGCGGCAACAAGAAGGCGGTCAGGGCGACGTTCGAGCGCAAGGGCGGCATGTGCACCCACTGCGAGGGGCGCGGCACGGTCTCCGACATCGACCTCACCCAGCTCTACGACGACTCCAAGTCGATCGCCGAGGGCGCCTTCACCATCCCCGGCTGGAAGTCGGACAACGTCTGGACCGTCGGCGTCTACGCGCAGTCCGGCCTCCTCGACCCCGACAAGCCGATCCGCCGGTTCACCAAGAAGGAGATGCAGGACTTCCTCTACGGCGAGCCGACGAAGGTCAAGGTCAACGGCGTCAACCTCACCTACGAGGGCCTGATCCCGAAGATCCAGAAGTCCTTCCTGTCCAAGGACAAGGAGGCGATGCAGCCGCACATCCGGGCGTTCGTGGAGCGGGCGGTCACCTTCACCGCCTGTCCCGAGTGCGGCGGGACGCGGCTCAGCGAGGGCGCGCGCTCCTCCAAGATCAAGAAGATCTCCATCGCCGACGCCTGCGCCATGGAGATCCGGGACCTGGCCGCCTGGGTCAGGGAACTCGACGAGCCCTCGGTGGCCCCGCTGCTGACCGCGCTCCAGGGGACCCTCGACTCGTTCGTGGAGATCGGCCTCGGCTACCTCGCGCTGGACCGGCCCGCGGGCACGCTGTCGGGCGGCGAGGCGCAGCGCGTGAAGATGATCCGCCACCTCGGCTCCTCGCTCACCGACATCACCTATGTCTTCGACGAGCCCACCATCGGTCTCCACCCGCACGACATCCAGCGGATGAACGACCTGCTGCTGCGGCTGCGCGACAAGGGCAACACCGTGCTCGTGGTGGAGCACAAGCCGGAGGCCATCGCGATCGCCGACCATGTGGTCGACCTCGGTCCCGGCGCCGGCACGGCGGGCGGCACCGTCTGCTTCGAGGGCACCGTCGAGGGCCTGCGGGCCAGCGGTACCGTCACCGGCCGCCACCTGGACGACCGCGCCACCCTCAAGGACGCGGTGCGCGAGCGCACCGGCTCCCTGGAGATCCGCGGCGCGGACGCCAACAACCTCAAGGACGTCGACGTCGACATCCCGCTCGGCGTGCTCTGCGTCCTCACCGGTGTCGCCGGTTCGGGCAAGAGCTCGCTGGTGCACGGGTCGATCCCGGCCGGCGAGGGCGTGGTGGCGGTCGACCAGAGCCCCATCAAGGGGTCGCGGCGCAGCAACCCGGCGACGTACACCGGTCTGCTCGACCCGATCCGCAAGGCGTTCGCCAAGGTCAACGGCGTCAAGCCGGCCCTGTTCAGCGCCAACTCCGAGGGCGCCTGCCCCACCTGCAACGGTGCCGGGGTCATCTACAGCGACCTGGGGATGATGGCGGGCGTGGCCACCACCTGCGAGGACTGCGAGGGCAAGCGGTTCCAGCCCTCGGTGCTGGAGTACCACCTCGGGGGCCGGGACATCAGCGAGGTGCTCGCGATGTCGGTGACCGAGGCGGAGGAGTTCTTCGCCGGCGGTGACGCGGCCACCCCGGCCGCCCACCGGATCCTCGAGCGGCTGGCCGACGTCGGCCTCGGCTACATCAGCCTGGGCCAGCCCCTCACCACGCTCTCGGGCGGTGAGCGCCAGCGCCTCAAGCTGGCGACGCACATGGGGGACAAGGGCGGCGTCTACGTGCTGGACGAGCCGACCACGGGGCTGCACCTGGCCGATGTGCAGCAGCTGCTCGGCCTGCTCGACCGCCTGGTCGACTCCGGGAAGTCGGTCATCGTCATCGAGCACCACCAGGCGGTCATGGCCCACGCCGACTGGATCATCGACCTCGGTCCCGGCGCGGGGCACGACGGCGGGGCGATCGTCTTCGAGGGCACGCCGGCCGATCTCGTCGCGGCCCGCTCCACCGTGACCGGCGAGCACCTCGCGGCGTACGTCGGGGCCTGACCGGCGCGCGCGCCGTGGCCCGGCGCGCTCCCCCTCCCGGGCGGGGCGCGCCGCGGTCCACCGTGCCGGCGGGTATTCCGCCGGCACGGGGACGCTGGGCGGGAGACGCGGGGAGGCGGGGCGGGGGGAGGCGGGAACCGGGCGGCGAGCGGGTGGCGTCCCACCCGCTGTCCCGTACGCCCCCACGACGCACCTGGAGCGACCGGCATGACCGAGGCCGCCACCCGTTACCTGTACCTCGCCCGGCACGGCGAGGCCGCCTCGGAGGAGAGCGGGCTCACGCCAGGCGGCCGGCGCCAGGCCGGACTGCTCGGCGAGCGGCTGCGCGCCGTGCCGCTGGCCGCGATCCACCACGGGCCGCTGCCCCGCGCCGAGCAGACGGCGCGGCTGATCGGCGAGCGGTGTCCCGAGGTCCCGCTCCACCGCTCCGAGGCGGCCGGCGACTACATCCCGTACCTGCCCGAACGGGCGGAGCTGCCGCCGGAGTCGGCCGACACCCTGCTGTCCTTCCTCACCGGCGCCACCGAGGAGGAGATCAGCAGGGGGCCGGAACTCGCCCGCCGGGCGCTGGAGTCGTTCACCGGACCCGCCGCCGGCGGGGAACGGCACGAGCTGGTCGTCACCCATGCCTTCCTCGTCGCCTGGCTGGTCCGGGCCGCCTTCGACGCCCCCGCCTGGCGCTGGATGGGCCTGCGGGTCGCGAACGCCGCGCTGACGGTGCTGGCGTACACGCCGGGCAGGCCCCCGTCGGTGGTGCTCCTCAACGACATGCGCCATCTCCCCGCCGAGCTGCGCTGGACGGGCTTCTCGCCCGACCGTCACGACCACCGCATCTGAGCCCGCCCCCGGGCGGTCAGCCGGCGGAGCCCCCGGCGGTGACGCCGAAGCGGGCCGTCGTGCCGTCGTCGGACAGGCGGGTCAGCCCGGCCTTCTCCAGGACGCGCAGCGAGGCGGGGTTCACCAGGTCGGCGTGGGCGTACACCCCGTGGACGCCCGGGGCGCAGAGGGCGTCCGCCACCGCGGCGCGCGCCGCCTCCGTGGCGTAGCCGAGCCCCCTGCGCGAGGCGACGACGCCGTAGCCGACCTCCAGCGTGCCGGGCTCGGGGCCGTCGAAGAAGCCGATGGACCCCACGACGGCGCCGCCGGCGCGCTCGGCGATCAGCCGGTGGCCGCCGCCGGCGAGGGCCTCGGGGTGTCCGGTGAGGAAGCCCGCGACGACGCGGTCGCCCTCGGCGGGGAAGTCGTCGGCCCAGCCCGGCAGCCGCTCCTCGCCGTGGACGGCGGCGACGGCGGCGGGGGTCCACACCCGCAGCACCAGACGGTCGGTGGTCAGGTCGGTGGTGGCGCGGGCGGAGGGAGAGGCGGAAGAAGAAGAGGACACGGTGACGCTCCTGGTCGGTTTCGAGACGACCGGGCCGCGATCACTCGCCGTGCGCGACCCGGATCCGGGCATGCCGATGACGTGCCTGACGGCGGGCCATAGTCATCAACCTCCCTCTCCCACACGGCGGATGACGTCCATCCGCCCCCACAGGGTACCGGCGCGGAGCCTCAGGACGGCCGGTCCGCGGAGCCGGCGGCGTCCCGGGCCCGCCGGGCGATGAGCACCTCGACGCCGTCCAGCAGCGTCTCCAGGCCGAACTCGAACTCCCAGTCCTGGTCGTCCGGTCCGCTCATGACGCCGCTCTCCAGGAGCCGGCCGAGCGCCGGATAGCGCACGGGGTCGGCGAGGCGCTCCAGGGTGCGGGCGTACCCGCGCATGGTCTCCTCGGGGGACTTGCCGCCGGCCGCGACGGCGGCGTTCAGATCGGCCATGAGGAGCGCCTCGTTGCGCACGAAGCCGCCGACGAGCAGGATCACCGAGATCTTCTCGCCCTCCCCGAGGGCGGTGTCCGCCAGCGCTTCGAGGCCCCGGTCCCACCAGGCGACGGAGTTCGGTGTGGCCGGCGGGCCGGAGATGGGGATGCGCAGCATCCACAGGTTCCGGTGGAAGACCTCGCGCTGGGCGCGGGCCCAGGCGTCCAAGGCCTCCCGCCACCCCGTCCCCGGCTCCGGCGGCGCGGGGGGCAGGCCCATGGCCGCCTCCTGGATCAGGATGTAGAGCTCGTCCTTGGCCGCCACGTACCGGTAGAGCGACATGGTCGAGACACCGAGCTCCTTGGCGACCCGGCCCATGGAGACGGCCGCGAGCCCCTCGGCGGCGCCGACCGCGAGGGCCGCCTCGACGATCCGGTCGATGCCGATGCCCGGCTTGGGGCCCTTGCCCGGCCGCTGCCGCAGTCCCCAGGCCGCCTCCAGGCTCGCGGGCAGGGCGGAGTCCTCGTCCGCCCGCGTGTGCGCCGGTCCGCCGTCCGCCATGGCCGTCGATCCTCCTTCGTCGCTTGACGCCCATCCTAGTTATGCGTAACCCTTACGCAGTAGAGCGTATGACATACGCAGAAGCAGGGGCGAGGGCATCGTCCGCCGTGGGCGGGGCATCGCCCGCGCACCGGACGTGAAGGGACCAGGCCATGACCTCCAGCCGGCAACCGCCGCCCGCAGCCCGTACGGAAAGCACCGAGCCCGCCGCCGTCGAGGCCGAGGGGCTGCGCAAGTCCTACGGCACGGTCCGCGTGCTCGACGGCATCGGCCTGCGGGTCGAGCGCGGCACCGTCTTCGCGCTGCTCGGCCCGAACGGCGCGGGCAAGACGACCACCGTGCGCGTCCTCGCCACGCTCACCACCGCGGACGCCGGCACCGCCCGCGTCGCGGGACACGACGTCGTCGCCGAACGCTCCCTGGTGCGCCGGGCGATCAGCCTCACCGGCCAGTACGCCGCGGTCGACGAGAAGCAGACCGGCGAGGAGAACCTGCGCATGATGGGCAGGCTCTGCGGCCTGTCCCGCCCCGGCGCCCGGCGACGCGCCGCCGAACTCCTCGAACGCTTCGGCCTCGACCATGCCGGCGGCCGTCTCGTCCACACCTACTCCGGCGGTATGCGCCGACGGCTCGACCTCGCCGCCTCGCTGGTCGGCGGACCGCGGGTCGTCTTCCTCGACGAGCCGACCACCGGACTCGACCCGCGCAGCCGCCGGGAACTCTGGCAGGTGGTGCGCGAACTGACCGCCGGCGGGACGACCGTGCTGCTCACCACCCAGTACCTGGAGGAGGCGGACCGCCTCGCGGACCGGGTCGCACTGCTGGACGCGGGCCGCATCGTGGCCGAGGGCACCGCGGCCGAGCTCAAGGCCGAAGTCGGCGGCCACCGGCTCGACGTGGTCTTCGCCGACACCGCCGCCTACCTGCGCCACGCCTCCCGGACGGCCGTGCTCCGCTCCCCCGGGACGCTCACGGTCGGGCTGCCCACGGACGGATCGGCCGCCCAGGTCCGCGCCCTGCTCGACGAGATCGACCCCCGGCGGACGGACGTGGCCCGCTTCGCCCTCCAAACCACCACGCTCGACGACGTCTTCCTGTCCCTCACCGGGGGCGGCTCCCGCACGGGTGACGGTCCCACGACCGCTCCCCCGCCCGGCACCGACGCCCGCCCCGCCCACCCGACGGAGACCGCCCATGCCTGACGCACCCGGCCCCTTCCCGCCGGCCCTGACACCCGGCCCGCTCACCCCGGCCCTGACCATGGCCGGACGCTGCGTCCGGCTCAGCCGGCGCGACGGGGACGCCCTCATGACGTCGCTGATGCTGCCGCTGATGCTGATGCTGGTCTTCATCTACTTCTTCGGCGGCGCCATCGACACCGGCACGCGGTACGTGAACTACGTGGTCCCCGGCATCCTCGTGCTGTGCGCCGCCTTCGGCGCCGCGGGCACCGCGGTGCGGGTCAGCGAGGACATGAAGAGCGGCATCATCGACCGCTTCCGCTCCCTGGACATCGGCGGCACCGCCGTCATCGCGGGGCACGTCACCGCCAGCACCCTGCGCAACCTGCTCGCGACCGTGCTCGTGCTCGGCGTCGGACTGCTCATCGGCTTCCGGCCGTCCGCGTCCGCGGCGGGCTGGCTCGCGGCGGCGGGCCTCCTGCTGGCGTTCCTGGTGGCGCTGTCCTGGTTCTCGGCCGCCGTCGGCCTGCTGGCCAGGACACCCGAGGCGGCGAGCGGATTCACCTTCCTCATGATGTTCCTGCCGTACCCGAGCAGCGCGTTCGTGCGGATCGACACCATGCCCACCTGGCTCCACGGCTTCGCCGACCACCAGCCGGTGACCCCGCTGATCGAGTCCCTGCGCGGCCTCCTCCACGACCAGCCCGTCGGCTCCGCGCCCTGGCTGGCCCTGGCCTGGTGCGGGGGAATCCTGGCGGTGGCCGTCGTCCTCTCGGCCCTCCTCTTCCGGGTGCGCACACGCTGAGGAGGCCCCCGTGCGCCGGCTCCCGGCGGTCAGGTGCCGGCGGTGCGGCGGCGGCGCAGCAGGGCCGCGGCGATCTCCCGCACGCCCGGCGGCCGGCGCATCCCCAGCACGGCCGCCGCCCGTCCGAGCACGGACTCCAGCTTGTACGCGGTGTCGCAGAGCGTCCGCAGGTCGAGCGGATCGCGCCCGGTGCCGATGCCCGCCCGGACGATGTCCGTGTACACCGACTGCACCCGCTTGTAGGCGAGCAGCCGCGGCAGATCCTCGCGCCACCCGGCCGATCCCCCCGGCAGCACCCGCTCCACCGCCTCCCGCCAGCGCCGGGCGACCACCGCCTCCTGACGGGCCGGATAGCGCATCAGATGCAGATGGGTCGCCAGGTCGTAGAGCGGATCGCCGAACGCGGCGAGCTCCCAGTCGATGGTCCACAGACGGTCGTGGCCGTCGACGACGAAGTTCTCCCGGTGGAGGTCGCCGTGGAGCAGGCAGAACGGCCGCCCGGTGAGGGAGCCCATCCTGCGCGCCAGGCGCGTCAGACCGTCCTCGGGCACGCCCAGCGCGCGGAACAGCTCCCCGTGGTGCGGCAGATGCGCCTGGCGCACCTGCTCCTCGGTGAAGCGCAGCAGCTCGGCGGCGAAGCCGGCGCAGTCCCCGTCACCGACGGCCGTGTCCGCCGCGCCCAGCGGCTCGACCCCGAGCGCGCCCGGCCCGATCGCCGCCAGCTCGCCGAACAACCGCTCCAGCTGGCGCAGATGACGCTCGGCGACGGCGCTGCCCGGGCCCCCGAACGCCCCGAGGGTCGTCCCCTCGATGAACCGCTGGAGGCCGATCCCGTCGACGAGCATGATCTCCGGCACGCTGGCCACCCGCCCGGAGAGCGCCCGGATCAGCGCGCCCTCCGAGGCGAACCAGCGCCGGTCGAACCAGAGGACGCCGTCGCGCGGCTCCCGGCACTTCCAGCGGACCGACCCGGCGCCGCCGTCGGCGCCGGGCAGCGGGAAGGCGTAGGTCTCGTGGTGGTAGCCCTTGAGCGGTCCCTCGATCAGCGCCTCACCGGCGCTGAGCCGTACGGACGTCTGCCGGGCCCGCGATCCCGGGCCGGCGGTGCTCGCTGCGCCCGGGTGAATGCGGCCGCCCCCCTTGCCGCGGGAACACCGCCCCGCCACCGGTACCGTCACGGGACCGAGCGTCGCCCGTGCCGGCGGGAGCTCACCGGTCCGCGTCCGCGACGAACGCCAGGAACTCCCCCATCTCCGAGGCGACCAGCGGCACTCCGGCATCGAGCAGCCGCTGCCGCCCCCTCTCATGACGGTGATACCCGCAGAACGGCATTTCGATCTGCCGGGCCGCGTGGAAGTCGCTGACCGTGTCCCCGATCATCAGATGGCGGCCGACCGGCACGCCCCGGCTCTTCGCCGCGAGCACGGCCCGGGGGTGGGGCTTCATGAGGGTGGCGTCCCCGGTCCGCCCGACGAGGGGTCCCTCGAAGCAGTCGCGTACGCCCATCCGCTCGAGGATCCGGGCGGCGGCGTCCGCGTGGTTGTTGGTGGCGACCGACAGGGTCCGGCCCGAGTCGTGGCACGCCCGGATGAAGGCGGCGGCGCCCGGGGTCGGTTCGGCGGACTCGGCGGCCTTGCGCTCGTAGGCGTCCAGCAGGTCGTGCAGGGCCTCGACGGTCCTGCGCCAGCCGGGATCGCCGCCCCGGCGGAGCATCTCCGCGGTGTGGGCGTGCAGGACGGCGATCGGGTCGTCGGTGTCGGGGACCCCGGGGGCGAGCCGGCCGTCGTCCGCGGCGAGGCCCAGCATCTCCCGGGCGATGGCGGCGGCCGGCTCGCCCGCGAAGACGCGGGCGACGGGACCGTCGAGATCGAGGACGACGCACCGGGCCCGGGTCACCGCCTCCCGGATCGCGAACGGCTGTGCCGGGGTGGCAGTGGCGTGTGGCACGGTCAGATGTCCGCCCTTGTGGCTTGGTGGGTCCAGGTGTTCTCGAAGAACTTCTGCATCTGACGCACGATGCCCACCTGATCGGGTGTGGAGTCGGCGGCGGCACGGAAGGGGAACAGGGTCGCCCCGGTGCCGTATGCGTCGAGGATGGTCACTTCCTCGCCGCCGGGAACGACGGTGACGTTTCCCAGGTCCGGCGGATAGAAGCCCTGCAGGGCGAGCCTGCGGTTCAGGATGTACAGCTTGATCTGCGGGGAGAACGGCACGAGCCGCACCTCCACCGAGACCTCGGGGACGAGCTTGCGGTTGCGCAGCTCGTACAGCGACTCCCGCAGGATGGTGGCGTGGGCCGTGAGGATGCCGTGCATCCGGTTGCGCACCCGCGGGTCGTCCGAGCCGTCGACCGGCCGGGGGATGGCCAGGTGGCCCGAGGCGGTGTCCGGCAGGATCAGTCGCGCGGTGATGCCGCGCGGCGGCCTGATCACCCCGTCCAGGATGCGGTCCTTCTGGTGGGAGACCTGGGTGGCGAGCGACTCCGTGGTCATCGAGAAGACGTCCAGCGTCACCTCGGTCGCCTCGAAGGCCTCCTCCAGATACGGCTTGAGGCGCACCAGCGGCACGTCCTCGGAGACGACGGCCCAGCTCTCGTCGCCGCCGTCGGCGGGCTCCGATGCCGTCGCGGGCGCGGTGTCGCCGAGCTCGCGGACGAACGTCCCGCTGCCCTGCCGGACACGGACCAGCCCTTCCTCGCGCAGGAGCGTGATCGCCTGGATCACCGTGCTGCGCGAGACGTGGTACTGCGCGGCGAGGACCTCCTGGGTGGGGATGCGCTGCCCCGGCAGCCTGGTGCCCTGGTTGATCTCCTTGCGCAGCACATCGGCCAGCTGCACATAGCGGAACTGGCCGTCCCTGGAGGCGGGTCCATGACTGGTCACCTCACAACCATACAACTCCCGCCCTGTCAGCCGGTGATACCGCGCCGGACCTGTCAACCCGGCGCGCGGTCATCACCCTTGAATCAACCAAACAACCGGACAAGTTTACGGCCATGGCATGACGGGGCATCACAAGGTCAGGTCAACCGAAGGAATTCGACTCCGAGTTGCCTCTCGGACCGGATCAATCCCAGCAGCACAACGGTGTGCGCGCTCGGCCTCTCGCACCGAAGGAGTGACACACCATGCCTCTGATCGCCCTCCTCGCCGAGCAGTACGTCCAGTGGAGGTTCGGCTTCGCCGCCGGGCTCGGTCTCGCACTCCTCGCGGTCGGCATCAAGGCCGACAACCCGACGTGCACCGGGGTCGGCGGCCTCCTCCTGGTCGCCCCGGCCGTCACCGCCGGCTGAGCCGCCCGCCGGCTCCCCCCACGGGGCGGGACGGCGGGTGTCACGCGGCGCGGGGCCGGTGTCAGAAGACGTCCGGGCACCAGGGCCGGCGGGCCGTGCGGAAGGCGGTGTCCGCCTCGGCGACCGCGCCCTGGCGGTGCTCGGTCAGCAGGCCCAGGGCGGAGAGCCGGACCGCCGAGGCGTCACCCAGGTACAGCGCGCCCAGTTCGCGGACGTCCAGCGTCAGGTCGGGGGCGGCGGTCGTCGGGGCGCAGGACGCCTGCCCGCCCTCGGTGGCGAGGCGGAAGCGGCCGCCCGCGAACCCGGCCGCGTCGACGACCTCCAGCACCAGGGAGGCGGGGGCCTCGTAGGTGCGTGCCTCCAGGGCGCGCACGGTGTCCAGCACCCGCACCCACAGGAAGTCGGCCGCGGTGCGGACCCGTGCCGCGCGGGGGTCGGGCAGCAGGTCGGGGAGCAGGTCGTCCGCGGCGCGGTACCCGGAGCGGACGGTGGTGACCCAGTCGACGGAGCACACGAAGTGCCACAGCGCCCGTTCCGCCTCCGGGGTCACCGCGATCAGGTCGCGCACGGTGGCGGTGTTCAGGGGCTGCTTGGCGTCGCCCCAGCGGTCGTCGGCGGCGTAGGTCACCAGGCCCTCGGGCTCGCCGCCGGCCGAGCGGTAGACCGCGTGGAACGGCTCCGTCCAGGGATGCGGGGGCGTGGGCTCGGCACCGGTGTTCGCGTTCCACCAGTGCTCGTCCCGGCTGACCATGCCGTGCCGCCGGGCCGCGAGCCGCTCGTGCAGCGCCGGGCCGGTCTTGCGGACGTCGCCGCCCTCCACCAGGTCGATCCTGCCGCCGCCCTCCGGCAGCGCGCGGCGGCCGTCCAGGCCGGTGCGGGGCACGTCCACCGTCCACTCGGTGATCGAGGCGGCGGGGCCGAAGCCGTAGCGCCCGTAGATCGGGTACTCGGCGGCGATCAGGGTGGCCAGCGCGTCGCCCCGCTCCTTGGCCCCGGCGAGGCCCTCGGCCATCAGCCGGCTCAGCAGACCGCGCCTGCGGTGAGTCGGCGAGACGGTGACCTGGGTGACGGCGGTGGCCGCCACCCGCGCCCCGCCCGGCACGGTGATCCGCTGGTCGAAGGTGCGGTAGGTGGCCACGCAGCGGCCGTCGTCGAAGGCGCCGCTCATCCGCGCGAGGTCCATGTGCGCGCGGCGGCTCTCCGCCTCCTCGTCGGTGATCAGCGGCGGCCGCAGGAATCCGGTGGCCAGCGCGCGCAGCCAGCCGGGGAACTCGGACTCGGTGATCGGACGGGTGTCGACGGTCATACCGGCCACGCTAGGCGGACTCCGGAGCGCCACGCACCCGGATTTCCCCGGACACGGGCACGACGGGCACGCGCCCGGATGTCCCGGGGCACGGGCACGACGGGCGCGGGCACGACGGGTACGGGCCCAGGGCGTCCCCCCCGCGCCCCCGGGGCATCCCGCGAGCGCTCCGGCCCGGTGCGTCCGGCTCCGCGCCGCGCTCCCGGGCGCCGCCCGCCCGCCCCGCGGATCAGAAACGCCCCGCGAGTCGAAGCGCCCCACGGGTCAGAACGCCCCGCAGGTCAGAGCCCACCACGGGTCAGAGCGCCCCCGGGTCAGAACGCCGCGCGGACCTCGCCCACCTCGTCGCCGCCGCCGAGCAGCGGCATGTGGCCGATGCGGTCCAGCACGGGCGCGTCCACGCCCATCAGCCGCAGCGCACGGGCCAGGACGGGCCCGAGCGCGCGGCCCGCCCCGTCGTCGATCTTGAAGGCGAGCGCCCTGCCGTCCTCCAGCGCGACCGCCTGGACCGCCTCGGCGCCCATCTTGGACAGCGTCCCCGGCACCTCCCGCATCAGCCAGGTGTCGGGCCGCCGCGTCCCCGCCACGTACTCGGGGTGGGCCCGCATGGCGTCGGCCACCCGGCGTTCGGCGGTGCCCGGCGCCGCGAGGACGAAGTGCCGGAACGCCCGGGCGAGGCCGGTCAGCGAGATCGCCATCAGCGGGGCGCCACAGCCGTCCGTGCCGACGGCGGCGACCTTCTCGCCGGCGGCCTCCTCGACGACGGAGTGCACCAGGCGCTGGAGGGGGTGTCCCGGGTCCAGATAGGTCGCGCGGTCCCAGCCGTTCAGCTCGCAGGCGGCCAGCATGGCCGTGTGCTTGCCGGAGCAGTTCATGGTGACCCGGTCCCGGACGTGCCCGGTGGCCAGGTAGGTCTCGGCGGCGACCGGGTCGAGCGGCAGGTCCGGCGGGGTGCGCAGTTCGTCGGCGGAGAGCGAGAACTCGGCGAGCATCTTGCGCACCAGGTCGAGGTGGAAGTCCTCTCCCGAGTGGCTCGCGGCGGCCAGGGCCAGCCGCTCGCCCGCGAGGTCGAGACCGGCCCGGAGCACGGCGGCGGCCTGCATGGGCTTGTTCGACGAGCGGGGGAAGACGGGGGCCGACGGGTCGCCGACCGCCAGCTCGACGCTTCCGTCCGCGCCCAGCAGCACCAGCGATCCCCGGTGGTGGCCCTCGACGAAGCCGGAACGGACGACCTCGGCGAGGACCGGGGGTATGGCCGCGCTGACGGGGGCGACGGAGGAGGTCATGGTGGACGGCCTTCCGGGACGGGCGACCCGCACCCCGGCGGCGGCGCCGGGGGATCGCCCCGGCCGCCCCGCGTCAGATGAGCAGGTCGTCTACTTGTGCTTCGCCTTCACGGTACCTGCGGGCGATCTCGGCGCTGCAATCGTCGGCCGTCCGCTGGAGCTGCTGGCGGCGCCGGGACACCCGCTGCTCGTAGGCGAGCAGCCGCCCCATCGCGTCGTGCAGCTCGTCGTCCGTCCGGGCGCCGAGGTCCGAGAGGCCGACCTCGTCGAGCATGTCGGACGCCAGCCGCCGGTACTCCTCGCCGTGCGGCGTGGAGAGCGTGACGTGCCGGGCCGAGGAGCCGCGGCGGGAGGGCGCGTCGGCCAGGATCTCGGAGAGCCGGTCGACCACGGGGGCCTCCGGGTCGGCGCGGCGGGCGACCTCGGCCCGGAGGATGTCGAGCCGGCCCTGGACGAGGCGCCGCACATAGCTGAGGTCCGCCTCGTCGCGCTGCGCGTCCCGGCGCAGCGCCCGCAGTTCCGGCAGCCGCAGACCCCCCAGATCGGGCTCCGGGGTCTCGGGGAGCAGGTCTCCGCCACGGGGCCGGGGCGGGCGGGCGGGAGCCGGAAGATCCCCCGCGACGTCCGCCGGGCAGCTCGGTACGGGGCCGAGCCGAGGCCCGGCGCCAGATGTGGTCATGTGCGTCGTCCGTCCCCTCGCGACCGGTGCATGGGCCACCCGGGGCCCGATGGGCCGCGGGACTGCACCGCCTGCGTGCATGGTGCCACCCCGGTACCCCCGGCGGAGTCGGTCTGCACCTGTTCGGCCCCGAATGGCGGCCAGGTAGTTTTCTCCGCATGCGTGCAGTGGTGCAGAGGGTGGACGGCGCGAGCGTCGTCGTACCGGGTGAGACGGGCCCCGAGACGGTGGGCGAGATCACGGGCGAGGGCCTGTGTGTGCTGGTGGGGGTCACCCACGACGACACACCGGAGAAGGCGGCCCAACTGGCCCGCAAACTATGGTCGGTTCGTATGCTCACGGACGAGAAGTCCTGCTCGGACGTGGACGCGCCGCTGCTGGTGGTCTCGCAGTTCACCCTCTACGGGGACGCCCGCAAGGGGCGCCGGCCCACCTGGAACGCCGCCGCCCCCGGCCCGGTGGCCGAACCCCTCGTCGACGAGGTCGTCGCCCAGCTCAGGGCGCTGGGGGCGACCGTGGCGACCGGCCGCTTCGGTGCCCGGATGCGGGTGTCGCTCACCAATGACGGCCCGTTCACCGTCCTCGTCGAGATCTGACGGCCACCCCGGGGGGCGGGCGCCGGGAGGCCGGCGGGCGTACGGGGTCGCTCAACTCCCGTTTTCTATAGGGTGATTGCCGCCGCCACGGGAACCGTGGAGGCCGTGCGCCCGTCCGTGTGGGGCGGGGGGAGTTCACGGCCCGGGCGGGGCCGCATCGCTGTGGAGGCGCGAGAAGGTGGACGGGCGGACGGAGCTGGATCCGACGGGCAGCGGCGCGGAGCCGCTGGGTGAGGGCGATCCGCGCCGGATCGGCCCGATTCCGCTGCTCGGTCGGCTCGGGGCCGGCGGGATGGGCCGGGTCTACCTCGGCGTGCACCAGGGGCGGTTCGCGGCCGTCAAGCAGCTCCTCCCCTCGATCGCGGCGGAGGACAAGGACTTCCTGCGGCGGTTCGGCCAGGAGCTGGACAACCTCGCGCGGCTGCCCGAGCGGGCGTCGGCCCGGCTGCTCGACGGGGACCGGACGGCACAGCCGCCCTGGTTCGCCACCGCCTGGGTACCGGGTCTGACCCTGAGCCAGGCGCTGGCGGCGCACGGCGGACCGCTGCCCGCACCAGCGCTCTGGCGGCTGCTGCGGGAGACCGCGGCGGGCCTGGCGGACGTGCACGCACTGGACATGGTCCACCGGGACGTGAAGCCCTCCAACGTGATGCTGACCCTCGACGGTGTCACGCTGATCGACTTCGGCGTCGCGCGCGCGGCGGAGCAGAGCCAGGTCACCCGCACCGGGATGGTGGTCGGCACCCCGGCCTACATGTCCCCCGAGCAGGCTTCGGGGGCGCGGAGCTCCACCGGCGCCGTTGACGTCTTCGCGCTCGGCTCGGTGCTGGCGTACGCGGGCAGCGGCCGGCCCCCCTTCGGGGACGAGTCGGGCCACGGCGTGCTGTACCGGATCGTCCACGAGGCCCCCGACCTGGCGGCGCTGCGCGCGCTGGACGCGGAACTGGCCGACGTCGTCGCCGCCTGCCTGGACAAGGATCCCGGGGTCAGGCCGACCGCGGCGGACCTGGTGGAGACCGCCGGCCGCCGCATCCCGCCGGGGCCCCCGCCGTGGCCGGACGCCGTGAGCGGGCCGCTCGCGGTGCGCGCCGCCTTCGCGGAGCACGTGCCGGACGCGAAGGACCTGCCCGGACCGGACACCTCCGCCGGGCCGGGAGCGGACGCCTCCGCCGGGTCCGCGCCCTTGGCCGACGCCGAGCGGAGCCCGCGCGCCGAGCGGCGCCGCAGACGGAAGGTGCTGGCGATCGTGATCCCGGTCGTCGTGGCGGGGAGCACGCTCTCGTTCCAGCTCCTGCCCTACGCGTTCGACCGGCCGGGCACGAACGCGCTGCCGCCGTCGGCCTCGGCCTCGCCCTCCCCCACGGCCCCCGGCGACCGGGCCGCGTCACCCACCGCGTCGGCGAGCGCCGGTTCCTCGGCCTCCGCCTCCGCGGGCGCGGACGGCCGGCAGGGGGAGAAGGACGGCACGGAAGCCGGCGCTCCGGGCGCGGACGACGGCCGGGGCGGGGACGGGCCCGGCGACGGCTCCGGCGGCGCGGTGTCCTCCGGGGCCTCGGGCGGGACCGCCGCCCCGGGAGGCTCCGGGCCCTCGGACGCGCCCACCGGCGGTTCGGGCGGTGGATCCTCGTCCGGCGGCTCGTCGGACGGCGGCTCGTCGGCGGGTTCCGGGGGCGGTGGGCCGGCGCCGTCCGCCTTCATGCTCAAGAACGCCGAGAACGGCAAGTGCGTGACCTACGGCGCCGGCAACAGCCCCCACGACGGCGCCTGCTCCGGCACCGCCGCCACCTGGTCGTTCCGGACCGTGTCGGGCGGCGTGTTCCGGATCGTCAACGGCCGGGAGGGCGACTGCATGGACGCGAACACCCTCGGCCACCAGGTCATGTCGTTCAGCTGCGGCGGCGGTACCGACCACCAGTGGCGCTCGGGGGCCGACGGCTCGATCCGCAGTGTGCGCACCGGCGGCTGCCTGGACCTCAGCGGTCTCAGCGGCACCAATGTCGTCACCGAGACGTGCGACGGCTCCGCCTCGCAGCGCTGGACCCGCGTCTGAGACGCGGGTCCGGCGGGCCGCTCAGGGCTCGACGACCGTCTCCTGCGCGGCGGCCGTGCCGCCCGCGAGCAGCGGGGCGTCGACCGGCACGTTCCGCTTCACCAGGGCGAGCGCGATCGGGCCGAGTTCGTGGTGGCGGCCCGAGGTGGTGATGAAGCCGAGCTGGCGGCCCTCGTCGCCGTCGGCGGCCAGCTTCACCGGCGTGCCCGGCACGGGCAGATGGACCTCGCTGCCGTCCAGGTGGAGGAAGACCAGGCGGCGCGGCGGCTTCCCCAGGTTGTGGACACGGGCGACCGTCTCCTGGCCGCGGTAGCAGCCCTTCTGGAGGTGCACGGCGCTGCCGATCCAGCCCAGCTCATGGGGGATGGTGCGGTGGTCGGTCTCGAAGCCCAGCCGCGGCCGGTGCCCCTCGATCCGCAGCGCCTCGTACGCCAGGATGCCCGCGAGCGGGCCGTGTCCGGCCGCGTACGACTCCAGGTCGGCGCGCGGCAGGAAGAGGTCGCGGCCGTGCGCGGTCTCCCGGACGACCACGCCGTCGGGCACGGTGGCGATGGAGCCGGCGGGCAGATGGACGACGGCGAAGTCGTCGGTGCGGTCGGCGACCTCGACCCGGTAGAAGAACTTCATCGACTCCAGATAGGCGATCAGCGCCTCCTGGGTGTCCGGCTCCACGTGCGCCCAGACCGTCGTGCCGTCGTCCACGAGGTAGAGGGCGTGCTCGATGTGCCCGTTCGCGGAGAGGATCAGCGCCTCGGTGGCCCGCCCCGCGGGCAGGTCGCTCACATGCTGGGTGAGCAGCAGATGCAGCCAGCTCAGCCGGTCGTCGCCGGTGACGGTGAGCACACCGCGGTGCGAGAGGTCGACCAGCCCCTTGCCGTCGGCGAGTGCGCGCTGCTCACGGAACAGGTCGCCGTAGTGGGCGGCGACCCCTTCGTCGCGTCCCTCGGCCGGCACCGCGCCGGGCTGGGACAGGAGAGGGCTCTTCATGCGACAAGCCTACGACCCGGTAGGCGGCTTCCCCTCGGCGCAGTCCCCGCACCTGCCGAAGATCGCGAAGTGCTTCATGTCGGTGTCGAACCCGAACTGCCGCCGCAGCTTCTCGGTGAACTCGGCCGCCACCGTCACATCCGCCTCGATCACCTCGGTGCAGTCCCGGCACACCAGGTGCAGATGGTGGTGCCGGTCGGCCAGGTGGTACGTGGGGGCGCCGTGCCCGAGGTGGGCGTGCGAGACCAGCCCCAGTTCCTCCAGCAGCTCCAGCGTCCGGTAGACCGTGGAGATGTTGACCCCCGACGCGGTCTTGCGGACCTCGCCGAGGATGTCGTCCGGGGTGGCGTGTTCGAGCGTGTCGACGGCTTCGAGGACAAGCTGGCGCTGCGGGGTCAGCCGGTAGCCGCGCTGCCGCAGATCACTCTTCCAGTCGGTGCTCACCACGCCCCCCAGTGTAGGCAGCGGCGCCCCTGTGCGAAGGGGCGCTTGCCCGACGGCCCCTACTTGAAGAACGCGATCCCGTCGTCGGGCAGGTCGCCCAGGTCCTTGGCCCAGGAGGCGACCTCCTCGGGCGAGACGACCTTCTTCAGGTGCGCCGACATGTACGGCCGCAGCGGGACCTCCGGGGTGGCCTTCTCGCCCACCCACATCAGGTCGCTCTTCACATAGCCGTAGAGCCGCTTGCCGCCGCTGTACGGGCCGGAGGCCGCGGTGCGCGCGACGGCGTCGGTGACGAGGTCGATCTGCGGCTTCTGGTCGGCCAGCTCGCCGTACCAGATCTCCACGATGCCCTGGTCGCGCACCATGACGACCTCGACCTTGCGGTCCTTGTCGATGCGCCAGTAGCCGCTCTCGCTCTCCAGCGGCCGCACCTTGTTGCCCTCGGCGTCGAGGACCCACGAGTGCGAGACGTACTCGATGAAGTCCCGGCCGTCGTGGCTGAAGGTGACGGACTGGCCGAAGTTGCACTTCTCGGCGCCGGGGAAGTCCGATACGCCCGCGCCTTCCCACGTGCCGAGGAGGAACGCGAGGGGGACGAGGTCCGGGTTGAGGTCGGACGGGATCTCGATCATGAGCAGCTCTGTCGGTCGGTGGCGGAGGTACGGGCGGTCAGCGCTGGCCCTGGTACAGCTTCTTCACGGCGAGGCCGGTGAAGGCGAGCACGGCGACGCAGACCAGTGCCAGCAGGACTTCGAAGAAAACGATCACGGGAGGGCTCCTCGCGGGGCGTGACGGCAGTACGGGCCGGACCCCAGCTTAGTGGGCTGCGGTCCGGCCCGTTCTGCGAGGTCGGCGTCAGCCGAGGAGCTGGTTCTGCAGGACCACCGTCTGGTCGAACGGCACCCGCGGCACCTCGCCCTCGCGGGAGAGCACCACGAAGGCGACGGTGTCGCCCGCGGTGATGTAGGCGTGCCGCACGTGGACGGGGCCGCGCGGGGCGGCCTCGTCGTAGACGTAGCGCTCGGTACCGGTGACCTCCGCCCGGCGGTCGTAGCCGTCGTCGACCGAGGACATCTCCTCGACTCCCACGGGCCGCAGCGTCAGGTCGGGGCCGCTGGCCACGTTCTCGACGAAGAATTCGCCGGCGACCGCGGACGTGTGGAAGCGGAGCAGGAAGACCCGTGCCACGGTGCCGTCCGACATGGTCCAGCCGCGTGCGGCCACCTGCCGGACCCGTGACTCGGTCAGGTGCTCGCGCAGCGCCTCCCGCTCGTCCTCCTCGTACTCGCGGAGGTAGCGGTCGACGGTCGTGCGTCCCTTCTCGGTCGGCAGCGTCCGGTCCGGCCGGCTGCCGGCCGGAGCGGGGAGCAGCAGCGCGCTCAGATCCGCGTAGTGGATCTCACCGACGTTCTCCGGCGCGTAGGGCAGCGGGGCCCCGGCCGGCAGGGTCGGCTTCGTGAGCTTCGGGTACTCCCAGCGGCCGTCGTCCAGGGTCGACAGACCCGGGACGTCGGTGCGCTCCTGGGACACGATCCCGTAGGCCGTGCCCGTGCCGACGGCCGCGAGGACGACCGTGGCGGCGGTCCAGCGCAGCACGGCCCGCAGCACTCGCCGCTCCCGGAACGGCACCCGGGGAGCGGCGGCGGGCGCCGGGGCGGGCCCGGCGGGAGGCGCGGGTGCGTCCGGGGCGGGAGCGGCCTCGGGCGGGGCGGGAACGGTGCCGGCCTCGGGCGTCCCGGTGGCGGGAGCCGTCACGGGAGCGGCCTCGGGCGTCCCGGCAGCGGGAGCCGTCACGGGCGGGGTGGGCTGGGCTTCGGTGGTCACACGGCCTCCCCGGGCGACGTGATGTGGTCGAGCTGCTCGCGCACCAGATCCTTGATCGTCCCGGTCCGGAGGTCCTTCACGCCGTACGCGTACACGTTGACGAGGACCTCCCCCACGGGGGCGCTGCACAGCATGACGTCGAGTTCCACCTCGTCGTCCTCGGGCAGCAGGTAGCACGTCGCCTTCGGGTGGCCCGGGATCTTCGGCCCCTTGCGGAAGATCTCGAAGGCTTCGGCCACCTGCTTGTCGAACTCGGCGATGTTCCGCACCGCCTTGGTGTTCTCCAGCTGCGCCAGGCGGATCTCCATCACGAAGCTCGCGTCCTCGGGGCGGTAGCTCCGCACGGCCACGCCCTTGATCCCCAGCTCGTCGACGGCCTTCTGGTGCTGACGCCGCTGCTTGCCCGGCAGTCCTCGCGCCCCCTCCTTGAACAGGGCTACCGCGCGCTCGGCGTCCAGGACGCTGTCGTTGCCGAACTCGTCGACGTCCGGCCCCGGCAGATAGCCGATCGGCATGGGCAGCAGGTCGGCCGCCAGGCCGGTGGGCTTCAGCGACGGCTCCTCCGGCTCCGTGTGCTCGCCCGGTTCGGCCCAGACGGTGGTCGGGGCGCTGCGGTCCGCGTCCTGCACGGCCGACCAGCCCCACACCCCGCCCCCGGCGATCAGCCCGAGGCCGACGACGGCCGCGACGAGCGCGACGGGGAACCGGCGCCGCCGTGCGGGCCCGTCCGCGACCGGAACGGGCCCGGTCGCGGGTTCGGTCGCGGGTTCGGTCGCGGGTTCGTCCGCCGCGTCCGTCCCCGGGGCCGACGACACGGACGCGGCGGACGCCGACGCTTCCGGCGTCTCCGGCGGGTCGGTGGGCGCCGTCGAGGCGGCGGGCTGCGCCACGGGTTCCGGCTGCTCGGTCACAGGCGCTCCAACTGACGCTTGGCGAGGGACTTCAGGTCCTTCTCGTTGATCGGCCCCGCGTTGTTCGCGTACTCGATGAGCATCACGACGTCGCCGCGCCAGGCCACGGCCCGGCCCCGGTACAGCGGCTCGTAGCCCGCCTCGCGCAGCGGCTCGTCGAAGACGTAGGTGCGGCCGTCGGCGCTGCCGGGGATCGGCTCGCCGTCGTTGCCCGCCCACTTGTCCTCGTCCAGGTACCACTGCTGGCCCTCGCCGAACGAGGACGCCTTCAGCTCATGCTCCTCGCGGAACTGGATCAGCTGGATGTCGACGTAGACCTTGCCGCCCACGGACCAGCTGACGCTCGCGCAGCGACGGAAGTCGTCCTCCGCGAGCTCCTCGAACATGTAGTCCTCCTCCTCGAACCACTGGGCGTACGAGAAGAGGTCCTGCCAGGCCGGCTTCGTCTCCGTCTTCGCGCCCTTGGGCTTCGGCAGCAGCAGTTCGCGCAGGTCGCCGTCGGTCTTGACCCAGCGGTTGACGTTCATGGATCGCGCTGTCGTGCCCGGCTTCGCCGGAACCGGCTTCGGCGTGCGCAGGTCGGGCTGCGAGAGCGCCGGCAGCGGGGTCGGCTCCCGGTGGTACTGGACGGTGTAGCCGGTGACCGTGCCGCCCAGTACCCCGAGGACCGCCGCGGCGGCGATCAGCGCGGCGGTGCGTCCGCGGCGGCGGGGCCGGGGGCCGGGCGTGGCGGCCGCGCCGTCCGGGGCGTGCGCCGGGGCCTCGGCCGGTGCGGGTGGTGTGTCAGGGGCCGGAGGCGACGACGCCCCGGGGTCCTGCGGTTCCAAAGAGTCCCCCCACGAGACATGACGCGCGGATTCCGTATCCGCGTCGCACAGCAGACACCCGGCGCGGACGGGAGGTTGCACTCCGGCGCATTACAGTTCGGCATATGGCGAAGAAGCTCGTGATCAAGGTGACCGCCGGGGCCGACGCCCCCGAACGCTGCTCCCAGGCCTTCACCGTGGCGGCCGTCGCCGTCGCCAGCGGTGTGGAGGTGTCCCTCTGGCTGACCGGCGAGTCCTCGTGGTTCGCGCTGCCCGGCCGGGCGGCGGAGTTCGAACTGCCGCACGCGGCACCGCTTCCCGAGCTGCTCGACTC
The DNA here is from genome assembly GCF_016919245.1 of Streptomyces zhihengii. Classification (NCBI taxonomy): domain Bacteria; kingdom Bacillati; phylum Actinomycetota; class Actinomycetes; order Kitasatosporales; family Streptomycetaceae; genus Streptomyces; species Streptomyces zhihengii. Next base: position 4,478,661 of record NZ_JAFEJA010000001.1, on the reverse strand, counting down.
GATCCTTTCGGGCGGCACGATCACACTGTGCACCCAGTGCGCGAAGCGCCGGGAGATCACGGAGAAGGACGTGCTGGAGGGCGTGCGGATCGCGGGCGCCCAGGTGTTCGTCAGCGAGGCGGTCCAGGACGACGTGCAGGCACTCGTCTACTGACCCGGCCCAGCCGGGGGCTCCGGACGGATACAGCGGCGCGGCCAGCGAGCGGGCGCGGGCGTCACGGGCGCGGGCGGCGCTTCCCGTCGAGTTCGTCCCACCACTCGTCGGACTTCGGATCGCCGCTCGGGTCGTCCCACCAGCGGTCGTCCGGGCCCCGCCGGTTCGCGACCATCGCGGCGACCGGCGGGATGACCATGGCCACCACGCACATGCCGACGGCCACCGGGACCGACCACAGGCGCACCACGGCCCAGGCGGAGACGAAGAGGACGAGGCATCCGCCCATCATCCACAGGTACACGCGGCGCCTTCGGGCGAGCATGTCTCCAGCCTACGGCGGGCGCCGGTACCCGGACATGACCGAAGGGCCGCACCTCGATTCCCGGTAGCGTCCAACCCCCAGGAGGTGCGGCCCTTCGGCCGGTCACGATGTTCAGACGGCGATCGCGACCTCGGCGAGTCCGCCCGTCTGGGCGACGACCGTGCGGTCCGCCGTGGCGCCCGGGACGAGGGCACGCACGGTCCAGGTGCCCTCGGCCGCGTAGAACCGGAACTGCCCGGTGGCCGAGGTCGGGACCTCGGCGGTGAACTCACCGGTCGAGTCCAGGAGTCGGACGTAACCGACGACGGGCTCGCCGTCCTTGGTCACCTGGCCCTGGATGGTGGTCTCACCGGGCTTGATCGTCGAGGCGTCGGGGCCGCCGGCCTTCGCTCCACACATGCTGCTCTCCAGAAAGGTCGGGGGGAGGGGGTTACTTGTTGGCGCCGAGCTCGATCGGCACGCCGACGAGGGAGCCGTACTCGGTCCACGAACCGTCGTAGTTCTTGACGTTCTCCTGGCCGAGCAGCTCGTGCAGCACGAACCAGGTGAGCGCGGAGCGCTCACCGATGCGGCAGTACGCGATGGTGTCCTTGGACAGGTCGACCTGCTCGTCCTCGTAGAGGGCCTTGAGCTCCTCGTCCGACTTGAACGTGCCGTCGTCGTTGGCGTTCTTCGACCACGGGATGTTGCGGGCGCTGGGCACGTGGCCCGGGCGCTGCGACTGCTCCTGCGGCAGGTGCGCCGGGGCGAGCAGCTTGCCGCTGAACTCGTCGGGCGACCGCACGTCGACCAGGTTCTGCGAGCCGATCGCGGCGACGACGTCGTCACGGAAGGCGCGGATGGAGGCGTCCTGCGGCTTGGCCTTGTACTCGGTGGCCTCGCGGACCGGCACCTCGGCGACGAGGTCACGGGAGTCGAGCTCCCACTTCTTGCGGCCGCCGTCGAGCAGGCGGACGTCGCCGTGGCCGTAGAGCTTGAAGTACCAGAAGGCGTAGGAGGCGAACCAGTTGTTGTTGCCGCCGTAGAGGACGACGGTGGAGTCGTTCGCGATGCCCTTCGCGGAGAGGAGCTTCTCGAAGCCCTCCTGGTCGATGAAGTCGCGGCGGACCGGGTCCTGGAGGTCCTTGGTCCAGTCGATCCGGATCGCGTTGGTGATGTGGTTCTTGTCGTACGCCGAGGTGTCCTCGTCGACCTCGACGATGACGACCTTCGGGTCCTCGAGGTGGGCCTCGACCCAGTCGGCGTCTACCAGGACGTCGCTGCGGCTCATGCTTCTTCTCCTCCGGGGCAGTGTGCGGCGGTGGTGCGCGAGGGTGGTGCGCGAGGGATGTGCGGGTACGCGAGGAGCGCGTCGGCCGGCACGGGCGGCCCCGACAGAGGTCGAAGGGCCTGAGGGATACGGGAGGAACCCGCTCAGACAGTGCGACAGAGCATGGCGGCGACGCGGCACAGGTCTACTGCCCGCCGCTTCGTGAGATCCGCCTGTCGCTGCTTCATGGGTCCGATCGTAGGGACGAGACGGCGGCCGTGTCACCGGCGTGTCGCATGATGAGACGCGATCGTCCACCATCCGATACGAAAAGGGGGACGGATCGCCCTTCCGCGCCATCGGCGGAGGGGGCCGTCCCCCGTTCTTCTGCCCACCGGACACAGCCGTCTCACCATGCGGCCATGCCCCGTTCGCCGGGCCGGCCGGCGGCCCTCTCGCGGAGCCGCCGGCCGTCCTCGCCGCGGCGTCAGCCGGTCAGCGCGACGTCCTCGCCCGTCCCGGAGAAGCGCAGCCCCGCGTCCGTCACCTCGACCTCGTCGAGGGTGATGCTGGACGGCAGACCGTCGATCTTCAGGTCGTAGTCGACCGCCTTGCGCAGCCGGTCGTCGAAGCCCGGCACGGGCAGCTTCGGCAGCGTCTCGGCCTTCATGCGGACGATGGTGCCCTCCTGGAGGGTCACCGTGCTGTACGTCGAGACCTGCCGGTCGCCGAGCAGCGCCTTCACCGTGGCCGGCACCTCGATGCCGGCGCCCTCCAGCACCTCGGCCAGCGGTCCCGTCAGCTTCACCTGGCCCTTGGCGGCCCGCTCGGCGCCCGCGTAGGCGACGGTGGCGCCCTTGGGCGCGGCGGCGGTCAGGTCCGCGTACGAGATGCGGGCCGAGCCGTCGGCGCGGCCCGCGGTCGCGGAGGAGAAGCTGCTGTCGATCCGCACGTCCCGCAGGTCCGCCCGGACCTCGGTGACGTTGACGTCGCGGCCGCCCGCGGTGGCGGTGATACCGCCGATGCTGACGTCCACCTCGTCGAGCTCCTTGCCGATCACCTGGGTGAGGAAGGGGAACCCGTGGATGGAGACCTCGGGCGTCGAGTCCAGCCCCTGGCTGCTCCGGATCTTGTCGGCCGCCTCCGACTCGGCGAAGTTGACCGCCAGGCGGTCGGCGGCGACGAAGAGACCGCCCAGGATCACGCCGATGATCAGAAGTATCCGCAGTGCACGCATTGCTCGGTGTCCCCCACCCTTTTCCGTGGCCCCCGGTCGCCCACGGGCGAGAATCAGTCCGGACGACGCCATCTGCTCAATGATCGACGCCCGGGAACCTGTGTTGGTTCCTGGGCCCCTTCCCGCCGTGTGCCGCCCGGATGCCTCCCGGATGCCTCCCCGCGGCGGGCGCCGTCCCTCCCGCACCCGCCACCGGACGGCCCGGCGCCCGCTCCCGGACGCCCGGACCAGCCCGCTCCCGGACGCCCTAGATGTTCTGTCCAGGGAGGTTGTGGACGGGTGATGCAGGTCTCGGCTGAGGCGGGTTGAACGGGTGAGGGCCTTCCGGGTTCGGTGTGGATTGCGACGTCTGCACCGACCAGAAAGGCCCTCGTGCCCCACCGTAATGCACCCCTGACCGAGACCGGACGCCTTCGCCTGGCCCGCTGCGTGGTCGAGGACGGCTGGCCTCTTCGCCGGGCCGCGGAACGCTTCCAGGTCTCACCGACCACCGCCCAGCGGTGGGCCGAGCGCTACCGGACGCTCGGCGACGCCGGCATGACCGACCGTTCGTCCCGCCCCCGCCACAGCCCGCGCCGGACACCGACCCGCACCGAACGCCGGATCATCAAAGTCCGCCTCCTTCGCCGCTGGGGACCGGCCCGCATCGCCCACCTGCTGGACCTCGTGCCCTCGACCGTGCACCGGGTCCTGACCCGGTTCGGGCTGGCCCGGCTGACTCATCTGGACCGCGCCACCGGCCGCGTCATACGCCGCTACGAACGCGAACGGCCCGGCGAACTCGTCCACGTGGACATCAAGAAGCTCGGCAACATCCCCGACGGCGGCGGCCACAAGGTCCTCGGCCGCCAGGCCGGCCGCAGAACCCGCAAGAACGCCGGCTACAGCTACCTCCACACCGCCGTCGACGACCACTCCCGCCTCGCCTACAGCGAGATCCACCCCGACGAGCGCAAAGAGACCGCGACCGCCTTCTGGACACGAGCCGAGAAGTTCTTCGCCGGTGCAGGGATCACCGTCGAACGTGTCCTGACGGACAACGGCTCCTGCTATCGCTCCCGTGACTGGCGCGACGCACTCGCGGCGGCCGGGATCACCCACAAGCGAACCCGGCCCTACCGACCCCAGACCAACGGCAAAGTCGAACGCTTCAACCGCACCCTGCTGGACGAGTGGGCCTACGCCCGCCCCTACCGGTCAGAGCAGGCACGACGCGACGCGTTCCCGGACTGGCTGCACTTCTACAATCACCACCGCGGACACACCGCACTCGCAGGCAACCCACCCGCCAGCCGCGTCCCCAACCTCACAGGGCAATACACCTAGACCAGCGCGCGCCCGACGAGGTAGAGGGCGGGCACGGCGGCCGTCAGGGGCAGCGCCACACCCGCCGTCATGTGCACGAATCGGGACGGGTAGTCGTAGCTGGCCACCCGCAGACCGATCAGCGCGCAGCCGGCTGCGGCAAGCCCGAGCAGCGCGCCCTTCGCCCCGAGGTCGGTGAGACCGCCCGCGGCGATGCCCGCGCCCGCGCCGGCGGCGAGCGCCACCACGACGGACACGGCGCCCGGCAGCGGCAGCGCACGGGCGACGGTGGCCGCGGCGACCGCGACACCGCCGACGACGACCGCGTCCGGGGCGGCGGCGAGATGGCCCGCGGCGAGGATCGCGAGGGCCGCCGAGACGACGGTGGCCATCAGACCCTGGAGCCGTTCGTCGGCACCCGCGTGGCTGCGGAGCTGGAGGACGAGGGTGAGGAGCACCCACACGCCGAGCGCGCCGATGATCGCGGCCGGGCCGTGTCCCTCGCCCGCCGCGAGCAGCGCCGCGTCGGCGGCGAGCCCGCCGGCGAAGGCGAGCACGATGCCCTGACGCGCGGGCCACATCCCGTTGAGCCGGAACCAGCCCGCCGCCGTCACCGCCTGGAGCAGCACCAGGGGCACCAGCAGGGCGTACGGGCCGACGGCCGCGCCGCCGGCCAGCAGCAGACCGAGCACGGCGGTGAGCCCGGCGGGCTGGATGCCCGGCGGGATGATCGGCGACCGTCCCTCGGCCCGGGCACGCTGCGCGTCGGTGATCCGGCTGTTGCCTGACGTGGTGGGGGTGCCGTAGCCGTCGGTGTCCGCGGGAGCGGGAGCGGCGGGCGCCGCCGCCCCGGTCTCCGGCGGCAGCGCCCCGGCCGGGGCCGCGGGGGCCGCCATGGGGGCGGCGGTGGGCGTGAGGGCCGGCTGGTACTGCGTGTCCCAGGTCTCGCCCTGCCAGGTCTGCGCTCCCGGCTCCTGCCGGACCGCCGCGTCCCGGTAGGGCTGCGGGTACGCGGCGTCGGGCGCGTAGGAGCCCGCGGCGGGGGTGCCGCCGGGTGCGTGGGCGCCCGCGCCCTGCTGGGCGTGCTGCCCGGCGCCGGGCGCGTAGGCGCCGGGGCCGTGCTGCGCGTGCGGGTCCGTGGCCGGGGCGCCCTGGCCCGGGTAGCCGCCTGCGGCGGGGGCACCGGCGCCGGACGCGTGGGCGCCGGGGCCGTGCTGTGCGTACGGGTCGGCGGCCGGGGCGCCGGGTGCGTAGGCGCCCGCGCCGTGCTGTGCGTACGGATCCGCGGACTGCTGCCCGTGCTGCGCGTACGGATCCGCGGACTGCTGCCCGTGCTGCGCGTACGGGTCGACGGACTGCTGCGCGTACGGGTCCGCGGGCTGCTGGCCGTACGGGGCGGCCGACGGGGCGTACGGGTCGGCGGGCGGAGCCGGGTAGGGAGTGGCGCCCGTGGGCGGCCAGGTGTCCGGCCGGGAGGCGTGGGCGTCGGCGGGGTACGGCTGCCCGTGGCCGTCCGGGCCCGCGTCCGGCGCGGGCTGCGGGTACGGCGACGCCTGGGCGCCCCGGCCGTACCGGTCCGGTGTCCCGTAGGGCTCCTGCGGCTCGTACCCGCCCCCGGAGTGGTGCGGATACTGCTGATCGCTGCTCATGCTGTGGGGTTCACCCTCCTGCGAACGGCGGGAGCACCTCGACCGTGCCGCCCTCGGCCAGCGTCACGGTCTCATGTCCGCGGGTGCCCACGGGGTCACCGTCGACCAGGAACGAACACCTCAGGAGCACTCGGGTCAGCTCTCCCGGGTGGCGTTCGCGCACCGCGTCGAGCGCCTCGGCCAGCGTCGCGGCCGCGTACGGCTCCTCCGCCGTCCCCGCCGCGGCCTTCGCCGCGGCCCAGTAGCGGATGGTCACCGCTGCCATGCCGGCACTCCTCTCGTTCGTGTCGCGCCGGCCTCCATGATGGGTCATCGCGTCAGCAGCCATGCGGCGAGCCGGGCCAGCAGCGCGTCGTCGGCGGCGTTCTCCGCGTGGCCCATGCCGGGCTCCAGCCACAGCTCGGCACCGCCGTCCGCCGCGGCGGCCAGCATCCGCGGATGGTCGAGCGGGAAGTACGGATCGCGGTCGCCGTGGACGATCAGCAGCGGCGTGGGGGCGATCAGCGGGACGGACTCGACGGGCGACAGCGGCACCGGGTCCCAGTCCTCGGTGTGGATCCTGGTCCGGAAGCCGAAGCGGCCCACCAGCCGGCCCGCGGGGCGGGTCACCACCCAGTGCAGCCGGCGCATCGGGGCGGTGCCGCGGTAGTACCACCGGGCGGGCGCGCTCACGGCGGCCACGGCGTCCGAATGCGCTCCCGCGCGCCCCGTGCGCCCCTCGTGCTCCGGTGCGCCCGCCGCCGTATACGTCGCGGCATGGCGCAGGACCACGGAGCCGCCCATGGAGAAGCCGACCGTCACCACCCGGGCGTAGCCGAGCGACCGCGCCCACGCCACGGCCGCGGCCAGATCGAGCACCTCCCGGTCGCCCACGGTGGACCGTCCGCCCGAACGGCCGTGCCCGCGGAAGGAGAAGGTCACGACACCCGCGCGCCGGGCGAAGACGCGTGCCGCGCGGCGGACCGCGGGCCGGTCGACGGAGCCGGTGAAACCGTGTGCCACGACCACCGCGGTCGTCGCGGGACCGCCCGCGCACGGGTCGTGGACGGCCTCGATCGGGACCCCGTCGGCGGTGAGCAATGTTGCGCGCCGGGGGCCGGAAGAGATCCTGGACACGTCCACAGTGTGAAATCGGCCCTCTTCGCCAGAACTCATGTGGGCTATTCTGCTGGGCAGAGGATCCGGGCGATGCAGCCACCGGGTCCTTTTGCGTTTTCCCGCCGTTGTTACGGCGAGGTGAACACAAACTCACAGCGGCTCTCCGGCGCGAGAGAGCCACTGTGCGAGGCAGTTCGAAGCAGTTTCGAAGCAGTGACGAAGAAGCAGTGCCGCAGGCGTCCTCGCAGGGACCGAGGAGGAACCGACGTCATGGACGAGCGAACCGAGCACCGACCCGACCACCGAAGCCGATCCCCACACGACGACCGCAGGGCGACCCGGGCAGGTGGGACGCGATGAGCTCGTTGCTGCTCCTCACCAACGCCCTCCAGCCCTCGACGGAGGTGCTGCCGGCCCTCGGGCTGCTGCTGCACAACGTCCGGGTGGCGCCCGCCGAGGGCCCGGCCCTCGTGGACACCCCGGGCGCCGACGTGATCCTCGTCGACGGCCGCCGCGACCTCCCGCAGGTGCGGTCGCTGTGCCAGCTCCTGCGCTCCACGGGGCCCGGCTGTCCGCTGATCCTCGTGGTCACCGAGGGCGGTCTGGCCGCCGTCACCGCCGACTGGGGCATCGACGACGTCCTGCTCGACACCGCGGGCCCGGCGGAGGTCGAGGCGCGGCTGCGGCTGGCCATGGGCCGCCAGCAGATCACCTCCGACGACTCCCCCATGGAGATCCGCAACGGCGATCTCTCCGTGGACGAGGCGACGTACAGCGCCAAGCTCAAGGGCCGGGTCCTGGACCTGACCTTCAAGGAGTTCGAACTCCTGAAGTACCTCGCCCAGCACCCCGGCCGGGTCTTCACCCGCGCGCAGCTCCTCCAGGAGGTCTGGGGCTACGACTACTTCGGCGGCACCCGCACGGTCGACGTCCACGTACGGCGGCTGCGCGCCAAACTCGGCCCCGAGCACGAGTCGCTCATCGGCACCGTGCGCAACGTCGGCTACCGCTTCGTCGCCCCGGAGAAGGTCGAGCGGGCCGCCGAGGAGGCCAAGGCGAAGGCCGCGGCGGAGGTCACCCGGACGGAGGAAGCGCCTGTGATCGAGGAAGCAGCCGTACGGCCTGCCCAGAGGTAGGTCACCCCGCGTAGACTTCGCGCGTGGCCAAGGTGACGCGGGACGACGTTGCGCGACTGGCGGGTACTTCGACCGCCGTCGTCAGCTACGTCATCAACAACGGACCCCGGCCGGTCGCCCCGGCCACGCGCGAGCGGGTACTCGCCGCGATCAAGGAGCTGGGCTACCGGCCCGACCGGGTCGCCCAGGCCATGGCCTCGCGGCGGACCGACCTCATAGGCATGATCGTGCCCGACGCACGGCAGCCGTTCTTCGCGGAAATGGCGCATGCCGTCGAACAGGCGGCCGCCGAGCGCGGGAAAATGGTGCTCGTCGGGAATTCCGACTACCGCGACGAGCGTGAGGTCCACTATCTGCGGGCCTTTCTCGGAATGCGGGTGTCCGGTCTGATCCTGGTCAGCCAGGGTCCGAGCGAGCGCGCGGCGGCCGAGATCGAGGCGTGGGACGCGCGGGTCGTGCTGCTGCACGAGCGCCCCGAGGCGATCGACGACGTCGCCGTCGTCACCGACGACGTCGGCGGCGCCCAGCTCGCCACCCGGCACCTGCTGGAGCACGGCCACGAGTACGTCGCCTGTCTGGGCGGCGTGGAGAACACCCCGGAGGTCGGCGACCCCGTCGCGGACCACGTCGAGGGCTGGCGCCGCGCCATGCAGGAATCCGGGCGCTCCACGGAGGGGCGCCTTTTCCAGGCGCCGTACAACCGCTACGACGCGTACCAGGTCGCCCTGAAGCTGCTCGCCGGGCCGGACCGGCCGCCGGCGATCTTCTGCTCCACCGACGACCAGGCCTTCGGCGTGCTGCGCGCCGCGCGCGAGCTGCGCATCGAGGTCCCGTCCGAGCTCGCGGTCGCTGGCTTCGACGACGTGAAGGAAGCGGCGCTGACGGACCCGCCGCTGACCACGATCTCCTCGGACCGCCCGGCGATGGCACGGGCGGCGGTGGATCTCGTCCTCGACGACGGCCTGCGGGTGGCGGGGTCACGCCGCGAGCGGGTCAAGCAGTTCCCGTCCGGCCTGGTGATCAGGCGCTCCTGCGGGTGCGGCGGGGCGTAGGCGCGCGGGGCGCGCCGTGATGACGGGGCCCCGGCCGCCTCGGCCTCGGACCGGGCTGGGATGCCCGGGTAGCTTCAGCCCCGCCGGCGATTGAGGCGCGGGGTCCGGGGCAGAGCCCCGGCGAACCGGGCTCCGCATCCCGGGCGACCGCGCCCCCGGTGGTCGCAGCACGGCCTGCGGCCGTGTCCTCGAACGCCGGACGGGCTGGGATGCCCGGGCGACCGTGACCCCGCACGTCGGCGGGGCTGGGATGCCCGGGTAGCTCCAGCCCCGCCGGCGATTGAGGCGCGGGGTCCGGGGCAGAGCCCCGGCGAACCGGGCTCCGCATCCCCGGCACCCGCGCCCCCGGTGGTCGCAGCACGGCCTGCGGCCGTGTCCTCAAACGCCGGACGGGCTGGGATGCCCGGGCGACCGTGACCCCGCACGTCGGCGGGGCTGGGGGCACCCGGGTGACCCGGGCAACCCCAGCCGCGCCGGACGGGGGTCACCAGGCGCCGTTCAGGCCCCACCAGTCCCCGTCGAGTTCCTCGGAGGCACGGAACGGCGGGGTGCCGCTCGTGCCCCGGTAGCCGAGCAGCCAGCCGGGGTGGCCGCCCAGGTGGCGCTCGTTGGTGACGGTCAGCACGTCGTTCTGGGTGCCGCCGTTGTACGAGCCGACGGCCACGAAGTTCTCCATGACCTGCCAGCCGCCGCCGACCAGGGTGCGGGTGCCGAAGGCGCCGCGGCCGTTGCCCGGGTAGAGCCAGAGCTTGCCGGAGGTGTCGCGGGCGAGCAGGTCGGGACGCCTGTCCCCGTTGAGGTCACCCGGACCGAGGAGCGCGTTCATCACCTGCCAGCCGCCGCCGACGAGCTTGCGGGTGCCGAAGGCGCGGCCGTTGCCCGGGTACATCCACAGCTTGCCCGCGGAGTCGCGGGCGAGCAGGTCGCCCTTGCCGTCGCCGGTCAGGTCGCCGGCTGCCGCGATCTGGCGCATGACGCCCCAGCCGCCGCCGACCAGCTTGCGGGTGCCGAAGCCGCCGCGGCCGGTGCCGGGGTAGAGCCAGAGCTGACCGGCCTTGTCGCGGGCGAGCAGGTCCTCGTGGCCGTCGCCGGTGAGGTCTCCGTGGCGGGTCATGGCGGTCATGGAGTTCCAGCCGCTGCCGACGAGCCGGCCGGTGTTGTCGCCGGGCAGCCGCCACAGCCGTCCGGCCATGTCGCGCACGAGGACGTCGGGGACCAGGTCGTGGTTGAGGTCGCCGAAGCCGGCCGGTGCCGCCGCCGGGTCGACCCACCAGCGCGGGTAGGCGTTCAGCCAGCACTCACGGTCCGTCTTCACGAACCGGATGGAGCTGATCCTGCGGTCCATGAAGGGCGTGAAGCCGTACTCGCCCGAGGAGGCGTTCGGGCTCTCGCGCAGGAAGTCGGCGCCCTCGGCGGAGAGGTCGTAGTTCGGCTCGCTGTAGGCGCAGGCGTAGTTCCCGGCGCGGTTCACGAGCGAGCGGATCCGGTTGTCCCAGGCGCCCAGGGTCGCCAGGTCCTTGTTCGTCTTGAACATCTCGCCGTCACCCGAGGTGCCGGTGAAGCCGCAGAAGTACCCCTTCGGGCAGCGCTCCGCGCCGCTCGCGGCCTGCGCGGTCTGGGCGGGCAGCGTGGCCGTCAGCAGGCCGGCCGTCACGAGCCCCGTCAGCGCGGTGAGAGCCCGTCTGATCCCCTTGTGCAATGCGGTGTCCTTATTCATGACGCCCCGAGGGCGTGTGGGTGCACACCGAGGAGACCGCCGAAGGCCCGCAAGGGTTGTGCCGCCGCGGGCGGTTCCCGTACGGGAACCGCCCGCGGGAGTCGTGCCGCCGTCGACGGTTCCCGGTACGGGACGGGATCGCCCGCACGCTGTGCAACGGGCCGCCCGCGCACCGTGGCCGCCGGGCGTCCTTATATCGGGCATACAGGCTTCTGCCGGGCTTCTCAGCACCGTCTCAGACCGCTCTCATCTGCCGCGGCGAGAGTCGTTGCCATGAGCGACCACTACCGCCGCGACGGCCACGCAGAGCCCGGATTCCCGCAGCAGGAGCCCGGATTCCCGCAGCAGCCGTACGACGCGCCCGCGACCGCACCCCTCACCCAGGCGGACGGCGGCTACCCGCCGCCCCCGCCGTACCGGCCCGCCGGCACGGTCACCGTGTGGCCCGGCGGCGGCGGTCCCGGCTTCGAGCCGCCCGCCCCGCACCCGGCGCCCGCCGCGCCCGCGCCGGAGCCGGCGGCCCCCCGCTCCCGGCGCCGGGCCAAGGGACCGGTCGGGCTGATCGCGGCCGTCGCGATCGCCGCGGCGGCCGTCGGCGGCGGGGCCTCCGCCCTCGTCGGCCATCTGGTCGGCGACGAGCCGGCCCGCGGCACCGGGAGCGTCAGCGGGACGACCGTGTCCCAGAGCAGCAAGGGCACCGTGGCGGGCGTCGCCCAGGCCGTGTCGCCGAGCATCGTGGAGATCAGCGCGTCGTCGAGCGCCGGGCAGTCCACCGGCTCCGGCGTGATCATCACCGCGGACGGCGAGATCGTCACCAACAACCATGTGATCTCCGGCGCCGACACCGTCGAGGTGCGGCTCAGCGACGGCACGAAGTACACCGCGGACGTCGTCGGCAAGGACCCCGACAAGGACCTCGCCCTGATCAAGCTGCGGGACGCCTCCGGGCTGAAGGCCGCCGCCCTCGGCGACTCCGGCGCCGTCGGCGTGGGCGACCAGGTCGTCGCCATCGGCTCCCCCGAAGGACTCACCGGCACCGTCACCAGCGGCATCGTCTCCGCCCTCGACCGTGACGTGACCGTCGCCAAGGACGAGGAGCCCCAGCAGGACCCGCGCCAGAACTGGCCGTTCGAGTTCGGTGGTCAGCAGTTCAACGGGGACACCGGCGACTCCAAGACGACCTACAAGGCGATCCAGACCGACGCCTCCCTCAACCCGGGCAACTCCGGCGGCGCGCTGATCAACATGAACGGCGAGATCATCGGCATCAACTCGGCCATGTACTCGCCCAGTTCCGCGAGCGGATCCACCGCGGGCAGCGTCGGCCTCGGCTTCGCCATCCCGATCGACACCGTCAAGGCGGACCTGGACACCCTCCGCTCCGGCGGGGACGCCTGATCGCGTGCGAGGCTGGGCCCATGACTGAAGGCGAGCGCATCCTCATCGTCGACGACGAGCCCGCCGTGCGCGAGGCGCTCCGGCGCTCCCTCGCGTTCGAGGGGTACGGCACCGAGGTCGCCGTCGACGGTCTCGACGCGCTGGCCCGGGCCGAGGCGTACGGCCCCGAGCTGATCGTGCTCGACGTCCAGATGCCGAGGATGGACGGGCTGACCGCCGCCCGGCGGCTGCGGGCGGCGGGCTCGCGGGTGCCGATCCTGATGCTCACGGCGCGCGACACGGTCGGCGACCGGGTCACCGGACTGGACGCGGGCGCCGACGACTACCTGGTCAAGCCCTTCGAGCTGGACGAGCTCTTCGCCCGCATCCGGGCCCTGCTGCGGCGCAGCTCCTACACCGCCGCGGTGGCGGCGGCCGACGACGAGGACGTGCTGGCCTTCGCCGATCTGCGGATGAACCTGTCCACCCGCGAAGTCACCCGCGGCAGCCGCCGGGTGGAGCTGACCCGCACCGAGTTCACGCTGCTGGAGCTGTTCCTGGCGCACCCGCGCCAGGTGCTCACCCGCGAGCAGATCCTCAAGTCCGTCTGGGGCTTCGACTTCGAGCCCAGCTCCAACTCCCTGGACGTGTACGTGATGTACCTGCGGCGCAAGACGGAGGCCGGCGGCGAGCCGCGCCTCGTGCAGACCGTGCGCGGCGTCGGCTACGCCCTGCGGCCGGGCGGCACCGAGTGATCGGACGGCTGCGCGCGCTGCCGCTGCGCTCCCGCCTCGCCCTGCTGGTGGCCACGGCGGTGGCGGTGGCCGTGGCCGTGGTCTCGACGGTCTGCTGGGTGGTGGTGCGCGGCAAGCTGTACGACGAGGTGGACGCCAAGCTGCGCAGCACCCGGCAGAGCATCGACCTGCGCGCCGTGGACGTGGCGGCGACCCTGCGGGCCTGCCCGCCGTCCGCCACCTCCCAGGACGAGTTCGGGCGCCCCAAGGACTACTACTTCCAGCTCGTGCGCGCCTCCGGCGACGAGCCCTGTGTGTTCGCCGCCGTCTCCGCCGGGACCGTGCGGGTGACGGACGGCGACCGCGAGGTGGCCGGCCGGGCGGACCCGAGGCTGGAGACCTTCCGCGACGGCACGGACACCGACGGCCGCTCCGTGCGGGTGCTGACCGTCGCGGCCGCCGCGGACGGGGCGGTCTTCCGGGACACCGCGCTGATGATCGGCGTGCCCCTGCGGGAGACCGAACGCACCCTGAACGACCTGGCCCTGCTGCTGCTCCTGGTCTCCGGCATCGGCGTGCTCGGGGCGGGCGCCACCGGTCTGTGGGTGGCGCGCACCGGGCTGGCGCCGGTCGACCGGCTGACGGGCGCGGTGGAGCACGTGGCGCGCACCGAGGACCTGAGCGTGCGCATCCCGGCCGAGGGCGACGACGAGATCGCCCGGCTGTCGCGCTCGTTCAACGCGATGACCGCCGCGCTGGCCTCCTCGCGCGATCTCCAGCAGCAGCTCATCGCGGACGCCGGGCACGAGCTGCGCACCCCGCTCACCTCCCTGCGCACCAACATCGAACTGCTCGCGAGGAGCGAGGAGACCGGCCGGGCGATCCCGCCGGACGACCGCAGGGCCCTGCTGGCGTCGGTCAAGGCGCAGATGACCGAACTGGCCGCGCTCATCGGCGATCTCCAGGAGCTCTCCCGGCCCGACGGATCGGCGCACGGCCGTACGGTGCAGGTGGTGGGGCTGCACGAGATCCTCCAGGGCGCGCTGGAGCGGGCCAGGCTGCGCGGCCCCGAGCTGACGTTCACCGCCGACATCGGCCCCTGGTACGTCCGGGGCGAGCAGGCGGCGCTGGAGCGGGCCCTGGTCAACGTGCTGGACAACGCGGTGAAGTTCTCGCCGCCCGGCGGGCACGTCGAGGTGGAGCTGCGCGACGGCACCCTGTCGGTGCGCGACCACGGGCCGGGGATCGGGACCGAGGAACTGCCCCATGTCTTCGAGCGGTTCTGGCGGTCGCCGTCGGCGCGTTCGCTGCCCGGCTCAGGGCTCGGGCTGTCGATCGTGGCCCGGACCGTCCAGCAGGCGGGCGGCGAGGTCTCGCTCGCCCGTGCGGAGGGCGGCGGCACCCGGGCGGTGATCCGCCTCCCGGGCGCGCCCACCCCGCCCCCCGCGACGCCCTGACACCGCCGCCGCCACCGTCCCCCGGCGCCCTGACACCGGCGCCCCGGCCCGCGCGGCACCCCCGACAGCGGCACTTCTGCCCCCGCGAGACGAAACGTCTTGCGGGGGCAGAAGGCTTGCGCTATATTTCAACAAGACGGAACGTCTCGTCTCTCCATCTGTCCCCGACGGAAGAAGCCGCCCCTTGTTCCCAGCCGCCACCGCCACCACCGCCCGCTCCCAGCTCAGCCTCACCGGCGTCGGCAAGCGCTACGACGACCGGATCGTGCTCGACCAGGTCACCTTCGCCCTGCGTCCCGGCGAGAAGGCCGGTGTGATCGGCGACAACGGCTCCGGCAAGTCCACGCTGCTGCGCCTGCTCGCCGGAGTCGAGCAGCCGGACTCCGGCACCGTCACCGTCGTCGCCCCCGGCGGCACGGGACACCTCCCCCAGACCCTCGAACTGCCGGCATCGGCCCGCGTCGGCGACGCGATCGACCTCGCGCTGGCGCAGCTGCGCCGGCTGGAGGGCCGTATCCGCGCCGCCGAGGCGGCGCTGCACCGGACCGGCGAGGCCGGGGCCGACGCGTACGCGCGGCTGCTGGCTGCGTACGAGGTGCGCGGCGGGCCCGGCGCCGACCGCCGGGTCGCCCGCACCCTGCACCGGCTCGGCGACCGCGCCCCGCTCGACCGCGACCGCGCGCTCGGCACCCTCTCCGGGGGCCGCCGGGCCCGGCTGGCGCTCGCCGCGACCCTCGCGGCCGCGCCCGAGCTGCTGCTGCTCGACGAGCCGACCAACGACCTCGACGACGAGGCGGTCGCCTGGCTGGAGGAGCACCTGCGGGCCCACCCGGGCACCGTCGTCGCCGTCACCCACGACCGCGCCTTCCTCGACCGGGTGACCACCACCGTGCTGGAGGTCGACCCCGAAGCGCGCACCGTCCGCCGCCACGGCAACGGCTACCAGGGGTTCCTCACCGCCAGGGCCGCGGACCGGGCGCGCCGGCAGCGGGAGTACGAGGAGTGGCGCGCGGAGGTCGAACGGCAGTCCCGGCTCGCCGAGACCGGCATCGGACGCCTGGCGGCGGTCCCGCGCAAGGGACCGCGCGGCTTCAGCGGGGCCGGCGCCTTCCGCGCCCGGTCACGGGCGCACGGCGCGATGGGCCGGGTCCGCAGCGCCCGCGAACGGCTGGAGCGCCTCACCGTCCGGCCGGTGCGCCCGCCGGCGGAGCCGCTGCGCTTCACCGCCTCCGTCGAGGGGGCGGCGGACGGTCCGGTGCTGCTCTCCGGCGTGCGGGTGCCCGGCCGGCTGAGCCTGGACGCGCTGGAGATCCCGGCCGGCGGCCGGCTGCTGGTCACCGGGCCCAACGGCGCCGGGAAGACGACCCTGCTGGCGGTGCTGGCGGGTGAACTCGCCCCCGCGTCGGGCGCCGTCACCCGCCCCCACCGGGTGGGCCTGCTGCGCCAGGGCGCCGACCCGGTGGCGCACGGCCGCTCGGCGGCGGAGCTGCACGGCGAGGAGGCGGCGGCCCGGATCGCGGCCACCGGCCTGCTGGCGGAGGCGGATCTGGTGCGGCCGGTGCGGGCGCTCTCCGCCGGTCAGCGGCGCAGGCTGGAGCTCGCCCTGCTGCTGGACCGCCCCCTGGACCTGCTGCTGCTCGACGAGCCCACCAACCACCTCTCCCCCGGGCTGGTCGAGGAGCTGGAGGCGGCACTGGCCGGTTACGCGGGCACCCTGGTCGTCGTCACCCACGACCGTCTGCTGCGGTCCCGCTTCGGCGGACCGCGGCTCGCCCTGCCGGGCCCCGTGTCCGGGTGACCGGCAGGGCCCGGGGCGCGGCGCCCCGGGCCCGGCCGCCGGCGTCAGCCGTTGTGGCGGATGAGGGACTCGACGAGCCCGGCGCGGGTGTTGGGATAGTCCATGGGGACGATCCCCAGACCCCGCCAGCCGCCCGCCTCCGCGCCGTCGAGGAAGGCGTGGACGCGCGGGTTGAGGTTGTCCGAGTTCCAGCGCGGCGGCAGATAGGCGGAGGTGGACACGTAGTTGACGTAGAGCTTGCCGGGCTGCTGCGCGGCCTTGCGGAAGTGCGCCTGGATCTTGGAGAACTTGGGGTCGGGCAGCGCGTTCCAGTCGTCCTGGATGTCGAAGTGGGCGCCGTCGGCGTAACGGACGCCGGGCAGACCGCCGTTGTCCCCGAGCAGCACCACCCGGCCGCGGGCCCCGCCCAGGGCCGGGATGCCGTCGCCGATGCGGAACAGCGGGCGCCAGCCGCGGTTGTCCAGGTAGTCGTCGAAGACGGCCCGGAAGGTGGCGTCGCTCTCGCCGGAGTACTCCTGCTTGACCCGCATCAGCACCGTCTCGGAGGGCTGTGCGGCGAGGAAGTCCCGGCAGGCGACGAGCACGTCGCCGAACATCATGTTCTGGTAGGACGGCCCGTGGTGGATCGCGAACGAGCCGCCGGTGACCCGGCAGCGGACGTCGAGGAAGCGGATCCCGCTCTCCAACTGCTGGGCGATGGTGGTGTTCTGGCACTCCGACCACGGCCCGCCGAAGCGGGCGCCGGAGTCGTGGGTGCCGGGAATGGTCAGTCGTTGCAGGGGCGTCGAGTCGGCGGCACCGGCCATCCAGTCCCTGGTCGACAGGGTGCGGCGGGGTGCGGCGGCGGCGTGGGGGGTGCCGATGAGGGCGGCGGCCGGGACGGCGGCCAAGCCCGCGAGGAATCTCCGTCGGTCCATGGCGCGGAGTATGACGCGTCCGCGTCAACCACACCAGACACGGCACCGGGCACGGCACCGGACGGGACACCGGCTTCGGACGCTGCACGGCTCAGGACCCCGCACCGGGCTTCGGACGCTGCACGGCACCGGCCCCCGCACCGGGGGACGCGCGAGGGGCGGCGGGCACCCGGCCCGCCGCCCCCGGCACAGCTCCCGCGACTACCGGATCACGGTGATCCGGTCCGTGGCCGGCGGCGCGATCGGCGCCGTGGCCGAGGAGTTCGCCGCCAGGTAGGCGTTGAAGACGTCCAGGTCGGAGGCGCCCACCAGCTTGTTGGTGTGCTCCTTCAGCACCGCGAAGCCGTCACCGCCGCCCGCGAGGAACTCGTTCATCGCGACGCGGTAGGTCTTCGCCGGGTCGATCGCCGCCCCGTTCAGCTTCACCGAGTCCACGACGATCCGGGCGGCGCCCGTCTTCGTCAGGTCCAGGGTGTAGGTGAGGCCCTTCGACACCTGGAGGATCTTCGGGGACGCCTCGTTGGAGCCGCTCACCTGCTGCTGGAGCGTGGTGAGGAGCTGGGCGCCGGTGAGGTCCACGACGTTCATCATGTTGGTGAACGGCTGGACGGTGAACGCCTCGCCGTAGGTCACCACACCGTCGCCCTCGCCGCCCGACGCCTTGAAGACCAGGTCGGAGCGGATGCCGCCCGGGTTCATCAGCGCCAGTTGCGCGCCGCCCTTGTCGGCCGGGGCGAGCCCGGCGAGCTGCGCGTCCGCGATCAGGTTGCCCAGCGGCTTCTCGGGCTCGGTGGAGCCGCGGCCCGCGATGTCGGCCGAGATCCAGCCCTGCGGACGGCTCGCGATCGGCGCGGCCAGCTTGTTCCAGCGCGCGATCAGGTCCGTCATGTCCTGCGCCTTGGGCTGGTCGCGACGGACGATGTGGTTCGCCGAGGTGACCGACGTGCGCACGATGTCGTGGGTGCGCTTGTCGTACGTCAGCGTGGTGTCCGTGTACAGCTTCCCGAACGACGAGGCCGACGTGACCATGCGGGGCTTGCCCGACGGGTCCGGGATCGTGCACACGTACGCCTGGTGGGTGTGGCCGGTCACCAGCGCGTCGACCTTGGGCGTGATGCCCTTGGCGATCTCCGCGATCGGGCCCGAGATGCCGTCGCCCGGGCCGGGCGAGTCGCAGTCGTAGTTGTACGCCGTGGAGGCCGGCGAACCGCCCTCGTGGATCAGCGCCACGATCGACTTCACGCCCTTGCGGTCCAGCTCACGGGCGTACCGGTTGATGGTGTCGACCTCGTCGTGGAACTTCAGGCCCTTGATGCCGTTGGCGCTGACGATGTCCGGCGTGCCCTCCAGCGTGACGCCGATGAAGCCGATCTTGACGCCGTTCTTCCGCCAGACCGTGTACGGCTTGAGGATCGGCTTGCCGGTCTTCTCCTTGGTGACGTTGGCCGCCAGGTAGGGGAAGTCCGCGCCCTCGAACTCCTTGCCCTCCTCGAAGCAGCCCTCCACCGGGTGGCAGCCGCCGTTCTGGAGCCGCGCCAGTTCCACGGCGCCCTCGTCGAACTCGTGGTTGCCCACGCCCGCGACGTCGAGGTTCAGCTTGTTGAGCGCCTCGACGGTGGGCTCGTCGTGGAACAGGCCCGAGAGCAGCGGGCTCGCGCCGACCAGGTCGCCGGCCGCGGCGGTGACGGAGTACGGGTTCCCGCCGCGCGCGGTGCGCAGCGAGGTCGCCAGGTACTCCACACCGCCGGCCGGGACCGAGGTCACCGTGCCGTCCGGCTGAATCTCGGAGACGTTGCCGGACGAGCCGGCCGGCGGCTCCAGGTTGCCGTGCAGGTCGTTGAAGGAAAGAAGCTGCACGTCGACGGTGCGCGGCTTGCCGTGGTGACCGCCGTGCCGGTCACCGGACGCGGCGCCGGCCGGCATCGCGGCGACGAGCGCGCCGACGGTGGCGAGGCCCGCGGCGGCGGCGAGCACACGCCGGGTGCGCCGGGTCGCGGGGGTGTTCTGGGATCTCGCTGACATCTGTCCCCTTGTCAGTTACAGCGTGGGGTGGTGGGACGCGGGGCCGTGCGGCGACAGCCCGCAGGGCCGCAGCCTAGGGTCAACGCGCGTAGCGCGACAGGGGGACGCGGGTTACGACCTGGTTGCCATCGGCCGCGATCGTGCGTCATCACCCGGAACCGGCAGAGAGCGGCACACACCCGCGCGTACCGCCCGCGCGTACCCGCCGCACCGGCCGCCGCGCCACGCACCGTGCCGCCCCGGCCCCCGCCCGCCGTACCGTGGACCCATGACGATCGACGCAGTGATTCCGGAGCCCGGCCGGCAGATCCACTCCCTCGACGAACTGAGCGCCGAACAGGCCGACGCGGTCTCCGCCATGCTGGCCGAGGCCGCCCGGTCCGACGGGATGCAGGCCGTCTCCGAGCAGGGCCGGCTGCAACTGCGCGGCGCGCGCCGGGAGGGCGTACGGCACTTCCTGCTCACCGTGGAGGGCCTGCTCGTCGGCTACGCCCAACTGGAGGACACCGACCCGGTCGAGGCCCCCGCCGCCGAGCTCGTCGTCCACCCCTCCCACCGCGGCCGCGGCCACGGGCGGGCGCTCGGCACCACGCTGCTGGACGCCTCGGGCAAGCGCCTGCGGATGTGGGCGCACGGGGGCAAGCCCGCCGCCCGCCACATGGCGCAGGTCCTCGGCCTGACCCTGTTCCGCGAACTGCGCCAGCTCCGCCGCCCCTTGGGCCCCGACTCGGTGGCCCCGCAGGACTACCCGCCCGGGGTCACCGTCCGCACCTTCGTGCCCGGCCAGGACGACGCCGAGTGGCTCGCGGTGAACGCCGCGGCCTTCGCCCACCACCCCGAACAGGGCTCGCTGACCCAGCGCGACCTCGACGACCGCATGGCCGAGCCCTGGTTCGACCCCCAGGGCTTCTTCCTGGCGGTGCGGGACGGCGCGATCATCGGCTTCCACTGGACGAAGGTGCACGCCGAGGAACAACTGGGCGAGGTCTACGTCGTGGGCATCCGCCCGGACGCCCAGGGCGGCGGCCTCGGCAAGGCCCTCACCGCCACCGGTCTGCGCCACCTGGCCGCCCAGGGCCTCCCCACCGCAATGCTGTACGTCGACGCCGACAACCCGGCGGCCCTGCGCGTCTACGGCCAACTCGGCTTCGTCACCCACGAGGTCGACCTGATGTACCGCACCGAGTCCTAGCCGGACCTCCGGGGCCTCCGGGCCCCGAGCCCGCGGATCCGGCTCCGGGCCCCTGGTTCCGGCCTCCGGGCCCCGAGCCCGCGGTCCCGGCCTCCGGGCCCCGAGCCCGCGGTCCCGGCTTCCGCCCCCCGGTTCCGGCTTCCGGGGCCTCGGCCTCCGGCCTCCGGTCCACGCCTCCGGTTCCGGCCTCGGTCCAAGCCTCCGGTTCCGGCCTCGGTCCAAGCCTCCGGTTCCGGCCTCGGTCCAAGCCTCCGGTTCCGGCCTCGGTCCAAGCCTCCGGTTCCGGCCTCGGTCCAAGCCTCCGGTTCCGGCGCCCGGCGAGGGCGGCCCCCTCGCCGGGCGCCGGGACGGCGGGCGTGCGATCATCGGCGGCGCCGCCGCGCCCCCGGAGCGCCGCGCGGCGACCCCCCGGGGCCCCGTTCCGCTTTCCCGCACGTCATGTCGTCGTTACCGGGCATTCAGACACCCTTGCGACCCTCTCCCAATGCAGCCCGCCGTGCCCGCCTCCCCGAACGGGAGAAAAGCCCTCGATCCGGCCCTCTCCGACGCGCCGGTGAGCCTCTCGGCGCGGAAGAATGGGTCCATGAGCCAGCAGCCCGCCGAGGTCCCGGTCCAGCACCCCCAGCCGTCCGTCGCGTCCATCGCCGCGCACCGGCCGCACACCGTCGCCGCCACCGTCTCCGATCTCGAACCCGACCTCGACGCGGACGCCGACGCCTACGAGGAGGACAACGTCCTCGGCGCCGAGCTCCCGCAGGGCCGCTTCCTCGACCGGGAGCGCAGCTGGCTCGCCTTCAACGAGCGCGTCCTGGAGCTCGCCGAGGACCCGACCACGCCGCTGCTGGAGCGGGCCAACTTCCTCGCGATCTTCGCGTCCAACCTGGACGAGTTCTTCATGGTCCGGGTGGCCGGCCTCAAGCGCCGCATCGCGACGGGTGTCGCCACCCGCTCCGCGTCCGGGCTCCAGCCGCGCGAGGTGCTCGACCTCATCTGGACCCGTTCGCGTGAACTGATGGCCCGGCACGCCGCCTGCTACCAGCAGGACGTCGCCCCCGCCCTCGCGGACGAGGGCATCCACCTCATCCGCTGGCCGGAGCTCACCGAGAAGGAGCAGGCCCGCCTCTTCACCCTGTTCCGGCAGCAGATCTTCCCCGTCCTCACCCCGCTGGCCGTCGACCCCGCGCACCCCTTCCCGTACATCTCCGGCCTCTCCCTGAACCTGGCCGTCGTCGTGCGCAACCCGGTCAGCGGCCACCGCCACTTCGCCCGGGTCAAGGTGCCCCCGCTGCTCTCCCGCTTCCTGGAGGCCGGCCCGCAGCGGTACGTGCCGCTGGAGGACGTCATAGCGGCCCACCTGGAGGAGCTCTTCCCCGGCATGGAGGTGCTGGCGCACCACGCCTTCCGGGTGACCCGCAACGAGGACCTGGAGGTCGAGGAGGACGACACCGAGAACCTGCTCCAGGCCCTGGAGAAGGAGCTCATGCGGCGCCGCTTCGGCCCGCCGGTGCGGCTGGAGGTCGAGGAGTCCATCGACCCGTACGTGCTCGACCTGCTGGTCCGCGAGCTGAAGATCTCCGACGCCGAGGTCTACCCGCTGCCCGGGCCGCTCGACCTCACCGGCCTCTTCGGCATCTCGGCGCTCGACCGGCAGGAGCTGAAGTACCCGAAGTTCGTCGCCGGCACCCACCGCGACCTGGCCGAGGTGGAGTCGGCGTCCGCGCCCGACATCTTCATGGCGCTGCGTGAGCGGGACGTGCTGCTGCACCACCCGTACGACTCGTTCTCCACCTCCGTCCAGGCGTTCCTGGAGCAGGCCGCGGCCGACCCGGACGTCCTCGCCATCAAGCAGACGCTGTACCGCACCTCCGGCGACTCCCCCATCGTCGACGCCCTGATCGACGCCGCCGAGTCCGGCAAGCAGGTCCTGGTGCTCGTCGAGATCAAGGCCCGCTTCGACGAGCAGGCGAACATCAAGTGGGCACGGAAGCTGGAGGAGGCCGGCTGCCACGTCGTCTACGGCCTGGTCGGGCTGAAGACGCACTGCAAGCTGTCGCTCGTCGTCCGCCAGGAGGGCGAGACGCTGCGCCGCTACTCCCACGTCGGCACCGGCAACTACCACCCGAAGACCGCCCGGCTCTACGAGGACCTGGGCCTGCTGACCGCCGACCCGCAGGTCGGGGCGGACCTCTCCGACCTGTTCAACCGGCTCTCCGGCTACTCGCGCCGGGAGACCTACCGCCGGCTGCTCGTCGCCCCGAAGTCGCTGCGCGACGGTCTGGTCTCGCGAATAAACAAGGAGATCACCCACCACCGGGCCGGACGTCTCGCGTACGTCCGGATCAAGGTGAACTCGATGGTCGACGAGGCCGTCATCGACGCCTGCTACCGGGCGGCGATGGCCGGTGTCCCGGTCGACATCTGGGTGCGCGGCATCTGCGCGATCCGCCCCGGTGTCGCGGGCCTCTCGGAGAACATCCGCGTCCGCTCGGTGCTCGGCCGCTTCCTGGAGCACTCCCGCGTCTTCGCCTTCGGCAACGGCGGCGAACCGGAGGTGTGGTTCGGCAGCGCCGACATGATGCACCGCAACCTCGATCGCCGTATCGAGGCACTGGTACGGGTCACCGACCCGGCCCACCGCGCGGCCCTGACCCGGTTCCTGGAGACCGGCATGTCCGACACCACGTCGTCCTGGCACCTCGGCCCGGACGGCTCCTGGACCCGGCACGCCACGGACTCCGACGGGCAGCCGCTGCGGAACGTCCAGGAGATGCTCATAGACGCCCGGAGGCGCCGGCGTGCACAGCCCTGAACTTTCCCGCCACGACACCGCCACGGCGGGCGACACCCTCGCCCGCCATCTGCACACGCAGGCGGGCGCGTTCCTGCGCAGCCTGCGCCTGCACAGCGAGAGCGGCGCGGACACGGCGGGCGCGGCGGAGGCGGCCCGTGCGCTGCGGTCCTCGGCGCGGCGGATCAGCGGGAGCCTTTCCACCTTCCGCCCGCTGCTCGACCCGGACTGGGCGGACACCCTGCGCGGGGAGCTGGGCTGGCTCTCCGCGACCCTCGCCCTCGAACACTCCTGCACCTCCCGGATGGTCCGGCTGCTGGACGCCCTGTCCCGCCTCTCGGGCACCTCGGCCGTGCCGCGGGCCCGGGTCGAACCGGCCCCGCCCGGCGAGGAGCCCGCGCCGGGCGGCGGCACCGCCGCCCGGCGCGGCGGGGCGCTCACCGTGGGAGCGGCGCGCGCCGGAGCGCTGCTGGAGCGCCGGCTGACACTCGCCCGGACCAGGGCGCACTCCGCCGCGCTCGGCGCCCTCGGCTCCTCGCGCTTCCACGCGGTCGCGGACTCCGTCGCCTTACTGGCCTCGGAACTCCCGCTCGCCCCCGCAGCGGCCGGCCCCGCCGACGAGGTGCTGGGCATGCTGGCGGACGTCACGGAGCGCCGCCTGCTGGACGCGGTGGCCGAGCTCCCGCTGGGCCGCGCCGCCCACCCGTACAACGCCGAGGCCCTGGTCAACGGCCTCGCCGCCGACCCGGCCGCCGAGCAGCAGGACGCGCCCTGGCACGAGGTCCGGCGGCTGCTGCGGCTGCACCGCTACGCACGGGAGGCGGTGCGCCCCGGCGACGACCCGGTCCTGTGCCACGCCGGGCTGGTGCTCGACCACCACCGGGAGGCCGCCGAGGCGTCCGAGGCCGCCGCGTCGGCCGCCCGCACCCCGCGGATCGCCCCGGCCACCGCGTACGCCCTCGGGGTGCTCCACGCGGACCAGCGGCACGAGGTGGAGGCGGCCCGGTTCGCCTTCCAGCAGGAGTGGCGGCACGCCACGGCGGCGGTGCCCGCGCCATGACCGGCCCCGGCACCCCCCACGACGACCGGCACGACGACTCCGGCTACGGCCCCGTCGGACCGGACACCGTGCTGGCCGCCGGATGCGTGCTCTGGCGCCGCGCCCCGCACGGGCACGACCGGATCGAGATCTGCCTCGTCCACCGGCCGAAGTACGACGACTGGTCGCACCCCAAGGGCAAGCTCAAGCGCGGCGAGGACGCCCTCGCGGCGGCCCTGCGCGAGGTCCTGGAGGAGACCGGCCACCGCTGCCTCCCCGGCGCCCGGCTCCCCTCCGTCCGCTACACGGCGAACGGCCGGCCCAAGCACGTCAGCTACTGGGCCGCGGAGACCCGCTCCGGCTCCTTCGCCGCCAGCGCCGAGGTCGACGCCATCGCCTGGCTCCCGCCCGCCGCGGCCCGCGCCCGGCTCACCCAGCCCCGGGACCGCGTCCTGCTCGACGCCCTCCTGGACTCCCTGCACACGGCCTGACCGCCACCCCGCCGGCCCGGCGCGTACGGGTGACGACGGCCTGCCGACGCGCCGTGACGCCCGTCCGGCGCAATCCTGGGGAAGAAGCACCGGGCCGCCCGCCACGGTTCACCTCGCGTTCACTCTCCCCCGTCGGCCACTTCACCTGATCTGCCTAATTTCGGCCTTACACGGTGACCGGCACGGAGCCGGTCCCCCCACCCCGACGCACGCCGCACCGCAGCGGCAACTGGAAGGAACACCCGAAAGTGAAGCTTCAGCGCAAGAACGGGCTTCGGGCCGCCGCGCTCGGTGCCCTCGCCGTTTCCGGCGCCCTGGTCCTCACGGCGTGCGGTTCGGACGACAACACCGGTGGCACCACGGGCAACGGCGAGACGACCAGCGCTGCCTCCAACATCACGTGCGAAGGCGCCAAGGGCAAGCTCCTCGCCTCCGGCTCCAGCGCGCAGAAGAACGCGATGGACCTCTGGGTCAAGAACTACATGGCCGCCTGCACGGGCGTCGAGGTCAACTACAAGTCCTCGTCCTCCGGCGAGGGCATCGTGGCCTTCAACCAGGGCACCGTCGGCTTCGCCGGCTCCGACTCGGCGCTCAAGCCCGAGGAGGTCGAGGAGTCGAAGAAGATCTGCCAGGGCGGCCAGGGCATCAACCTGCCGATGGTCGGCGGTCCGATCGCCATCGGCTACAACGTCCCCGGCGTCGACAAGCTGAGCCTGGACGCGGCCACCATCGCGAAGATCTTCGACGGCAAGATCAAGAACTGGAACGACCCGGCCATCGCCGCGCTCAACAAGGACGCGCAGCTCCCGGACAAGGCCATCCAGGCCTTCCACCGCTCCGAGGACTCCGGCACCACGCAGAACCTCGGCAAGTACCTGGGCGCCACCGCGAAGGCCGACTGGCCCTACGAGGCCGAGAAGAAGTGGCCCGCCCCCGGCGGCCAGGCCGCGTCCGGCTCCTCCGGTGTCGCCGCCCAGGTCAAGCAGAACGAGGGCGCCATCGGCTACTTCGAGCTCTCCTACGCCACCTCGCAGTCCATCCCGACCGTGAGCATCGCGACCGGTGCCGCCGCCCCGGTGGACGCCACCTCGGAGAACGCCTCCAAGGCCATCGCCGCCGCCAAGATCAAGGGCACCGGCAAGGACCTGGCGCTCGAGCTCGACTACGCCACCAAGGCCGAGGGCGCCTACCCGATGGTCCTGGTCACCTACGAGGTCGTCTGCGACACCGGCAACAAGGCCGACACGCTCGACACCGTCAAGTCCTTCCTGACCTACACCTCCAGCGACGAGGGCCAGAAGGTCCTCTCCGAGGCCGGCTACGCCCCGATCCCGGCCGAGATCAACGCCAAGGTCCGCGAGACCGTCGCGGGTCTGAAGTAACACAGCAGGCCGGCGGGGACGCTCCGTCCCCGCCGGCCCGCCATCCGGTGCACCGCCGCCAGGGGAGCCGGGCGCTCCCCCACACAGACCGGAAAGACCATGGCTTCCACCACACCCACCGATTCACTTCCACCCACGCCGGCTCCGCCGGTCACCGGGCTCAACAGCAAGTCCACGGGCCGCGCAGGCGACAAGATCTTCCTCGGTCTGTCCCGCGGCTCGGGCATCCTGCTGCTGGTGATCATGGCGTCGATCGCCGCGTTCCTGACCTACCGCGCCACGCTGGCCATCTCGAAGAACGAGGGCAACTTCCTCACCACCTTCGACTGGAACCCGGCCGGTGACCCGCCGGTCTTCGGCATCGCGGTCCTGCTCTTCGGCACCGTCGTCAGCTCGATCATCGCGATGGTGATCGCCGTCCCGGTCGCCGTCGGCATCGCGCTCTTCATCTCGCACTACGCGCCGCGCAGGCTGGCCACCCCGATCGCGTACGTCGTCGATCTGCTGGCCGCCGTCCCCTCGATCATCTACGGCATCTGGGGCGCGCTCTTCCTCGTCCCGTACCTCGAGGGCCTGAACCTCTGGCTCGACGACTTCTTCGGCTGGACGTACGTCTTCGAGAAGACCGAGGTCGGCGTCGCCCGTTCGCTGTTCACCGTGGGCGTGCTGCTGGCGATCATGATCCTGCCGATCGTGACCAGCGTCAGCCGCGAGGTCTTCCTCCAGGTCCCGCGCACCAACGAGGAGGCCGCCCTGGCCCTCGGCGCGACCCGCTGGGAGGTCGTCCGCATGTCGGTGCTGCCCTTCGGCCGCTCCGGTGTGATCTCGGCCTCGATGCTCGGCCTCGGACGCGCGCTGGGCGAGACGATGGCCGTCGCCACCGTGCTCTCCCCGAGCTTCCTCATCTCGCTGCACCTGCTGAACCCGGGCGGCGGCACCTTCGCCCAGAACATCGCCGCGAAGTTCGACGAGGCCAACGAATTCGGGCGGGACGCCCTGATCGCCTCCGGCCTGGTCCTCTTCGTCCTCACCCTGCTGGTCAACGGCGCGGCCCGCCTGATCATCGCGCGCCGCAAGGAGTACTCGGGGGCCAACGCGTGAACGACGCACGCGCGGCCGCCGGGCCGCAGACGACCACGAAAGCCGCACCTCTGCGCCGCGCGGGCGGAGAAGTGAACGAATGGGGTGCAGCATGAGCCAGACCGCCATAAGGGAAACCCCGTCGCACGCCGCGCCGGGTCCCCGCCGCAGCCTCAGCACCCGGTCGCTCCCCAAGTGGGCGCCGCTCGGCTTCGCCGCCGTCTCCGTCGTCCTCGGCGTGGGTCTCGGCGTCGTCGCGGGCTGGGAGAGCCGGATCCAGTGGGGGCTGGTCTCCGCACTCTTCTTCGTCGTGATCTCGTACACGGTCACCAGCGCCGTCGAGAACCGCCGCCAGGCCAAGGACCGGCTGGCGACCAGCATCGTCTGGGTCTGCTTCGTCCTCGCGGTCGTGCCGCTGTTCTCGCTGATCGGGGTCACCGTCAGCCGCGGCTGGAAGGCCCTCGACGGGTACTTCCTCACCCACTCGATGGCCGGCGTCCCCGGCTTCGAGGCGGGCGGCGGTGTGTACCACGCCATCATCGGCACCCTGGAGCAGGTCGGCCTCGCCACCCTGGTCTCGGTGCCCATCGGCCTGCTGACCGCCGTCTACCTGGTGGAGTACGGCAAGGGCGCGCTGGCCAAGGCCGTGACGTTCTTCGTCGACGTCATGACGGGCATCCCGTCGATCGTCGCCGGTCTGTTCCTGCTGTCGATCATGCTGATGTTCAAGCTCCAGCCGTCCGGCCTGATGGGTGCGCTGGCCCTGGCGATCCTGATGATCCCGGTCGTCGTCCGCTCCACCGAGGAGATGCTCAAGCTCGTCCCGAACGAGCTGCGCGAGGCCTCCCTCGCCCTCGGTGTGCCGAAGTGGCGCACGATCATGAAGGTGGTCATCCCGACCGCGCTCGGCGGCATCACCACCGGTGTGATGCTCGCGATCGCGCGTATCGCCGGTGAGACCGCGCCGATCATGCTGCTCGTCTTCGGCAGCCAGCTGATCAACACCAACCCCTTCGAAGGCGCCCAGTCGTCGCTCCCCTTCTACATCTGGGAGCAGTACCGGGTCGGCAGCGAGGCGTCGTACGACCGCGCCTGGGCCGCCGCCCTGGTCCTGATCGCCTTCGTCATGATCCTCAACCTGGTGGCTCGCGGCATCGCCCGCTGGAAGGCCCCGAAGCACTGATCTGCGGCCCCGATGCCGCACGGCCGGTCGCTGACGCGACCACCAGAAAGCGAAGTGACCCCCATGGCAAAGCGAATCGACGTCAGCGGTCTGACCGCCTACTACGGCTCCCACAAGGCGATCGAGGACATCTCGATGACCGTGGAGCCCCGCTCCGTGACGGCCTTCATCGGCCCGTCCGGCTGCGGCAAGTCCACCTTCCTGCGCACCCTCAACCGCATGCACGAGGTCACCCCCGGCGGGCGGGTCGAGGGCAAGGTGATGCTCGACGACGAGAACCTCTACGCCTCCGGCATCGACCCGGTCGCCGTGCGCCGCACGGTCGGCATGGTCTTCCAGCGGCCGAACCCGTTCCCCACCATGTCGATCTTCGACAACGTGGCGGCGGGGCTGCGCCTGAACGGCTCCTACAAGAAGGCCCAGCTCGCCGACATCGTCGAGAAGTCCCTGCGCGGGGCCAACCTCTGGAACGAGGTCAAGGACCGTCTGAACAAGCCGGGCTCGGGCCTGTCCGGCGGCCAGCAGCAGCGTCTGTGCATCGCCCGCGCGATCGCGGTCGAGCCGGACGTGCTGCTGATGGACGAGCCCTGCTCGGCGCTCGACCCGATCTCGACGCTCGCGATCGAGGACCTGATCGGCGAGCTGAAGGAGCGCTTCACGATCGTCATCGTGACGCACAACATGCAGCAGGCGGCGCGTGTCTCCGACCGCACGGCCTTCTTCAACCTGGCGGCGGTGGGCCAGCCCGGGAAGCTGATCGAGATCGACGACACGGAGCGGATCTTCGCCAACCCGTCCGTCCAGGCGACCGAGGACTACATCTCGGGGCGCTTCGGATAAGCCGTCTGCGGGTGCTGCATGGCGGTGCCACCCGCAAGACGACGGGCCCGCCCCCTCTCCCAGGGGGCGGGCCCTTCCGCACTCCTGCACGGGGGCTCCGTCCCGGGGGCGGTCGCGGTTGGGGGGCTCCGTCCCCGGGGGGCTCGGTTGGGGGGGCTCCGTCCCGGGGCGGCTTGACCGGTTGCCGGGCTCCGTCCGGGGGCTGGCCCGTGTGTCGGCGGGGATGCGCCAGCCGTGATCGGGAGATCCGGCCGACGCCGCCCGCACCGCGCGGACCCGGCACCGCGCTCCGCGCGGTCGCCAACGCCGGACGGGCTGCCTTCGTCCGCGCCTCGCGTGGCCCGCACCGCGCTCCGCGCGGTCGCCTCAAGCGCCGGCGGGGCTGACAAAGTCAGCCCCGCATGGGGTACCTCCCACGGCCGCCAGGCCGTAGGGGGAGCTTGAGGCGCGGGGGCTCGGGGGCGGAGCCCCCGCAAAAGCCGGTCGCCCCGGGGACGGGAGAGCCCCGGCGCCCCAGGGAGGGGGGCGACGGGGCTCCGCGAGGCGCGTCACACGGGACGCGTCACCCGAAGATCAACCACACGACCCCGTAGCTCAGCGCCGCCACCGCCGCCGCCGCCGGCATCGTGATGAACCACCCGAGGATGATGTTCTTCGCCACGCCCCAGCGCACCGCGTTGATCCGCTTGGTCGCGCCGACACCCATGATCGCCGAGGTGATCACATGCGTCGTCGAGATCGGCGCGTGGAACAGGAACGCCGAGCCGAACATGATCGACGCGCCGGTCGTCTCCGCCGCGAACCCCTGCGGCGGGTCCAGCTCGATGATCTTGCGGCCGAGCGTCCGCATGATGCGCCAGCCACCCGCGTAGGTGCCCAGCGACAGCATCACGGCGCACGCGATCTTGACCCACACCGGGATCTCGTCGCCGGACTGCTCCACGTCCGCGATCACCAGCGCCATGACCACGATGCCCATGGTCTTCTGCGCGTCCTGGAGGCCGTGGCCCAGCGCCATGCCCGCCGCGGAGACGGTCTGGGCGATACGGAAGCCGCGCTTCGCCTTGTGCGGGTTGGTCCGCCGGAACATCCACATGATCGCGACCATCACCAGGTAGCCGCAGATCAGACCGATGATCGGGGAGAGGAACATCGGGATGACGATCTTCTCCAGCACCCCGGTCCAGATCACCTCCGTCCCGCCGGCGAGCGCCGCGCCGACCATGCCGCCGAAGAGGGCGTGGGAGGACGAGGACGGGAGGCCGAAGTACCAGGTGACCAGGTTCCAGACGATCGCGCCGACGAGCGCCGCGAACAGGATGCCCATGCCGCGGTCGCCGTGCGGGGTCTCGATGAGACCTTCACTGACGGTCTTGGCGACGCCCTGTCCGAGGAAGGCCCCCGCGAGGTTCATGACCGCGGCCATCGCCAGCGCCGCGCGCGGTGTCAGCGCGCGGGTGGAGACGGAGGTCGCGATCGCGTTCGCGGAGTCGTGGAAGCCGTTGGTGTACGTGAATCCGAGCGCGACACCAATGGTCACGATCAGGGCAAAGGTGTCCACGAAGCTCAGGACTCCTTGACCGCGATGGTCTCCACCGTGTTCGCCACGTGCTCGAACGCGTCCGCGGCCTCTTCGAGCACATCGACGATCTGCTTGAGCTTGAGGACCTCGATGGCGTCGTACTTGCCGTTGAAGAGGTGGGCGAGCAGCTTGCGGTGGATCTGGTCCGCCTGGTTCTCCAGCCGGTTGACCTCGATCCAGTACTCGGTGAGGTTGTCCATGGTCCGCAGGTGCGGCATGGCCTCGGCGGTCAGTTCGGCCGCCCGCGCCAGGACCTCGATCTGCTGCTCGACACCCTTCGGCAGTTCCTCGACGTTGTAGAGGACGACGAGGTCGACGGCCTCTTCCATGAAGTCCATGATGTCGTCGAGGGACGACGCGAGGGAGTAGATGTCCTCACGGTCGAACGGCGTGATGAACGAGGAGTTCAGCTGGTGGAAGATCGCATGGGTCGCGTCGTCCCCGGCGTGCTCTGCTGCCCGCATCCGTTCCGCGATCTCGGCCCGGGCGGAGGACTCCGCACCGAGCAGTTCCATCAGGAGCTTCGAGCCCGTGACGATGTTGTCCGCGGATGCGGCGAACATGTCGTAGAAGCTCGTCTCCCTGGGGGTCAGACGAAATCGCACGTGGGGTCCTCGGGGTGCTCTGGTTTCGGTCAGGCTGATGCTAGGCGCATCATCCGGCCACGGCTAACCGGCGACAACCCAGTGTCGCCCATCAACCGACGCGATCAGCACAGACCCCCACCGATTTCCCTGTGATTCGATACCATATACCCACGAGGGGTATACAACACCCCTTTCAGGACAACGGGAGGACGCGATGACGACCACCGAGGCGGCCGGCCCCCCGGTCACCGACCACGACCACGGCGTGCACGGCTACCACAAGCAGAAGGACGAGCACCTCAAGCGGCTGCGCCGGATCGAGGGGCAGATCCGCGGCCTGCAGCGGATGGTCGACGAGGACGTCTACTGCATCGACATACTCACCCAGGTCTCGGCGTCCACGAAGGCGCTCCAGTCCTTCGCGCTCCAGCTCCTGGAGGAGCACCTGCGGCACTGCGTCGCGGACGCGGCGGTCAAGGGCGGCGACGAGATCGACGCCAAGGTCGAGGAGGCGACGAAGGCGATCGCCCGCCTTCTGCGCACCTGACCCCCCGGGCCGCCTCGGAGGCCGGTCCCGTTCGTCCTGTTACGTGCCGTTCTTCGGGAGACGAATCCCTCTCCGGAAGAACGGCACGATTGGCTTGATCACATCGCCCGCCCACAGCGTGGACGCCGCGGAGGCAGTCGGCCGAGGGGCGCGGCGCGGAGAGTTCAGCGGTGCGCCGGGCCGGCCGGCCGGTCCGGCGTGCCCCACAGCACCTCGTCGATACGGGCCGGGCTCAGCCGCTCCCCGTCCACGGCCGACGCGGCGATCATCAGCTCGCCGCAGAGCTCGATCTCGGCGAGGGCCACGCAGTCGTCCTGGACTGTCGTCGTACTGGGCGGAGCCACGTGCCGTCACCTCTTCCGGCCGATGTCGGTCCCTAGGCTAGGGACCGGATGGCGCAAAGCGCATGGCACGTCCGGACCATTTGCGCTCTGGCCATCCCGGGTGGCTTCCCGCGCGACGGCCGCCGCCGCGCGCCGCCCGGGGCCCCGCGCTCCGCGTCAGACCTCGACCTTCCCGGTGTAGATGTCCTCCCGGGCCGGCAGCCGCACCTCGACCGGCTCCCCGAAGTCGAAGAGGACCGTGGTCGACGTCACGGCCACCGCGCGCCCCTCGTTGGCGAAGGTGAAACGGTGCCGGACCTTGCGCAGCAGACCCGCGTCGTCGAGATAGACGTCGAACGGCACCGCCCGGTCGGCGAACCCTTTCGCCGCGGCCGCCAGCGCCGCCCTGGCGTGCGGCCGCGCCGCCCGCGCCGCCCGCCCGATGTCCGTGGTGCCGCGGAAGTGCCGCACCCGCTCGCCCTCGACCTCGGTCTCGCCGACGAAGGTCACCTGCTCGGCGCCGCGCAGCAGTTCCGCCGCCGCGAGCGGATCGGTGGCCCCGCCCGTGACGAGGTTCCCGTCGTCGAGGGCGGCCGTGTCGACGCGGACCCACTTGTCGGCGGGGACGCCCGCGCCCCGGTTCTTCATGTAGAGCGCGCCCGGGGTGAGCAGTTCGGTGATCGGCTCGTGCTCGTCGGCCCCGGCCGGGTCGGGCGGCAGCACCACCGTCAGCCGGCCGGTGCGGCGGGCGAAGTCGTAGCCGCCGTCGCCGCGGATGGTGACCCGGGTGCCGCCGGTCGCCATCTCCATCGCGGTGCGCGCCCGGGAGCTGCGCGCCCGCTCCAGCGCGTCCGCCGCCCTGACGACCTCGTCGACGGTCCCGCCGCCGTCGCCCTCGTCGGCGACGGCTCCCCCGCCCGAACACCCGGTGGCCGCCATCACCCCCATCACGGTCGCCGCGACGGCCATCGTTCCGCCCCTGCGTCTGTGCTGCTGCGCCACCATCGCCTGTCAACCCCCAGAACGGGACCAGTGCTTGGAGGCCGCCCCTCCCTCGGCCCGCGGCCCGGGGACGCCCCGCACTCCCTAACGACCGCCCCCTCCCCCCGTCACGCCGCGGGGGCCATCCCGGCGGCCCGCCGCCGCCCAGTACCGTGGACCCCGTGCCCCAGCAGGACCCGGGCGCCGGGAGCCCGGCGCATCTGACCACCACCGTCGAACGCGGCTCCTTCGCCGTGGCCCGCTGCACCTGCGGCTGGTCGGGACCGGCACGCCGGTCCCGGGACCGTGCCCGCACGGACGCCCGCACCCACGCGGAAGCCCCCTGAGGACCACCGGCGCACCACCCCGCACCCCCTCTCCCCGGGCCGAAGCACCCCCCGGCCCCGCTGCCCCGCCGGCCGGAGTGCCACCGCCCGGGAACCCGCGGCCGCCGGCCGCCGTCTTCTCCTCCACGGGAGGCCCCATGGACCGGCGCACGCTGCTCACCACCGCCGTCGCTCTCACCACCACGGCCGTCACCGGCGCCTGCACGGGCGGCGACGGCGGCACGGACGGTTCCCCGCCGTCCACCGACCGCCCGGCGACCCGCACTCCCGGGGGCGGCAGCGCCGCCGCCGACTGGGCGGCGCTCGCCCGGGGGCTCGACGGCCTGCTGGTGCTGCCCGGCGACGCGGACTGGGCGAGCGCCCGGCAGCTCTACAACACCCGCTTCGACGGCCTGAGGCCCGCCGCCGTCGCCTATGTGGCCGGCGAGGACGACGTCCGGGAGTGCCTGGCGTACGCGCGGGCCCGCTCCGTGCCGGTGGCGGTGCGCAACGGCGGCCACTCCTACGGCGGCTGGTCGTCGGGGACCGGACGCCTCGTCATCGACGTCTCCTCGCTCGACGAGGTGCGCGCCGACGGCACGATCGGCGCGGGCGCGAAGCTCGCCGGTGTGTACCGCGGGCTGGCCCGCACCGGACGCACGGTGCCCGGCGGTTCCTGCCCGACGGTCGGCATCTCCGGCCTCGCCCTCGGCGGCGGCCACGGGGTGACGTCCCGCGCCTACGGCCTGACCTGCGACAGCATGACGGAGGCGACGATCGTCACCGCGGACGGCACCACCAGGACCGCGAGCGCCGACGCCGACCGGGACCTCCACTGGGCCCTGCGCGGCGGCGGCACCGGCGGCTTCGGGGTGGTCACCCGCTTCCGCTTCCGCACCCACCCCGCGCCGCCGACCGTGGCCGCCTACATGAACTGGCCGTGGTCCAGGGCCGAGGCGGTCCTGACGGCCTGGCAGCGGTGGGGGCCCGCGCAGCCGGACGAGATCTGGTCGTCGGCGACGGTGAACGCGGGGCCCGGCGGCGTCCGCCCGACACTCTCGGTCATGGCCCTCACGCTCGGCGACGAGGACGGACTGCGCAACGCCGTCGACCGGCTCGCGGACGCGGCGGGCTCCTCGGCCGCGTCCGTCGCCCTGCGCCCCCGCCCGTACCTCGACGCGATGCTCGCCGCCGCCGGGTGCCTCGGGCTCGACGAGGAGCGGTGCCGGCTGCCGGGCACCACGCCCGGGCGCGGGCCCGGGGGCACGCTGCCGCGCGAGACCTACGCCTCGGCCTCCGACTTCTTCGACCGGGACCTGACGGGCGGCGGGGTGCGGGCCCTGATCGCGGCGGCCGAGGCGTACACCCGCATACCGGCCGGGCGGGGCGCGGCGGACGGCAGCGTGCTGCTGACCGCGCTCGGCGGCGCGGTGAACCGGGTCGACCCGCTGGCGACGGCGTTCGTCCACCGCCGCTCACGGATCCTGGCCCAGTACATCGGCGCCTGGCAGCCAGGGACCTCCGGCACCGACTCCCTGTCCTGGCTCGGGGACACCCGCGCGGCGATGCGCCGGTACGCCTCGGGCGCCGCCTACCAGAACTACGCCGACCCGGAGCTGACGAACTGGCGCGAGGCCTACTACGGCCCGGCGGCCGAGCGCCTGACCCGGCTCAAGCACCGCTACGACCCCGACCGGGTCTTCGACCACCCCCAGGTGGTCTGACCGGCGGCGGGCCGTCCGGCCCGCCGCCCGCGGGTGCTACGCCGCCAGGCCGTTGGCGCCCGGTCCGGTGTCCTCGGTCCGGGGCTCGGGGATGTCCAGCGGCTCCACCCGCCGTGCGCTGCCCGCGCGCCGGGAGCGCACCAGCCGCCCCAGCACCCGGGAGCCGGCGACCGCGGACACCAGCGGGGTGAGCAGCGCCAGCGCGAGCGGGGCGAGCAGCAGGGCCACGGCGGTGCCGAGGGCGAAGCCGCCGATGACGTCCGTCGGGTAGTGCACGCCCATGTAGACGCGGCAGAAGCCCTCGGCGAAGGCGAGCGCGAGCGCGGCCATGCCGAAGCGGCGGTGGGCGACGAACAGCGCGGCGGCGATGGCCATGGCCATCGTGGAGTGGTCGCTGACGAAGGAGAAGTCGGTCTTCCCCTGAACCAGGACCTCCAGGCCCTCGTGGTCGTTGAAGGGCCGGGGCCGTTCGACGAAGCCGCGGATGGGGATGTTGATCAGCAGCGCGATGCCCGCGGCCAGCGGCGCCCAGACCAGGCTCGCCACCGCGACGACCGAGTCCTCCGCCGTGCCGCGCCGGCGGACGCTCCACCAGCACCAGAGCGCCACCAGGACCAGCGCCAGCATGATCCCGTACTCGCCGACGAACTCCATGGTCCGGTCGAACCAGCCGGGTGCGTCCTTCGCCAGACCGTTGATGTCGTAGAGCAGGCTGACGTCGGGATTCATCGAATCCCTCGACTCCGTCAGGGGGAACCCGATTGCGAGTCCAGCCATCTGCCGCGGCCCCTTGCCTTGTTGCCTGCCGGCGCGCGTCCTGCGCGCCGCTCTCCCAACCCCCGTGGTCGGTCGGGTGTGTGCTGCATGGTCAGTGCGGCGGCCTCCCTGACCAGGGAACGACATGGACCCCGGCCTCGTTCCACCCTCCACCGAACGATCACCATGACGTTATCGAAGAGTGACACGTCATCGCAGCTCAGAGCCCTGCGGTAAAGGGCGGTTTCCAGCCACCCGGATGACGGTGCGACGGTACGTCAGGCCTCCGGGAGCGCCGTCGGCAGGGCCGCCGCACCGTCCTTGGTGACCCGGGTGGCGCCGAAGTAGTCGGGGGTGTCGATCTTGTCGAAGCGGATCACCGCGCCGGTGTACGGGGCGTTGATCATGTAGCCCCCGCCGACGTAGAGACCGACATGACGGATCGCCCGCGAGTTGGTCAGATCGTCGGAGAAGAACACCAGGTCGCCCGGCAGCAGTTCGTCGCGCGAGGGGTGCGGACCCGCGTTGTACTGGTCGTTGGCGACCCGGGGCAGCTCGATGTCGACCGTGCGGTAGGCGGCCTGGGTGAGGCCGGAGCAGTCGAACCGCCCGCCCTGCTCGGGCGTGCCGTTGCCGCCCCACAGGTACTTGGTGCCGAGCTTCTGCTGCGCGAAGTAGATCGCACCGGCCGCCTGCCGGGAGGGCTCGACGCGTCCGACCGGGCGCGCGAAGCTCTTCTCCAGCGTGCGGATGACCTTCACGTAGTTCTGCGTCTCGCGGTAGGGCGGGACACCGCCGTACTTGATCACGGCGTAGGCGCCGGCGTTGTACGCGGCGAGCATGTTGTCCGTCGGGTCGCCCGGCGCCTTGCGAACATATCCGGCCAGTTCGCAGTCGTACGAAGCCGCCGACGGAATCGCGTCGGCAGGATCCCAGACGTCGCGGTCGCCGTCCTTGTCGCCGTCGATGCCGTGGGTCGCCCAGGTGCCCGGGATGAACTGCGCGATGCCCTGCGCGGCGGCGGGGCTCTGCGCCCTCGGGTTCCAGCCGCTCTCCTGGTAGAGCTGGGCGGCGAGCAGCGCCGGGTTGATGGCGGGGCAGAGGTTGCCCCACTTCTGCACCAGCGACTGGTAGCGCGCCGGGACGGCCCCCTTCGCCAGGCCCACGGCACCGCCCTTGGCGTCGCCGCCGAAGATGCCGGCCGCGGCCGAGTAGGTGCCGACGACGAGCAGCGCGACGAACAGCAGGGCACCGCCGAAGGAGACCCCGGCGACCAGCCACGCCTTACGCACCGTCAACCACCCTTCACCGCACGGCAGTAGCCCGACCCGGTTGCCAGTGTAGGAGGCGAAGGGCCCCGTCAGTAGGACGACGGCCCCCCGAGTTCGGCCCCGTACAAGGCTCCCCCGCGCCCGCGCCCGCGCCGGAGCCGCGGCGGCGGGCGGCTACGCCTTGCGCCCCACCCCGCCGTACATCGCCACCTCGGCCGGGGCCGTCAGGTCCGCCGCGTCCGGGCGCCAGCGGTTGCAGGAGACCACGCCGGGCTCCAGCAGCTCCAGGCCGTCGAAGTAGCGGGCCACCTCGTCCGGGGTGCGCTGGGTCAGGCGCGGGGTGCCGTTCTCGTTCCAGAAGGCCACCGCCGCGTCCACGTCGGGCATCGCGGGGCTGGTGATGGTGTGCGAGAGCACCAAGTGGCTGCCCGGCGGCAGGGCGTCCAGCAGCCGTCGCACCACCGCCCGGGACTCCGCGTCGTCCTCGACGAAGATGACCACGCCGAGCAGCATCAGGGCCACCGGCTCGGAGAAGTCCAGCGTCCCGGCGGCCTGTTCCAGGATGGTGTCCGTGTCGCGCAGATCGGCGTCGAGGTAGTCGGTGCGCCCCTCGGCCGTGCCGGTGAGCAGCGCACGGGCGTGGACCAGCACCAGCGGGTCGTTGTCGACGTACACCACGCGCGCGTCCGGCGTGATCCGCTGCGCCACCTCGTGGGTGTTGTCGGCGCTGGGCAGACCGGTGCCGACGTCGAGGAACTGCCGGATCCCGACATCGGCCGCGAGATGGCGGACCGCGCGTCCGAGGAAGCGCCGGTCGGCGAGCGCGTAGTCGCCGATGCCCGGGTGCAGCGCACGGATCCGGTCACCTGCCTCCTGGTCGACGGCGTAGTTGTCCTTGCCGCCGGTCCAGTAGTTCCAGATGCGCGCGGTGTGGGGCCGGGTGGTGTCGATACGGGCCTGTGTCGCTGCGTCGTCGCTCACGCCGGTGACTCTAGTCAACCGGCCCGCTGCGCAGGGTGGTTGCGGAGAACTCCGCTCCGCCGCCCCGTTCACCCCGGGCCCCGGCGTGGTCACGGTGCGCGACGGCGAGGTTGACGCGAAACAGCCCCTCCACCCTCTTTGACGCCTTACAGTCTCGGGAAGTACGGCAAAGCTGCCGGTACAGAGCTCATGGGTCACCCACCCGGTGGCCGTGGTCTGGACCAGTTGCCACTACTCTGTGTCACGCAGCCACAAGGCTGAGGC
This sequence comes from Streptomyces zhihengii, assembly GCF_016919245.1. Classification (NCBI taxonomy): domain Bacteria; kingdom Bacillati; phylum Actinomycetota; class Actinomycetes; order Kitasatosporales; family Streptomycetaceae; genus Streptomyces; species Streptomyces zhihengii. Next base: position 4,440,097 of record NZ_JAFEJA010000001.1, on the reverse strand, counting down.
CAAAACCGCTCCGTCGACCACGGAGCGGCGAGCACCACAGGAGCACCAGTGAAGAACTCTGCGATCGTGACCGTCACCCCGGACACGACCGGCTCGGCGGACACGACGGACGCGAGCGACGCGCAGAACGGGGGCACCGGCGCCGGCCGCCGGGGCCGCCGCGGCGACGCGGGCGGAACCGTCGCCACGGTGACGTTCATCGCCCTGCTGGCCGTCGCCCTCGGCCTCCTCGGCTACATGGTGCTCGGCCGCTGACATCGGCACGGCACCACCGCCGGAGGGGTGTGCGGTCCCGAACGGGACCGCACACCCCTTCTTCGTCCCGCCGCCCCCTGGATCCCGCCGTTACCCGCAGGTAGCGTGCGTCGTACACCTATCGCGGGGAGGCGGACGGCCATGACGGCAGCGGCACCGGAGACCGAGGCGTTCTACGAGCGCCTCACGGAGAACCGCTTCGCCGCCACGGAGCACACCCGGGGCCCCTGGGACGCCGCGTCCCAGCACGCCGGCCCGCCCGCCGCCCTGCTCGGCCGCGCCCTGGAGGAACGCCCCGGCGCCCGCACCGACATGCGCGTCGCCCGCGTCACCTACGAGATCCTGCGCCCCGTCCCGATCGCACCGCTGGAGATCACCACCTCCGTGCTGCGCTCCGGCCGCAGCACCGAGGTCGTCGAAGCCGTGCTCACCCCCGAGGGCGGCGCGCCCGTGATGCACGCCCGGGCCCTGCGCGTCCGCACCACCGAGGAGCCCGGCCCCGCGGTCGCCGAGGGCCCGCTGCTCCCCGCCCCGTCCGAGACCTCCGCCACCCCGTTCTTCGGCGTCGCGTGGGACATCGGCTACCACACGTCGATGGAGACCCGGTTCGCCGAGGGCGCCTGGCGCGAACAGGGGCCGGGCACCTGCTGGATGCGGATGCGGATCCCGCTGATCGCCGGGGACGCCCCCCGGGCGCTCGACCGCGTCCTGGTCGCCGCCGACTCCGGCAACGGGATCAGCAACGTCCTCGACTTCCGCAGCCATGTCTTCATCAACCCGGACCTGACGGTCCATCTCCACCGCCACCCGCTGGGCGAGTGGGTGTGCGTCGACGCGCGGACCAGCGTGGACGCGGCGGGCATCGGCCTCGCCGACGCCCGTCTGCACGACGAGAAGGGGCCCATCGGCCGCAGCGCCCAGAGCCTGTTCGTCGCCCCGCGCTGAGAGCGCCGAGAGCGCTGCGAAGGAAACCCCGGCGCGCCCCGCCGGGGCGGGGCCGCACGGGCACGGACGGGACGAGCACCCCTGCCCGGGGCACGTCCCGTCCCTGCCTGCTCGCGGAGCCCTTGCCCGGCCCGCCCCCGACGCGGAGGCCAGAGTCCTCCGCGCCCGCGCCGGCGGTCTCCCGTCGGGGGGCGTACCCGTCTGTCGCCACCGCACGGGAAAAGGTTGCCGCGCTTTTCCGCCGGATTTCCCGGGCGGCGGGGCCGCCGCGTTCTTCCGCCTGCGGGCGGCGGGCTGCCGCGTCACTCCGCCTGTTCCCGCGGGCGGCGGGGCCGCCGCGTCCCTCCGCCGCCCATCACGGACGGCGGGGCTGCCGCATTGTCCGCCGCACGTCTCGGGCGGCCGAACCGCCAGGCCGCTCCGCCGCACCTCACGGACGGCGGCCGCCGGTCAGCCGGCGGCCGGGTCCCAGCCGCCCAGCCAGTCGGCGATATCCTGGTCCGCCGCCTGCGCGTCGGTCAGGTGCGGCCGGTCGGGACCGGCCGCCCCGGCGCCCGCGCCGGAGTTCCGGTACTCGGCGAACCGGTCGTCACGCCACGAGAAGCCGCCCATGTCCGTCCAGGGCGCGGCCTTCACCGCGGCGCCGAGGCTGGAGTCCCGCACGGTCGTCTGCGGGTCCAGCGAGGCGTCGCCGCCCGCGTGCCACGGACGCCCCAGATGGAAGCTGCCGGCGGACACGTCACCGGTCACGGTCGACCGGCTGATCAGGAACCCCTTGCGGTGCGCCGGGGTGCTGGGCGCGGTCACGTACCCCGCCGAGGTGCCGTTCCACCGCTTCTTCAGGGTGATGACGGACCGGTCGATCACCGCCGAGGCGCGGCCGAAGACGAAGTCGACGTTCCCGACCACATAGGAATTGGTCATGTGGACACGGCCCAGCGCGTCCTTGGACGCGGTGTCCAGCAGCAGGGTGTCCTGGTCGCCCTCGACGATGAGGCCGTCCAGCGCCACCCGGTCGGCCGCCGTGCGCAGCGCCACCGCCTGGTGCCCGGACAGGTGCTGGTTGGCCGCCTCGTCGAAGTCGTTGCGGACGGTGAGGTTGCGGGCCCGGAAGTCGTTCGCCTCGACGGCCACGGTGGCGCTGCCGCTGGTGCCGTACGTCCCCGAGCCGTCGGGCTTCGGCGTCCCGGCGGCGTTCCCGTAGGCGATCACGGTGTCCTTGCGGCTGCCGCCGGTGCCCTGGATCGTGACGTACGGCTTGTTCGACGGCACCTTGACGGTCTCCCGGTACACACCGGGCCGCACCTCGATCACCACCCGCGAGGTGTTGCCGGCGGGCACGGCGTCGACCGCCTTCTGCACGGAGGTGAACTGCCCGGTGCCGTCCTTGGCGACGGTGAGCGTGGTCGCGGCCGCCGCGGCGGTGCCCGCCGTCGCCGCCGTCCCGATCGTGGAGCGCGGCCCGGCACCGGCCCTCAGCAGCGCCGGGACGTCGGCCGCCGCGTCGAGGGTGTAGGGGTAGTGGGCCCGCGCGTCGAAGGCGGTGCCGCCGCTCTCGTTGCGGCCGCTGGTGCCGGAGAAGACGTTGCCCCGCTGCACCACGGAGGCCGTGGCGTCCTTGGTGACCGGGTTCTTCAGCCCCTCGAAGTAGCTGTTCTCCAGCAGCATCCTGGTCGCACCGCGCGAGTAGTTGCCGTACGAGGTGGTGATCGCCGTCCCCGGCACGTCCTGGAGGTAGTTGTTGTAGAGGTGGGCGCGGGCCACGTTGTCGGTGGACGGGTTGCGCTGCTCGCTCTCCCGGATCCAGTTGTGGTGGACGGTCAGCTCGGCGGTGACGTTCTCGGTCCAGCCGATGCCGAAGGTCTTGTTGTTGTTGCCCAGCCGGTTCCAGGAGACGGTGAGGTACGTCGTGTCCTTGCGGCTGTCGATCAGACCGTCGGCCATGTTCCGGAAGTCGTTGTGGTCGATCCAGACATGGTGCGCCCCGTCCATCTGGACGGCGTCCCAGTCGTGGTCCTTGTCGTTCCAGACGCCCTCGTAGGAGTCACGGATCGTCAGGTTCCGGATGATGACGTTGTGCACGCCCTGCCCCAGGAAGAACCCGCCCCCGACGATGTGGCCCGAGGTCCCCGAGCCCACGATCGTCTTGTCGGAGGCGACCTTGATCTCCTTGCCCTTGGGGTTCATCGTGATCGCGGCGGCCACCACGATGACGTAGGGCTCGGCCGCCGTCGCGTACCGCTCCAGCTCCGCCTGCGTCCGCACGGTGACGGTCGGCCCGCCGCGCCCGCCGTAGGTGCCGTTCTGCCCGAGCGCGTTCACCGAGGCGAACCCGTCGGCGACGTCGTCGGCCCAGCCGGCGGCGCCCACCGCCCCGGCGGCCACCCGCTCCGGCGTCCCGGCACCGGCCACCGCACCGGTCCCCCCTGCCATGCCGAGCGCGGCGACCAGCGCCACCACCACCCCGCCCCGCCTGCCGCGCGCCCGCACCCTGCCGTCCCGCTGCCTCATGCGCCGCTTCCGATCTCCTCGTGGGGGGACCCAGCTTTTGCCAGGCCCATGCCAAGAAGTCGCCGCCGCCGGGGACGGGGTTGCCGCCCTCAGTGGACCGGCAGCCCCGCCGTCGGCACCGCGCCGGCGAACGGCGCGGGGAGGACGGCCGCCTCCCCGTACACGCCCTGCCCGGTACGGGTGAACGCGGCGCCGTCGGGCCCCGAGCACAGCGACCAGCGCCCCTCCCGGGGATCGACGACCAGCAGCAGCGGCAGGTAGGCGGCCGCGTACCACTCCGCCTTGCCGGAGAGCCCCCTGCCCTTCTCCGCCCGGGACACGACCTCGACCGCGAGCACGGGCCGGCCGCCGGCGCCGGCCTTCCGGACGAGGAGGTCGGGCACGGCGAAGTCGTCGGCGTCCAGGGGCATGTCGACCGGGCACCCCCCGACGGCCTCCCACTCCCCGCCCCCGGCGATCCGGTCCGCCAGCAGCCGCACGGTCTCCGTACGGACCGCGCAGTCGGTGCGCGTGAGGACGAGGCTGCCCCCGAGCACCTCAGCACGCAGCCCCGTCGCCCGGGTCACCAGCCGGGCGACCCCCCGCGGATCACGCGGCACCAGCCGCGCCAGCGGACCCCGACGGGGCGTCACGGCCGCCCGCCCAGCTCGACCCAGAGCAGCTTCCCGCCCTGCGGCAGCGCGGTCGCACCCCAGGCGTCCGCGCACACCGCCACGATGCGCAGCCCCCGGCCGCCCTCGTCGTCGGACGCGGCGCGACGCGGCAGCCCCGCGAAGGGCGGGGGGACCTCGGGGCTGGTGTCCCAGACCCCGAGCCGCAACCGCCCGCGCTCCGGGCCGGTCAGCCGGAGCCCGTACGGACCGTCGGTGTGCCGGAGCGCGTTGGTCACGAGCTCCGACGCCAGCAGCTCGGCCGTGTCCACGAGCGCCCCGAGCCGGTGCGCCCCGAGCACCCCCCGGAGCACCCGCCTGGCCACCCCCGGAGCCCGGGGATCCTGCGGAAGCCGGAGGGCATAGGCCCACGACGGGGATACGGTGGTGGTCATGGAAGTCTCCTCGGCGGAAGGCGTGTCGGTCAGGTGCGCATACGGGCCCGGTGACGAGGCCGCTCCGTCGAGCGGGGTGCTTCCGGGCGGGTGGCCGGCCTGAGGAACAGGCTAGGGCGACGCAAGTAGTACTTGCGCCCCAAGCCGCCCCTCTTCCCCCTGGCAGATGACGCACTGAACTAACGACCGAATCGGAGAACGTCCCGTGCCCGGTAGAGCGGCTCCCACTGCCCGCCGCATCCGCGTGGGAGCGGAACTGCGCAAGCTCAGAGAGCGAAGCGGACTGAGTTCCACGCAAGCGGCTGCCCTGCTGGGTATCGGCCAGGGCCAACTCAGCAATGTGGAGACGGCCCGCTTCGGCGTCAGCGCCTCACGCGTCCGCGCGATGGCCGACATCTATTCCTGCGATGACCCGGAGTTCGTCGAAGCCCTCACGGGCATGGCCGAGGACCGGTCCCGAGGCTGGTGGGAGGGCTACCGGGATGCTCTCCCCGGCGCGCTCCTGGACCTTGCGGAGCTGGAGCACCACGCGACAGCGCTTCGCACGGCCCACACGGTGCACATCCCGGGGCTCCTCCAGACCGAAGACCACGCACGCGAGATCTGCCTCCAGGCCATCCCGGAGCTGAGTCCCGAAGCCGTCGAGAGCCGCGTCGCTCACCGCGTTCGCCGGCAAGCCCTTCTCCACCGCCCCGACAGCCCCGCCCCCTACCAGGCGACCGTCCACGAAGCGGCGCTGCGGATGCAGTTCGGCGGACCCGCTGTCGCACGGGCCCAGCTCGAGCACCTCCTCCGCATGTCGGCTCTCGATCACGTGACCATCAGGGTCATCCCGTTCGGCATCGGCTCGTACCCGGGATCCGGACAGACCATCAACTACTTGCACGGTGCGGTACCGCAGCTCGACACCGTCCAACTCGACCAGTCGCATGGCCCGGCCTTCGTCGACGGCACCGAACAGATGCAGCAGTACCGGGAACTCTTCGCCCGCCTCGACTCCCTGTCCCTCACCCCTGCGGAATCGAACTCGTTCATCCGTGACGTCGCCGACAGCCTGTGAAGGAGCCTCCCGTGCAGATCCACCCCTGGCAGAAGTCTTCGTACTGCGCGCAGGGAGAGGCATGCCTGAACGTTTCCTCGGACGCCTCCGGCGTCCACCTCACCGAGAGCGGCGACCCCGACGGGGTCATACTCCGCACCACCCCCGAGACCTTCGGCGGCCTCCTGGACGCCATCAAGAGCGGCGGCGAGAGCCCGCACATCGCCGTCAGCCACACCCAGGACGGTCTCGTCCGCCTCACGGCCCCGGACGCGGACCGTCCCGTCGTCACCGCCTCCGCCAAGTGGGACGCCTTCGTCCTCGGCGTGCGTGCCGGCGAGTTCGACCACTTCCGCCGTGCCGTCCCGGACGCGGGCACCCCCGTCCCGGACGGACGGGGGCGCCGCACCTGAGGGCGAGGCGTCAGCAGTTCACGCTGTTGTAGCTCGCCCACTTGATGCCGCCCTTGGCGCTGCCCGAGGCGAACTCCCAGTTCCCGCCCCGGTGTCGGTGCGGCGGACCATGAAGTTGACCTTCGACCCGTCGTAGCCGCCGTAGGCCTTGCCGCCGCTCGCGCCGTGGAAGGAGATCTTCGTACCCGCCTTGGTCCAGGTGAGCTTACCGGCGGAGCCGTCGGCCGACAGGCCCCGGGCTCTCTGCCACGCCTGGGTGGCCGCCTTCGTCTGCGGCCCGAACGAGCCGTCCACGCCGGACTGGGGCAGATAGCCGTCGGCCCACAGGATGGTCTGCCACAGGCAGGTCGCGTTCGACCGCGCGTTCGTGCCGACGTTGACGACGCCCTCGTCGTTCAGGTCGTCGGTGATGGTCCCGACGCCGTAGATGTGGGACCGGCCGTTGTAGGAGTTGCTGGCGGCGGCCGGCGTGACCGTCGTCGCCGCTATGCCCAGAGCCAGCACCGTGGCCCCGAGGGGGACGGACAGGCGGCGGAGCGTACGGCGGCGGATCTCGTGTGACGACATGACAGGTCCTCTCGGTGAGCGTGAGGTTGAAAGCAGAAGGTGATCACCGAGAGGGGACGCTAACGACGCCCCGCCCCGCCGGAACAGGGCCGGGGAGCCCGCGTAGCGCAGCCGTGGGGAACTGGGACACCCCGGAGACAGACGACACCCCAAAGCACCCCAAAGGTGGCACAACGACAGTCATTGCCCGGAGTCACGCTCCGTGATACACAGAGTGACGATGCTCGCACGACGACGGAATCACGCCACGCCCGCCCAGGTCAGGGCCATTGCTTCGGTCATACGTGCGGAGATCGGGTAAAGAGACCCTCGAAGACGGCTTACGTGCGCGGTTTCATCAGCGAAGATAGACGGTGACCCGTGCCGTGCGGCGTGGGCGGCTAACAACCCAACAGGGGCGGTGAGTTACATGATCCTGGCAGCCGAGAAGGGCGACATCACCACCATCATCGGCGGTATCGCCCCGAATTGGGGCCCCTTCGGAAGCCTGGGCAACGAAGCTCGGGTGATGATCGAGGTCGTGATGGCGATTGCCATCCTCCTCTGCCTCGGCATCGCGATCTGGGGAGCGGCGAAGCAGCGCATCGGGGCGACCGCACTCCGCGACACGTTCAGCGCGGAACAGGGCAAGGGCCTGATCGTCGCCGGCCTCACCGGCGTCTTCATCATCGGCTCACTGGGGACGGTGTTCACCATCGTGTACGGAATGGCCGTCTGACCACCCGTTACATCCCCTCCGGGCATGCCCGGGCCCACCGTCAGAGGTCCGTTCCCTGATGTCACGTCACCACCCCGCCCCCGCGCGGCAAGAGCTACGTCCACGACCGGTTGAGGGAGCCAGCGCGACATGAGCCTCGGCGACGAGCACGGCGGCGGCCGTACGAGCGACGGCTTCGGCGGCTCGGGCCAGACGCGCACGCGTCTGCCCGGCGCGGGCGAGGGCGACGGCTACGGCGGCCCCCGCCGCCCGGTCCGCCCCTCGCGCTCCCTCATCGGGGTGGTGGGGGTCGTCGTGCTCCTCATCGCGGCGATCGCCTTCGCCAACCAGGGGAGCGGGGACGGCGGCGACGCCGCCGACGGCGCGAAGCCCCCGGGCACCAACCCGACCTCGGCCACCGGCACCCGCCCCGTCGAGGGCAAGTCCGGCGACATCCCGACGGGCTACGCCCAGGACGAGCAGGGGGCGCAGAGCGCGGCGGCGAATTACACCGCCGTGCTGGGCTCGGACGGCATGTTCAACAAGGAACGTCGCCGGGAGATCGTTTCCTCGATCGCCGACACGTCCACCCGGTCCGAGCTTCAGTCCGGATTCGATGCGGACTACTCCGCCGACTTCCTCGCGCAGATCGGCCTCAATCCGGACGGGACCGCGCCCACCGGTTCGACGTTCGTCAACCGGACGATGCCCGCCGGCACCAAAGTACTGAAGTACTCGGACGACACCGCCGAGATCGACGTGTGGTGTGTAGGGCTCTTCGGCCTGACCGGTGAGAAGTCCACCAAGCCCGTCACTAACGGCTGGTTCACAGTCACGGTGAAGCTCAAGTGGACGGATTCGGACTGGAAGGTTCTGGAGACCAGCCAGCGGAACGGGCCGACCCCGGTGACGGGCGACAACCAGGTGTCCGGGTCTGACGAGATCGCGGACGCAGTCAACGGATTCGGAGGGTTCACCTATGCCCGCTAGCCCACGATCCCTGACACGCGTCCTGCCAGTCTTCCTCACAGTGCAGGCTGCGGTCGTCCTCTTCGCCTCGCGCGCAGCGGCTGAGCCTTCCCCGACGCCTTCACCCAGCACGAGCAACGACCCCTGTGAGCTGATCGCCGGTCCCGCACGGGACTACTGCACCAGCGGCGAACCCGGCAGCTCCGGTCGTTCCGTCTCCAACAACCCCGCCGACGCCCTCGACCCCCTCTCCTCCCTCGCCCGCGGCTGCGCCGACGCCGCCGTCAGCGTCCTCGACTACCTCTCCAAGGCCGTCAAGGAAACCGCCGACGTCGACTTCACCAACCCCGCCTTCCTCGCCCGCTACGCCATCGTCTTCGCCGCCGCCACCGTCCTCACGCTCGTCCTGTGGCTGCTGGCCGTCGCCAAGCGGGCCATCCGGGGCGTGCCGCTGACGACCGCGATCTCCGAGGCGGTCGGCTTCCTCTGGCTCACCGTCCTCGCCTCCGCCTTCACGCCGCTCCTCCTCTACACAGTCGTGTCTGCCACCGACGCGATCACCGAGGTCGTCGCCTCCGGGACGCAGGAGCAGACCGACGTCTTCTTCGGGAGCTTCAAGGAAGCCCTCCAGAAGGGCGACAGCATCAGCGGCGGGCCGATCATGCTGATCATCGTCTCGCTGGTCACCGTGGTCGCCGCCGGCGTCCTCTTCCTCGAACTCTTCATCCGCGCCGTGCTGCTCTACGTCGGCGCCCTGCTCGGCGTCGTGGTCTACGCGGGCCTGGTCGACAAGAACATGTGGGGCCACGTCCGCCGCTGGGCCGGCATCATGATCGCGATCATCCTGGTCAAACCGATCATCGTGATCGTGCTCGGCCTCGCGGGGGCGCTCTCGGCCGGCGAGGGGCCGGACTCCTTCTCCGCCGTCGTGTCCGGCCTGTCGATCATCCTGCTGGCCATCTTCGCCTCCGCGATGATCTACCGCTTCGTCCCGGGCTTCGGCGACGAGATCGCCAACTCCCGCAACAACCGGATCCAGAACGCGGCCGAGGGCAAGGCAGCCGCCGTCATCAGCTCGCCCGCCGCGCTGGTGTCCCAGGGCATCAAGACCCACAGCTCCCGCGGCGACCAGGGCGGCGGCGACAGCGGCGCGAGCGCGCCCCGGCCCGCCAACCCCGTCAGCGGCGGCATGGCCGCCCACGGCAGCCGGGGTGGCGGCCAGGCCGCCACCGCGGCGCCCCCGCCCCGTAGCGCGGCCCCGACCAGCAACACCCCGCACAGCAACCGCAACAGCACAGGAGGTGGCCGGCGTTGACCACCCAGTCCCACCCGATCACGCCCCGCCGCACGTACCTCATCGGCCGGGCCCGGCCGAACGCGATCGTCGGCAAGAACCGCGAGACCGGCGAGATCGCGCTGATCATCGCCGGCGCGTTCCTCGGCATGATGAGCGGGCTGCTGGTCCCCGTGCTCACCCTGCGGATCGTGTGTCTGGTCGGCTTCCCGATGCTGGCGCTCGCGGCCGTCTACTTCCCGTACAAGCACCGCACCTTCTACCGGTGGTTCGAGATCAACCGGTCCTACAAGCGCACCCTGCGCCAGGGCACCGCCTACCGCTCCGGCGCGGTCGAGGCCGGCACCCGGGCCGACGGGCGGGAGATCGAGGTCGGCCCGCCGCCTGGCATCGGGCGGATCAGCTGGCTCGCGGCCCCCTTCGGCCCCGACGAGATCGCCGTGCTGCTGCACGCCGACCGCCGCACGGTCACCGCCGCCATCGAGATCGAGGGCCCCGGCGTCGGCCTGCGCGACAGCGAGGACCAGGAGGCCCTGGTCGACCGCTTCGGCACGCTGCTCAAGCACGTCGCCAACGGCGACGGCTTCGTGACGCGCCTCCAGATGCTCGCCCGCACCCTCCCCGCCGACCCGGACGCCCACGCCAAGGACGTCGCCCAGCGCGGCGACCACGGCGCCCCCGGCTGGCTCCAGGAGTCGTACGACCAGCTCCAGTCGATGGTCTCCACCTCCAGCGAGCAGCACCGCGCCTACCTGGTCGCCTGCATGCACTACTCCCGCGAACTGGCCGCCGAGGCACACGCCATGGCCCGCGCCGCCAAGGCGTCCTCCGGGACCCGGCGGATCGACCGGGACGCCGGCCTCGCCGTCGTCATGGCCCGTGAGCTCACCGACATCTGCGCCCGCCTCGCCGAGGCGGACATCCGCGTGCGGCAGCCGCTCGGGCAGTCGCGCCTGGCGTCCCTCGTGCACTCCATGTACGACCCGGACCACCCCATCGACCACATCCAGGCGATGACCAAGCGCAACGCCTGGCCCGCCGAACTGGACGCCGTCGAGCCCACCTACCTCCAGGCCAAGACCCGCGAGTCGTCCACCCGCGCCCCCTGGTGCCACTCCACCGCCTGGGTCAAGGAGTGGCCGATGACCCCGGTGGGCGTCAACTTCCTCGCCCCGCTGCTCGTCCACACCCCGGACGTCATCCGCACGGTCGCCGTCACCATGGACCTGGAGCCCACCGAGGTGGCCATCGAGCGGATGCTCACCGAGAAGACCAACGACGAGGCCGACGCCAGCCGCGCCGCCAAGATGAACCGCACGGTCGACCCCCGCGACATCGCCGCCCACGGGCGGCTGGACCAGCGGGGTGAAGATCTCGCGAGCGGTGCGGCCGGGGTCAACATCGTCGGGTACATCACTGTGTCGTCGCGTTCGCCCGAAGCCCTCGCCAGGGACAAGCGCACGATCAGGGCCTCCGCCGGCAAGTCGTATCTCAAGCTGGAGTGGTGCGACCGCGAACACCACCGGGCCTTTGTGAACACCCTGCCGTTCGCGACCGGCATCCGCCGATAGGGGCCCCGACTGATGCGTGATCCGCTGTCCGTCCTCACCGATGCGTTCACCTCCTTCGTGTTCGGGAAGGTGGAGACGACCCGGCTGCCCGTCCGCACGTCGACCGGGCAGGCGCAGGCCGTCTATCTGCCGACCGCCGCACCCGGCCTCGGCGACTCCGGCGTGATCATCGGCCGCGAGGTCTACAGCGGCAAGGGCTACATCTACGACCCCTTCCAGCTCTACGGGCAGCAGCTCCCCGCCCCGCACTGGCTGGTCCTCGGCGAGTCCGGCAACGGCAAGTCCGCCCTGGAGAAGACGTACGTCCTGCGGCAACTGCGCTTCCGCGACCGCCAGGTCGTCGTCCTCGACGCCCAGGGCGAGGACGGGGTGGGTGAGTGGAACCTCATCGCCCAGGAGCTGGGAATAACTCCCATCCGGCTCGACCCGATGACGGCGCTCGACGGCGGCATCCGCCTCAACCCGCTCGACCCGGCGATCACCACCACCGGCCAGCTCGCCCTGCTGCGGACCATCATCGAGGTCGCGATGGGCCACGGCCTCGACGAGCGCAGCGGCTTCGCGCTCAAGGTCGCCCACGCCTACGTCAACGAGACCATCACCGACCGCCAGCCCGTGCTCACCGACATCGTGGAGCAACTGCGCCACCCGGAGCCCGAGTCCGCCGCGGCGATGAACGTCGACATAGACGATGTCCGCGCCTGGGGCCTGGACGTCGCCCTCGTCCTCGACCGCCTCGTCGACGGCGACCTGCGCGGCATGTTCGACGGGCCGACCACCGTCGGCATCGACCTCGACGCGCCGCTCATCGTCTTCGACCTCTCGCACATCGACCGCAACTCGATCGCCATGCCGATCCTGATGGCGATCGTCGGCGTGTGGCTGGAGCACACCTGGATCCGCCCCGACCGCAAGAAGCGCATCTTCCTGGTGGAGGAGGCGTGGCACATCATCAACAGCCCGTTCGTCGCGCAGCTCTTCCAGCGGCTGCTCAAGTTCGGCCGGCGGCTCGGCCTGTCGTTCGTCGCGGTGGTGCACCATCTGTCCGACGTCGTCGACGGGGCGGCGGCCCGTGAGGCGGCGGCCATCCTGAAGATGGCCTCCACCCGCACCGTCTACGCCCAGAAGGCCGACGAGGCACGGGCGACGGGCCTGGTCCTCGGCCTGCCCCGCTGGGCCGTGGAGATCATCCCCACCCTCACCCCGGGCATCGCCGTCTGGGACGTCAACGGCAATGTGCAGGTGGTCAAACACCTGATCACGGAGGCCGAACGACCACTGGTCTTCACCGACCGCGCCATGACGGAGGCGTCCAGGCCCGCGGTGCCGGAGCACGTCCAGGCCGCCGAATGGGAGGCGGAGCAACGGGCGGCACTCGTCGAGCAGCACCAGAGCTGGGACGACGAGTCCTCCCAGTCGACGGTGGCGTGACATGGACCGGGGGCGGGAGGGACGTCAGGAACTCCAGGGGCGCGGGAGCGGCGGCCTGCCGGACGGGCTGCTGCTCGCCCTGCTCGGCTTCCTGCTCGGGCTGAGCATCGTCGTCTGGACGGGCGCCGGGCTCGCGGGCCTGTTCGCCCACGGCGCCTGGCCCACCGGCGTCACCTACGGCAACTCCCCCGAGGCGCTGCGGGCCCTGGTGTCCGACCCGACCGACCTGGCGGGCGCCTACCCGGCCACGCCGCCCGGTGAGCTCTCCGGATACGGCCTCTTCTGGGGGCTGGTCATCGGCCAGGTGATGGTGCTCGCCGTGCTCACGGTGTTCGTGCTCGGCACCGTCGCCCGCTGGCGCGCGGTGCGCGCCGACGCCCGTGCCGAACGCGCCGAACGCGCCGAACGCGGGGAGCGTGCCACGGCGGGCCGCAACCGCCCCGCCGACCACGGACAGCAGCCGGCGTCCCGTCAACCGGCCCCGGCCCCGTACGAGACCGCCCCACGGGAGCAGGCCGTCTCCCCGACGGGGTACCCGGCCCATGAGGCTCCCGCCGGGAGCCACGCCCCCGGCGCGGCGGCCGCGACGGAACCGCTCCCCGCACCGGCCGCCACGGAAGCGGCCCCCACGGGAGCGTCCGCCGCCGAAGGGCCCCACCCCGCGCCCTACGCGCCCGTGGCCGTCGCCCCCGCGCCCGTCGTCCCCGGGCCGCGGATCCGCACCGCGGGCGTCCTCTACGGGGACGCCGCCACCCGCCGCCCCGCCGCCGTACAGGCCCTCCTCGACGCCGAGGGCCCCGCGCTCGTCGTCACCTCCGACCCCTCGGTGTGGGCCGCGACCAAGGACGCGCGCGGCAAGCTCGGACCCGTCCTCGTCTACGACCCGGGCCACCTGTGCGACACGCCCGCCCGGCTCCACTGGGCCCCCACCCAGGGCTGCGAGGACGTCGGCACCGCCGCGGCCCGTGCGGCGGCCCTGCTCGCCCCGGTACGGCCCCGGGCGCTGGTCGACGCCGCCATGGCCGACACCGCCGAGACGCTCCTGCGCTGCTGGCTCCACGCCGCCGCGGTCGACGGCCGCCCGTTCCGCCAGGTCCACCGCTGGGCCCAGGGCACCGGCGCCAACGAGGCGGTACGCATCCTGCGCACCCACCCCAAGGCCGCCTCCGGAACCGCCGGGCTGCTGGAGTCCGCGCTCACCGCCTATCCCGAACGCCGGGACATCGCCGTGGAGTTGACCGCCCGTGCCTTCGGCGCCCTGGCCACGGTCCACATCCGCGAGGCCTGCACACCGAACCGAACCGATTCGCTCGCCTTGGAATCATTCGCCCGAGAAGCGGGCACCCTTTATGTGGTGGGTGAAGCGATCGAAGATCCTCGCACCCGCCCCGGCGCGATGCCGCTCCTCACGGCTCTCGCCTCTGACGTGGTCGAGCACGGCCGCCGCTTGGCCGCACGGTCAACCGACGGTCGGCTCGACCCACCACTCACGCTCGTCCTCGACGACGTGGCGGCCGTCGCCCCGCTCCCCCTCGTCCCGCAGCTCATGACCACGGGTCAGGAGCAGGGCCTGCCCGCCCTCGTCCTGCTGCGCTCGCCCGAACAGGCCCGCGCACGCTGGCCGGAGCCGCTCCCGTCGCTCTGACGCGGCGGGGCTCCACGCCGTCCCGTGGCCGCGCGGCCGATGCCGACCTCCGCGGCCCGGCCCGGCCCGGGTCGGGTCGGGTCGTTCAGTCGCTGACCTTGCTGCGGGCCTGGTACAGCAGTTCCTGGTACTCGGGGTGCCGGGCGATCCACCCCGCGACGAACGGGCAGGTGGCCAGCACCCGCAGGTTCGCGGCGCGCGCCTCGTCGAGGGCGGTACGGGCCAGGGCCGCCCCGACCCCCCTGCCCTCGTACTCCGGCGAGACCTCGGTGTGGACGAACGCGATCAGTTCGCCGGTGCGGATGTAGTCCGAGAACCCCGCGACCTTGGACTCCCCGTCGACCCGGGCCTCGTACCGCTTGGCCTCGGGAACGTCGATCACTTCCACTGCCATGTGTCCTCCAGGAGTCGTCAGGCGTGCGCCTGGTCGGACACTAACCCAGTTCAGTTGAAGCTTCAACTTTCCCGCTTGCGCCTCCCGGCCGCCGGTTACGGAAGCCGCCGGTTACGGAAGAGGCTGACGCGGGACCACGTACTCGCGCGCCATCGGGTCACCGGGGATCGGCGACGGATCGTCGCTCGGCACGAAGCCGGCCCGGCGGTAGAAGCGCTCCGCCCGCTCGTTCTCCACATGGAACACCAGCCGCACCCGCTCGGCCCGCGGCTCCGTCAGCTCCCACGACCACTCCAGCGCGGCCCGGAACAGCGCGTCGGCGATCCCGCCGCCCCGCGCGCGCTGCCGCACAAACACGCCCACCAGATGGGTCTGGTCCACCGGCGAGGGCTTCCCCACCCGCACCGGCTCCCCGGTCCGTTCCACCAGCACGGTGGCCGTGCCGTCCCAGCTTCCGTCCGGCGCCTCGGCGATGAACTGGATCACCTCACGGCCCTCGGCCGCCGAGGCGGTCCGCTCCTGCCAGTCGACGTCCGGCCGGGCGGCGGCCGTCGCGTACGGCTCCAGGAACGCTATGGAGGCCAGCGGGTCCTGCAGGGCATCGAGCCGCAGCTCACGGGCCTTGGCCCACTCCTCGGCCCGCACGGGGCGGATGACGTATTCCATGGGCAGATGGTGTCCCGGCCGCCCCCTCTCCGGCAACGAGGTTTCAGCCGGTGGAACGGGCGCCCACCGGCCCGCCGCCCCGTCGTACCCGGGTACTACGCGCCCGCGCCGGATGCCGTCCACGGTCGGACGATGCGCGGCCCGCCCCTCCGTAGCGTCGAGGACATGACCAGCACCCAGCGAACCGCCGCCCGGGGCAGCCTCCCGGCCCCACCCACCGGGCCCGAAGCCTCAGCCGCCACCACCACCGGAAGCACCGCTGCCGGCTCCGCCGGTATCGAGGCCGTGGGCCTCACCAAGCGCTACGGCGACAAGACCGTCGTCCACGACCTCTCCTTCACCGTCCGGCCCGGCACCGTCACCGGCTTCCTCGGCCCCAACGGAGCGGGCAAGTCCACCACCATGCGCATGATCCTCGGCCTCGACGCCCCCACCCGGGGCCGGGCCGTCGTCGGCGGCCGCCCCTACCGCGCCCACGGCGCGCCGCTCACCGAGGTCGGCGCCCTGCTGGAGGCCAAGTCGGTGCACCCCGGCCGCAGCGCCCGCAACCACCTCCTCGCCCTGGCCCACACCCACGGCATCCCGGCCTCGCGCGTCGACACCGTCATCGAGCTCACCGGCCTCACGGAGGTCGCACGGCACCGGGTGAAGGGCTTCAGCCTCGGCATGGGCCAGCGCCTCGGCATCGCCGCGGCGCTGCTCGGCGACCCGGCGACCCTCGTCCTCGACGAACCGGTCAACGGCCTCGACCCCGAGGGCGTGCTCTGGATCCGCACCCTGCTGAAGTCCCTGGCCGCGGAGGGCCGCACCGTGCTGGTCTCCTCCCATCTGATGAGCGAGACGGCCCTCACCGCCGACCACCTCGTCATCATCGGGAGGGGCCGCCTCCTCGCCGACACCACCGTCGAGGAGTTCGTCCGCCACGCGGGCACCGCCTCCGTCCGCGTCGTCACCCCCGAGCCCGGCACCCTCGCCGAGCTGCTCGCGGGCCCCGGCGTCGAGATCGCGCCCGGCGCCCGGGGCGAACTCGACGTCCGGGGCGCCGACAGCACCCGGATCGGCACCACGGCCGCCGAGCACGGCATCCCCCTGTACGAGCTCACGCCCGTCCGCGCCTCCCTGGAGCAGGCCTTCATGGACCTCACCCGGGACGCCGTCGAGTACCAGGCACGCACCTCCGCCGCCCCCGAAGGAGCAGCCGCATGACCCTCCACCGGGCCGCACCGCCGGCCGTCGCCCTGCTCACCCCCACCCATGTGCTGCGCTCCGAATGGCACAAGCTGTGGACGGTCCGCTCCACCTGGATCACCCTGCTCTCCGCGTCCCTGCTGACCCTCGGCATCGGCATCACCATGGGCGCCACCTACGAGAGCGGCGGCGGCGACGGTGACGTCGACACCGTCGTCCTGAGCCTCATCGGCCTCCAGTTCGCCCATGTCGCCCTCGGCGTGCTCGGCATCCTGGTGATCGCGGGCGAGTACTCGACGGGGATGATCCGCGCGACCATGACCGCCGTCCCCAGACGCCTGCCGGTGCTGTGGACGAAGGCCGCCGTCTACGCCGCGGTGACCCTCGTCGTCACCACGGCGACCGCGTTCGTGACCTTCGCCGCCGCCCAGGTCTTCTTCGACGGCACCGACCAGGAGGCCGCGTTCGGCGACCCGGGCGTACTGCGGGCCCTCGTCGGCAGCTCGGCCGGCGTGACCCTGCTCGGCATCGTGGCACTCGGGCTCGGCGCCCTCCTGCGCTCCGTCCCGGGCGCGATCGGCGCCTTCGTCGGCGGCGTCATGGTCCTGCCCGAGGTGATCGGGATGCTCCCGTACGACATCGTCCACGACGCCCTGGAGTACTTCCCCGACAGCGCCGCCACCGTGCTGCTCTCCGCCACCCCCGTACCCGGCGCCCCCTCGCCCTCCGCCGCACTGCTCGCGCTGGTCCTGTGGGCCGCGGCGGCACTCGGCGCGGCGGCCCTGCGCCTGAGGCGAAGCGACGTATGACCCGCACAGCGCCCGGGAGTTCGGCCCCCACGGGCCCGCGGCAGGCCCCGCCGGGCCAGGATGGGACGGTGACGGACCAGCCGCGCCCGACCGGCGACACGAACACCGACGGCACCGACGGCACCCCCGACCGGTCCTCCTGGTCGGCGGGTGCCGAGCCGCTCACCGGCAGGATGCACCGCCTCGGCGAGCGGGTCCGCGGCTTCGACGGCCGCCGCCCCTTCTGGTGGGACCTCCACCTCACCGGCCTGCTGGTGCTCGCCGCCCTCGTGGACGCCTCCGGCGGCTGGAAGAGCATCGCCTTCGACCCGGACGTCTCCGGCCGGCTCGTCGTCGCGATGAGCCTCGCCTTCTCCGTCCCGCTGATGTGGCGCCGGACCAGACCCCTCACGGTCCTCGGCGTCCTCCTGGCGGCGGCCCTCGTCAACGCCTGGACCGGTGCCCATCTCCAGGCCGCCTACCTCCAGCTCGTCGTCGTCTTCAACATCGCGCTGCGCCTGCCGCTGCGCACCCTGATGTGGGCCTGCGCCGCGGTGCTGGTCCCCGTCGCGGTCGGGGCGACCCGGTACCCCGTCGGCAGCTGGGACCAGCAGTTCGTCCCCCACCTCTACGGGATCGCCCTGGTCGCCCTCCTCGGCCTGGTCGTCCGCAGCCGCCGCGACTGGACGGCGTCCCTGGTGGAACGCGCCCGCCGCCTCGAAGTCGAGCGGGACCAGCAGGCACGGCTCGCCACCGCCGCCGAACGGGCCCGTATCGCCCGCGAGATGCACGACATCATCGGCCACAACCTCTCCGTCATCACCGGCCTCGCCGACGGCGGCGCCTACGCGGCGGCCACCCATCCGGCCCGCGCCGCCCAGGCGCTCGAAGCGATCGGCACCACCAGCCGCCAGGCCCTCACCGAACTCCGCCGGGTCCTCGACGTGATGCGCGACGACGCCCCGCCCATCGCCGAACTCGCGCCCCAGCCCGCCCTCACCGACCTCGGCCCCCTCGTCGAGGGCGTCCGCGCCGCCGGGCTGCCGGTCTCCCTCACCGTCGACGGCGACCCGGGCACCCAGCCGGCCGGCCGGCAGCTCGCCGTGTACCGGGTGGTGCAGGAGGCCCTCACCAACACCCTCAAGCACGGCGGCCCCGAGGCGGCGGCGACGGTGGCGGTCTCCTACGCCGACAACGGCACGGTCACAGCGGAGATCACCGACACCGGCAGCCCGCAGAGCTCCCCGGCCGGTACGGGTCCGGGCCGCGGGCTGACCGGAATGCGCGAGCGAACCGCCCTGTACGACGGCACACTTGAGGCCGGCCCCCGGCGCACGCCACCCGGCGGCTGGCGCGTCCGCCTCCGTCTCCCGAAGGATTCCGCTCCGTGACCACCGTGCTCATCGCCGACGACCAGCCCATGCAGCGCTTCGGCTTCCGGATGCTGCTGGAGAGCCAGCCCGATCTCACGGTCGCGGGCGAGGCGGCGAACGGCTCGGAGGCGGTACGGATGACGGCCGAACTCCACCCGGACGTCGTCCTGATGGACATCCGCATGCCGGGCCTCGACGGCATCGAGGCCACCCGCAGGATCGTCGCCGCCGGCCACCGCACCCGGGTGCTGATCGTGACGACCTTCGACCTCGACGAGTACGCCTACACGGGCCTGCGCGCGGGGGCGAGCGGATTCCTCATCAAGGACGCGCTGCCCGAGGAACTGCTCTCCGGCATCCGGGCCGTGGCGGCGGGCGACGCGGTCGTCGCGCCCAGCCTGACCCGGAGGCTCCTGGACACCTATGTCCACCATCTCCCGGCGGACGCGACGGCCGACCCCGCGTCGGACACCCCCGACGCACGGCTCAGCAGACTGACCGAGCGGGAACGGGAGATCCTCACCGTCATCGGCCAGGGCTGGACCAACACGGAGATCGCCGGCCGTCTCCACCTCGCCGAGTCCACCGTGAAGACCCACGTCAGCCGGATCCTCGCGAAGACCGGGGCCCGCGACCGCGTCCAGGCCGTCATCCTCGCCTACGACACCCGCCTGGTGAACCCGTCGCGATGAGGTCGGCCACTCGATTCGTCCGGTGAACGCAGAAAAGCCCCGGAACAGTGTTCCGGGGCTTCCCCACAATGATTGTTCGGCGGCGTCCTACTCTCCCACAGGGTCCCCCCTGCAGTACCATCGGCGCTGAAAGGCTTAGCTTCCGGGTTCGGAATGTAACCGGGCGTTTCCCTAACGCTATGACCACCGAAACACTATGAAGATGTCGAACTACCAGCCGTCAAAGGCGAGTTCGTTACTTCAGAACTAACACAGTGGACGCGAGCAACTGAGGACAAGCCCTCGGCCTATTAGTACCGGTCAACTCCACCAGTTACCTGGCTTCCATATCCGGCCTATCAACCCAGTCGTCTACTGGGAGCCTTACCCTCTCAAGGAGGTGGGAGTCCTCATCTCGAAGCAGGCTTCCCGCTTAGATGCTTTCAGCGGTTATCCTTTCCGAACGTAGCCAACCAGCCATGCCCTTGGCAGGACAACTGGCACACCAGAGGTTCGTCCGTCCCGGTCCTCTCGTACTAGGGACAGCCCTTCTCAAGACTCCTACGCGCACAGCGGATAGGGACCGAACTGTCTCACGACGTTCTAAACCCAGCTCGCGTACCGCTTTAATGGGCGAACAGCCCAACCCTTGGGACCGACTCCAGCCCCAGGATGCGACGAGCCGACATCGAGGTGCCAAACCATCCCGTCGATATGGACTCTTGGGGAAGATCAGCCTGTTATCCCCGGGGTACCTTTTATCCGTTGAGCGACGGCGCTTCCACAAGCCACCGCCGGATCACTAGTCCCGACTTTCGTCCCTGCTCGACCCGTCGGTCTCACAGTCAAGCTCCCTTGTGCACTTACACTCAACACCTGATTGCCAACCAGGCTGAGGGAACCTTTGGGCGCCTCCGTTACCCTTTGGGAGGCAACCGCCCCAGTTAAACTACCCATCAGACACTGTCCCTGATCCGGATCACGGACCCAGGTTAGACATCCAGCACGACCAGAGTGGTATTTCAACGACGACTCCCCCTGAACTGGCGTCCAGAGTTCACAGTCTCCCACCTATCCTACACAAGCCGAACCGAACACCAATATCAAACTGTAGTAAAGGTCCCGGGGTCTTTCCGTCCTGCTGCGCGAAACGAGCATCTTTACTCGTAGTGCAATTTCACCGGGCCTATGGTTGAGACAGTCGAGAAGTCGTTACGCCATTCGTGCAGGTCGGAACTTACCCGACAAGGAATTTCGCTACCTTAGGATGGTTATAGTTACCACCGCCGTTTACTGGCGCTTAAGTTCTCAGCTTCGCCTGGACGAATCCAAGCTAACCGGTCCCCTTAACGTTCCAGCACCGGGCAGGCGTCAGTCCGTATACATCGCCTTACGGCTTCGCACGGACCTGTGTTTTTAGTAAACAGTCGCTTCTCGCTGGTCTCTGCGGCCACCCCCAGCTCACCGAGTAAATCGGATCACCAAGAATGGCCCCCCTTCTCCCGAAGTTACGGGGGCATTTTGCCGAGTTCCTTAACCATAGTTCACCCGAACGCCTCGGTATTCTCTACCTGACCACCTGAGTCGGTTTAGGGTACGGGCCGCCATGAAACTCGCTAGAGGCTTTTCTCGACAGCATAGGATCATCCACTTCACCACAATCGGCTCGGCATCAGGTCTCAGCCTTAATGTGTGACGGATTTGCCTATCACACGGCCTACACCCTTACCCCGGGACAACCACCGCCCGGGCTGGACTACCTTCCTGCGTCACCCCATCGCTTACCTACTACCACCTTGGGTCAGCGGCTCCACCACTCCGACCTCGTCCGAAGACTCAGCCGGCGGCTTCACGGCCTTAGCATTAATGGGCTCGATATTGGGCGTTTCAAAGCGGGTACCGGAATATCAACCGGTTGTCCATCGACTACGCCTGTCGGCCTCGCCTTAGGTCCCGACTTACCCTGGGCAGATCAGCTTGACCCAGGAACCCTTAGTCAATCGGCGCACACGTTTCTCACGTGTGTATCGCTACTCATGCCTGCATTCTCACTCGTGAACCGTCCACAACTCGCTTCCGCGGCTGCTTCACCCGGCACACGACGCTCCCCTACCCATCACAGCACCCGTTGGGGCTATACGCTGCAATGACACGACTTCGGCGGTACGCTTGAGCCCCGCTACATTGTCGGCGCGGAATCACTTGACCAGTGAGCTATTACGCACTCTTTCAAGGGTGGCTGCTTCTAAGCCAACCTCCTGGTTGTCTCTGCGACTCCACATCCTTTCCCACTTAGCGTACGCTTAGGGGCCTTAGTCGATGCTCTGGGCTGTTTCCCTCTCGACCATGGAGCTTATCCCCCACAGTCTCACTGCCGTGCTCTCACTTACCGGCATTCGGAGTTTGGCTAAGGTCAGTAACCCGGTAGGGCCCATCGCCTATCCAGTGCTCTACCTCCGGCAAGAAACACACGACGCTGCACCTAAATGCATTTCGGGGAGAACCAGCTATCACGGAGTTTGATTGGCCTTTCACCCCTAACCACAGGTCATCCCCCAGGTTTTCAACCCTGGTGGGTTCGGTCCTCCACGAAGTCTTACCTCCGCTTCAACCTGCCCATGGCTAGATCACTCCGCTTCGGGTCTTGAGCGCGCTACTGAATCGCCCTATTCGGACTCGCTTTCGCTACGGCTTCCCCACACGGGTTAACCTCGCAACACACCGCAAACTCGCAGGCTCATTCTTCAAAAGGCACGCAGTCACGACTGCATGTGCAAGCACATACAGCGACGCTCCCACGGCTTGTAGGCACACGGTTTCAGGTACTATTTCACTCCGCTCCCGCGGTACTTTTCACCATTCCCTCACGGTACTATCCGCTATCGGTCACCAGGGAATATTTAGGCTTAGCGGGTGGTCCCGCCAGATTCACACGGGATTTCTCGGGCCCCGTGCTACTTGGGAAATTCTCAAGCAAGCCGCATGAATTTCAGCTACGGGGGTCTTACCCTCTACGCCGGACCTTTCGCATGTCCTTCGCCTATCCATACGGTTTCTGACTCGCCGACCAGTCGGCAGACTGGTCAAGAGAACTCCCGCAACCCCGCATGCGCAACCCCTGCCGGGTATCACACG